>CAYJHD010000025.1:6209-29496 GCA_964370015.1 uncultured Desulfovibrionaceae bacterium | reverse complement strand
ATCCCTCGGCCGCAAGGCTGTGCCGGTTCAAGTCCGGCTCCGGGTACCAAGTTTTTTACTTGAAGAAAAGCTAGTCATTTTTATGGTTAGCTTTTTTTTATTCCCTTCTGTGTTCGTTAGCTCATTACGGTTCTTCACCAAAGATAGGGGCAATAAGACGGTTCTTCACTAAAGAAAGTATAGTATTACAAATTGCTATAATTCTGAAACTTCCGTGTAAGTTCTTTGTCACTGTGCTTCTACCTACTTGAAAGGCAGTATATATGCTTTAAGGGTTACTGTTGAAGTTGTTTGACTCAATACAGTGATTAATGTCTTTTTGTAGCTTTACTCTTGAATTTATTTGTTATATGAAAACGCACACGCTTGATGTATGTCGATTTTTTTAGAAAAATCAAGCTACTATTATGATTAAAGTTTTTAACTGCGTATAAAAGGACAGACTCTATGGAACACAATGCATTATCCAAGGACTTTGTAAGATTACTACTTAAAGCCTTTACGATAGCTTTTATAATAAACTTCCTCGTGTATCTTCCGGAGCTTGCGCAGATGCCTCTTGGTGATCATGACCTAGGCTATTTGCCTGGCATTGCCTATACAAGTGGCGGCGGAATAGGACGGTGGTTTCTTCCTTTTCTCTACGCAGTACGAGGCTTTGAGCTGATCCCTGTGGTTATTACCCTTTTGGCCTTTGTAATGCATATTGGCGCCGGTATGGCTGCTGTGTATCTGTGGTATAAAGAGAAAGCAAATTTACTGGAATATGTTGCTGGTGCACTATTTATTTCACTCATCCCATTTTCAATGGATCATTACTTTTTTCATTGGCAAGCAGATTCTTTCCCTTTTGCGCAACTCTGTATGATTTTGGCGATAATTTTCAGCTCCACAGGTAAGCGTAATTATTTCATACTAGGCGTTATCTTAACAACTATTGGCTTAGCTACATATCAGTCATCGATTCAAACAGCAGCCGTTTGTTGGACGGGGGTTGTGATTTTACAGCTGATTAAGTGGGATGGTTCCAAGAATAAGCTGTTGGAACTTATACGTACTTTAATTCCAAGCTCTTGTGCTTTATTACTGGGGGCTTTGCTTTATTTTCTTTCTGTTACTATATTGCGAATGTTGAATCTAATTAGATCATCAGCTTACCAACTTGAAGTGAATGATTTAAGCTTTGCTGAAAGAATTTTTTCTGTAATATCGCAATCTTTTTTACAATTTTGGTATTCGCAACCCTTTTTCCCCAAAAGCTTGAAGATTTTACTTTTGGGTATAGTATTAAGCGGGTGTATAGTTATAATATACCGCGCTGTTACTGATAAAAAGAATACAAATACGCATGTAAAAACGTTGCTTGTGGCTACTTCTTTAGCCGCAATGTTAGTTTTGAGTCAAATTCAATCTTTCATAGTTACTTTCTCTCCTTATACTTTTAGGCTTTTAGCAACGTCACTGTCTTACATTTACTTGTTCGCTTTTTTGATTCTTCTCCTTTCGCAAAACAAAATATTACAGCGTTTCTCTTATGTGTTAGGAATTATTATTTTACTTTCGTTTGTGGTGCAAGATTTGAAAGCACAATACTACTTTGCCCAGCAAAATAAGTATGACTTTTCGCTTGTAAACAGAGTTATTTATAGAGTTGAAAGTTTAGATAATTTTGATCCTGACAAGGAATATACATTTATTCTTTTAGGAAAAGCTCCCATATTTAATGAACTGGAATTTAAAGATGCTGAAATGTATGGAGCTTCACTTGCTGGCAATACCATAACAAAATCTTACCCTCAAGGATTGGTTTTTCCGCTTTTGACGCCATATATACGGACTAAAAATATGCTTGGGGAGCATTCTATTTTAACACCCGAGCTTATTAAGGCTGCGGAAATGTCCATTTCTCGTAGGCCTTATCCTGCACGAGAATCTTGTTTTATTCATGATGATTTGATAGTTGTTATTTTGGATAATAAAGCTGCTCAATATGTTTTAAAACGCAATTCTGCCAAGACGAAATGATAAAGCTGCACTTTATTAGTTTTTTTACATTCTGAAGAGAAAAGTACCACCTTCATGAATCTTAGCAGGGAGGTGTTCTTTTGAGACATCTTTTTCCTGTAAAGACTTAGTGTTTAAACGAAAGTTAGGCATCTTTGGGAATAGAGTAAAGGTATTTTAGCTTTGACAGTGGTGTAGGGCACTACTACAAACCTTTTGAGCGGTGCTAGCCAATGTCCACTTGCTCTTAGCAGTGGAAAAAGTATTGTAATCTTAGCCTTTTTGTATTTATATATTTCAACGTGTTACAGTTGAAAAGGAGTGAGCAATGAACGAAAAAATAAGCCTTATTGTTCCTTGCTATAATGAGGAAGAATCTCTTCCCTTTTTTTATGAAGCTTTTTTAAAGCTAGCCAAGGAAATGGAAGACGTTGTTACATTTGAACTTATTTGCGTGAATGATGGCTCAAGAGATAAAACACGTGATGTGCTTTATAGTTTAGCAGCTAAGGATGACAGAGTTCATTATATTTCCTTTTCTAGAAATTTTGGAAAAGAAGCTGCTATGCTTGCAGGGCTTGAACATGCATCTGGCGATTATGTCACCATTGTAGATGCAGACTTACAAGACCCACTTGAAATGATAATTGAAATGTATAGTATTATTAAAAATGAAGACTACGATTGCGTGGCTGCCAGACGTTTTGTGCGTGATGGCGAACCGCCAATACGTTCTTTTTTTGCAGATCAATTTTATAAAATCATTAACTTTTTTTCTAATATTGAAATAGTTAACGGCGCTAGAGATTTTAGGTTAATGACAAGAGCAATGGTTGATTCCATACTTGAGCTTCGCGAATATAATCGCTTCTCTAAAGGTTTATTTAGTTTTGTAGGTTATAATACAAAATGGCTTGAGTATAAAAATGTTCAGCGAGTTGCGGGTGAGACAACATGGTCATTTTGGGGGCTCTTTAAGTATTCGCTCGAAGGGATTTTTGCCTTTACAACTGCCCCTTTACATGTGGCAGCCATATCTGGATTGATTATTTGTTTTCTGTCATTTATATTCATAGGTTATACTGTTGTAAAAACTGTCTTTTGGGGTGAACCCGTTGCTGGCTATCCCACTCTTATATGCTTGGTGACTTTTCTTGGCGGAATTCAACTTTTTTGTATTGGCATGTTAAGCGAATATGTGTCAAAAATCTATTCTGAGGTGAAAAATAGATCCATATATATCGTCAAAGAAAGCAGTTTTAAAAAATAATTTTCTAATAAAGTATTTATATTCAAGGGGAAGATGTCATCTACGTACTTGTCTTATAAATACTTTCTAAGGCTCTATGCTCAGCGTGATGAACGTTGACTTATCAAGCACAGGGGACTGATAGATTGAAGGGATTTCTTGTAAGCAAATAGAAAATTTTATTGGCTCATATTGAATGATTTTAGAAAAACAATACGCATATTGGATGTGCTGTGCTTTTGATATGAGATTGTTTGCGAAAGAAGATTAGCCTTCGTCTGTGGAATTACCCATCATCATTTTGGTGTACACCATGAGCTCTTTATAAGAAGAAACATACAGTTTCCCATAAATATTTCTATTATGGGTGCGTATGGTGTTGATGGATACTTTTAAGGTCAGAGCTGCTTCATGGGCAGTGTGTCCTTGACTGTAAAGCTCAAATACGGCGCGTTCTGCCTTGGTTAATGTTTCCAGTTGTTCAATGAATGTACGGTAAGCAGAAATATCAGCGCTGACAAGTTCGAGCTTATCTTGTGGCAAGCCGCTCTGTGTAGACGCCAACTGTTCCCGCAATTTTTTTTCCTTGGCGCGGAAAAAGTCTATTAATTCATCAAATTCATCAATATGCGTGGTGATGTGCTCACTATTTTTCACCTTGCGGATAATGTTGAGAATGGGTGTGGCATAGCGATGAACAAAATAGTACGACAAAACTGTCGTCACCAAGATAAAGAGTAAAATGGAAGCACATATGATGGCGTAATTTTTAAAGATGAGTTCCTCAAGTTTGGCCTTGGGATAGAGGGCTAAAACTTTCCATTGCCCCACGCGAGACATGAGCGTTTCGGGGAAAATACGCATGTCTTTTTCTAGTCCCACAAAGACTTCTTGCCCATAGTGATAGGTATTGTAATACTCTCCCTCTTCCACGCGCAAGGGCTTTTCGTCATTCATATGGGGAAGGGCCGCACCGTGTGAAAAGTCCATGTCCACATGAAACTCGGGCTTTTGGTTAAAGCCTGTACCCTGCCAAGCCAAAATGCCCGCCATATCCTTCGCAGGCGAGATAATATGCCTATGTGAAAGGTTATAGAGTAATCCACTGACCTCAAAGCCACTCAGACCATAAAATTCGCCCTCGCTACCAACGATGGGAGTGGTCATGAGCAGGGCCTTTTCCCAGGTATTTTTAAATTGGAAGGGGAGGCTTAAAAAGTAGCTTTTGGGCGGAAATTTATTGGCGTGCGTGGCAAGGTATAAAAATTCCTTTTCGTGACCAGATACGTCAAATTCCAAGTCCCAATGGTTGTGTAATTCAAAAGAAAAGTCGCTGGCTATGGATGGCACACCTCTAAAGAGAAAAATAGTGGGATTGGCATCATTCACCGAGCTAATATTGGTTATTTTCAGATACACACCACTGCGAGAAAAAGGATGCTTATTGGTATCTTCGTTCATGGAGATATCAAAGGTCACAAAAGCACCGCTGGACTTGGAAATGAGTAAGGCTGTTTTCAATTCTTGGCTTACTTGTTTTTCCAATTGGTAGATGCAGTGTTTATTGTTCTTAAATTCCGAAAAACTTATACCATTTTCTTGAAATGAACGCTCTACAATATGGCTTATGTCCTTGCTTAGATTAACGGCATAGGCTGAAAGGGTGTTTAATTGCCACGAAACGCTTTTTTCATAGGATTCAGCGTAGTTTTGCAGGGCTAGAGAAATATTTCTTTGCGGTGCATCCAATTCTTCAAAAATAAATAAAAATACAAAAAGGCATAGAAGCATAACAAAAATCAACACCGAAAAAAATAAAAAAAGCCTATTTTTTAAGGTGTATGATTTATTGCTTAGCAAATTTTGAAGAAAGGATAATGGCTTCATTAGCGATGTTCTTTTTCCAAAAAGAGAACTTCTTCTTGCAATGTTTGTAAAGCTGTATCCACCAAAAGTTCTAGCGCTGCTGGGCTTTTATCTTCAGTTTTAAGCCATGCTTGACGTCCCTTACTAAAAGCTATGCGTAATGCTTGTGCGTAGAATTGCTCCAAATAGCCGTAAAAATCAAAGGTGGGGGCCACCATAAATTCTGATGTGTTTTTCAGCGTGGCAATGGTTGTATAGAGGGAATGGTAGCTTTCCTTGCGGTAGGGAACTTGTCCCACATTCTGGGAAAATTTTTCAAAATCATTAATTCGTACAGGCATATAACCACCCTGAATAACAAAGGGGAGGTTTTGGGCTTCAGAAACTAACCATTTACAAAATATGGCAGCGGCCTTTTCTTTTTCTGGAGTGGATTTTAAGGCCACAAGGCCTGTTCCGCGTTGCAAATCCATACGTTTGGTATTGGCAAAACGAGGTACGGGTAAAATTTTAAGGGGCAAAGGTGTTTTGGTGTTGTCACTGTGGGTTACGCTATCTTTAAAGTACAGCACACTGGCTGTGGATTCTACGCCGGCAACGGCTTCATTAATCATGATGGCCTTGGTCGAATAGCCAGGCATAAGGCACACTTCTCCTTTGATGGCAGCACGGGCCAAGGGGCGCATGACTTTTTGGTATGTGGCATTGTCCCAAGGTACAAGGGCATCTTCATTAAAAAGCGAAGCACCTAGGGACTGCATGTTGACCATGGGGTAGTGAATCCAGTCATCATACATGAAAAAGGCTTTGCCCCCAGACCAAGCATAATACTTTTCTGTCACTTCAAAAACGCCTTCCCATGTGGCTAAGTCTTCATAGGTATATCCAGTGGCTTTGGCAAAATTGTCAAAGGTATAGGCATTGATGAAAAAAGCATTGGAAGATTTTGCCAACGGAAAGATTTTCAGCTCAGAATTTATATAGCCTTCTTGCAAAAACTGCGGCACAAAAGCAACCAATTCTTCCTTTGTAAAGTAATCTTCCCAGTTCAAAGCAATGTCGCTACCCATGGCGTGTAGTGTTTTGGGATAACAAACAAAGATGTCGGGCAATTCCCCTGAGCCAGGTTCTTTTTTGGCAGACGCCACCAGAGGATTATGGATGGCAGTGGAGTTGGAAACGGAGGTCACATTTATCACTATGCCATGCTCTTTGCCAGGGCCTTGGTTAAATACTTTCACCAGTTCATTCATGGGAGAGTGCGTTTGCGCCCCATAAACATGCCAATAGGTCAAGGTAACGGGCTGTTTTGGGCTCATGGAAATATCCTCACAACCCACAAGAGGCAAGCAAAGAAATAGCACCACCATAAAAGGGCTTTTTAGCAAAGCAAATAGTGTCTTTTTGTGTAAGTATATACTCATTTTCATAATTATTTTGACCTTTTTTGATATAATGGTCCAATTTTATGGCTTTGTCAATATACGCACGAAGATGACATTTATAGGCTGCAATGTGTGACAGTAAGGTGGCAGGCGCGAATATAGGCGTGTACATTGTGTATTTTCTTTTAACTTATTAATATTATAGATAGTAATTGTTCGATGATGGTCAATCTCATCATTGTGATGAGGCTGACAAAAAAGGCAACAATGAGTGATAGATATATTTTTTTCGTCAAAAGTAATTACAATGATGATGGTTGAGAACACATATTATAGTAGTAAAAACTCAACAAAGACAAATCAGGTTGGTTTACAGGTGCTGCACTTTCTTGGATGAAGGGTGCAGATACCAGAAACGTTTGAGGAGGAGAAGCGTATGCGTAGCGTGGTTTGGATGCAGTTCCATTTTCCTTTCCTTGGTAAGTCGAACTCATATACTCATGATGGCTTTACCCATACTTATGAAGCTCAAAGTAAAACTGTCATCTCCCGCGTCTTTCAAAGTGAAAATGCAAAATATGCGCAATATTCACTGAGTCACAAGGTGTATGCTCATTTGTGACCACCTCCACCCATTCAATGCTTCTCACAATACTTGTTTTTGCGATCCACGGTGATTGCATGATGAAATCTTAAACTGTAGGAAATAAGACATGCGTATTCTTAAACATTTTGGCATTTATTTCGCGGTGTGGGCTTTGTTGGCGTTTTTTACATACGACGGCAGCACCATATGGTCTGAGGCTGCAATAGTTTTTGCTTTTCTTTTTTTCCTCATAGCCGTGGCTCATTATTCTAAGAAAAGAAAAAAGCCTTCTTCATCTTCCTCCTCCAAAAAGAGCGGCGGGAAAAAGCGTAAGAGTCACGACGATGATGACGACGATGACGACGATGACGATGATGACAGAGGCGGCGACAGCGATGGCGGCGGTGATAGCGATAGCGGCGGCGATGATTAAGTTTATGGTTCATGAAAGGGGAAAGAGTATGATGTTACAACGTATATTGGCATTAACATTTTTTTGTATGGCGTCGATAGTTACGCCTCTTTGCGCACAAGAATGGTATGTATCACAGGCCAATGGTAAAAATAGTTTTGCCGGTAAGTTGCCTGAGAAACCTTTGAAAAATATTCAAAAAGCCATAGATAAAGCTGCCGATGGAGATATTATTAAGGTGGCCGAGGGCAATTATTTTGGTCTTATGAATGCCGGTAATATTTTGCTTAAAAAAGCGGTGACCATCGAGGGTGGCTACTCTAAAGATTTTAGTAAGCGCGATGTGCTTGTCTATCAAACAAAGGTACAGCCCGATAATAAATCCAATAAATCTGGCTTAAATCATCCTTTATTACGCATTATGGTGAAAAAAGGTGTGATTATGCTGGATGGCCTCTTTTTTGATAAGGGCCCTTCCAATAACTATCACGCCACCAAGGGGCATATTGAAGGCCTTGGCGGCTTGTTGTTGCATCCACCCACCAAAGCCAGCACCACCAGCATTCCCAATGCTAAAATGCCGCTCATAGGTGGTCCTTCTTCCGGCGGCTTTGAGGGTGATTTATTCATTAAAAACTGCATGTTCTTAAATGGAAATAATGCCGGCATTCGCTTTCAAGCCGATGGCAAAGTAAGCATAGAGAACTGTGTTTTTGTGGGGAATGTCATGTCGGCTGTGGAGTTATATGGCGGTAAAGCCAATCAACGCGGTTTTTTAGACTTTGCCAATAATACTGTGTTGTTCACGTGGACAAGAACACAAGAAATGTCCGATATGGGCTATGGCATTCGTGCCAAGAGCGGCATGGATTATTCCATACATAATAACCTCATGGCTTTTAATGCATGGAGCGCCGTGGATGCCACACACAATGATGCCAAGCGTAAACTTTCCATAGATAACAATATGTTTTTGTTTAATAAGCAGGGCGACTTGTTAATCACCTATGAAGGCACACTCTTTCCTGTGACGGTGGATTTGTTTGGTGATGTGGAATTGGAAAGCGCAGAAGGTAATGTGGCCCCTGAAAGCATGGATATCATAGCCAAGGCTGTGCATAAGGAGTATGCGGCGCATTTCTTAACGGCTTCGTACAAAGAAGACGTGAGCCATGATCCCAATTCCCCTGCCAATCAGCTTAGAAGTATGCTTGGGCAAAATCAACAGGGGAGCATCAAGTCCAGTGTGAGCATGTATGCCAATCAATATCCCTTTGCCGATGCCTTAAAACTTTTTGGTGCCGTGAAAGGCTATGGTGCACAAATTCCAAAAGCCAGCGCTCAAGCTGTGACCAATGCAAAAAAGTAAAGAATAAAGAACAATCGGCTCGTTTTGGAAAATAGTAATGTCCTGAGCTGAATAGGTTCACAGAGCTAGAGTTTTTGCCTTGCTATGGCGTGTCAATACTCGCACGTAGAGGCAAACCCACAAAAATGAGCTCATTGATGCGCTCATATCAAGGCAGAAACTCTGGCGCAAACCCCGCGCAGTGGGGGTTGTTATTAGTCTGAGAAAAAGCCTAGCTTTTTCTCCTCATAAACGCTGAAAAGACATGTCTTATTCAGCCAAACATAAAAGAGTTTTTATGTTTAGTACACTATTTAGATTAAAACTCATGAAAAAGTTTGGTTATATTCATTATGCTTTTTCACATAAAATGTTTCACAGGCCGCTTGCGAATATTGCGCTTTTCATTGTGGAGTTTTGCATTATTTCCTATGGCTATGTGCTTTTGCATAATAGCTTAAGCCCTGCAGATGTAGCCATATCGTATTCCAAGTCCATGTATTTTACCGTGATTTCTGCCACCACGGTGGGATATGGAGATCATTTTCCCATACATGCCATCACCCAATGGTATGTGATTTTGCTTATGATTATTTACTTGCCATTTCGCTTTTTCTATACGGCGGGTATAATAGGCTTTTTATTCAAAAATTATAAAGATTTGAAATCAATTGGAAGGTGGTTTCCCATGTTATACGATCATATCATTGTGTACTGTAATGCAGAAAGTATTGAAAAGAGTAATTTTTTATGGCTGGACCGCTTTGTGGCAGAAAAAAAGCGTTCTTTAAAATACGGTCAAAAAGATATTTTATTGGTGAATAACAATCAGGCCGCCAATGAAAAAATCATATCGTATTTTGCGGAGCACTTGAGTCAGAGCAAGCATATTCACTTGGTGAATAGTAATGTGAACGAAGAGGGCTTCTTTGATAAAATTCATATGGATACAGCCGAGCGTGTTTACGTTCTGGCCGATGAAAGCGATGCCAATTCTGACTCTGCCGCCTTTGATATTATTTATCGCATGAGCACCGAAAGCACCTATGCCAAGGGTATTACGGTGGAGCTTGTGCATGATAATAATAGAGAGCGTCTGCGTAAACTTGGTGCCGATGTTATTTTGCGCCCCAATCGTTCCATGCCTGAAATGCTCATCACGTGCACCATTGCCCCGGGATCTGCACAAATGATTGAAGAAATCACGTCGCGCGGCGGTGATAGCATAGAGCGTTTTTCCATTCACTGTGAAAATTTTGTATGGGGGGATTTGCTCTATCAACTGAGCATGCATGACATCGGCACAGCCACCGCAGTGATTTATGATGCAGAGCAGGGAGAACGCGTGGATCCCAACCCCATGGGTAAGGAAAATATTACGGGTGCCAAGGCCATTTTAGTGCTTATCAATGCCATGAATACCAAAAGCTATGAAGACATTCAGCAAAGTATTGATGACATCGTAACAAAATTTGTAAAATGCCAATAAGGAGCTAGTTATGTTAACATTATTAAAAGAAAATGCCAAAATCGGTCTTATTATTGTGGCCTTAATGTTAACCGTGCCTTTAAGCGGCTGTGGTGGCTGTAGCAATGTGGCACAAGAGCTGGATGACGACGATGATGACGATGATTTTGATAAGAAAAAGAAGAAGACATCTTCCAGCTCCAAAAGCAGCTCCAAAAGCAGTTCCAAAAGCAGCTCTTCAAAGCGTAAGTAGCGAGTAATAATACAAGAATTTTGTAAAAAAGAGGTAGTATATGAGTATTACAGATCCCAACGTGACGAAATCTTCTACCCCGTTGATAATTGGCATTATTCTTGTGCTCATGGGCGCAGGCATTTTGTATTGGAATATGCAACGCACCGAACGCGTGGCAGGTCTTTTGGGCGAAGCAAAAGCCCTGTGTGTGGCTTTACCTAGCAATGTCAAGGTGGATAAAGCTTTTCATAATAAACTGGTATATACCACGGGCCCCTTAGCCACGGCAGGCAAAAGTCTTGATCCTAGCTTGGGTTTTGGTCTTGAAGGTATAGGATTTTCCAAAAAGGTTGAATATTACCAATATGTGGAAAAATCCACCAAGAAGAAAGAAAAAGACGCTTCCGGCAAGGAAATCACCAAAACCGTCTATGAATATAAAAAAGAGTGGAAAGATACGCCGGTATCCAGCGTGGGCTTTTCCGATAAAAAGCGTGAAAATACCTTACTTATGGATGGTATGGAAGAAGAGGTGGTTTTTGGGAAAAACATACGCCTTGGTGCCTATGGGGTGGTGGAAGAAGTGCTCACACCTTTAGCTCATCAAAAGGCTGAAACCACACAAGAAATATTTGCTCCGCTGAATTTGAGCCAAGACGAGATACAAAAAATGCACGAGCACATTTTGGCTCAAGGGGATAGGGATGCTGAAGGCATTCGTGAGTTTTATGAAGAAGGTCAGGAAGGCTTGCTTGTGCATGTGGTGGGCAATGCTTTGTACTTAGGTCAAGAAAGCGATGACCCCGACGTGGGTGATATTCGCATTACCTATAGCATTGTTCCCGCACAGGAAGTGAGCATCGTGGCAAAGGCCGATGGTGCGCAGTTGGTGCCGTATATCAGCAAGTCCGGTGAGCCTTTTAGTCTTATTCGTCGCGGTAAAGTAAGTATGGAAGAAATGTTTGAAAGTGCCCAAAATCAAAATGAAACATCGGGTATTTTCTTTATGATTATAGCTGCTTTATGTGTGCTTGGCGGAGGCTTTATGGCTGCGCGTCATTTCATGGCAAAATAAAAAATGAAAACAGGAGCCCTTGCCAAGGTGAGGGCTCTCATGAAGTTGTCTCTACTTTTTCAGATTACGGAGGATAATTATGAATCAACAATATACACAATACGCCAAGAGCTTTGGTACATTTACCATGCCCTTTATCATGCTGTTATTGGCCATGATTTGTGTGTGTAATGCCTCCGTAGCCCATGCCAATAAGGTATATTTATCGCCGAAAATATATAATGTTATTTGGAGCGACGCATCCATCAGCGTGTATTTCAATGCCGACGAAACCTTGTGCCGCAAGGCTTATGGTGATGATTGGAAGCAAAAGTGCAATGTGTGGCTTGGAAAAGCAGACACTGCCCCCCAAGGTCTTGAGACTCAAGGTTGGCCCCAAGGCGAGTGGATTTGGCAAAATTCCACCACCCTGCGCTTTACCCCTTCAGAGCCTTGGACAGAAGGCACCACCTATGGCCTGGATTTGAGTCAGCTCTCCTTACCTGCACGCGTGCAATTAAATAACACCAAGCCTTCATTTTACACTATTCCGCTCAGTGCGCAAATGGGACAGGCCAAGGTGTGGGTTGATCCTTCGCCCAAGGCAGAGCATGGTATCTCTTTTGCCATGCGCTTTAGTGCTCCCATCGATGAAAATACGCGTCTCTTTTTACAAGAAAATGCTTGGCCCAAGACGCAAGGGAATTCTGGTCTACGTTTGACCCCTGGGAAGTGGGTGTGGTTAGATGATAATACGCGTGCGGTGGTCAATGCGCGCATTCTCACCCTGCCCAAAGAAAAGAGCACCGTAAGTATTACTTTGCCTGCCATTAGACCTTTGTGGCAAGAAGGCAATAGCTGGCATTTTCCCAAAAGAGATGCCGTGAAGGATGTGGTGGTTCCCGGCACAGCTTCCTTGTTTACCTTGGAAAAGGCGCAGCTTGAAACATGGCAAAATAAAGCCTTGCAAATGGAACAACATTTGGTGTTTCGCTTCTCGCAAAGGGTGGAGGCGCAAGATTTTCTCAAAGCTTTAACGGTGCTGGAACTGCCTCTGCACCGCTCAGAAGAAAATGTGCGTCCAAGTAATTGGCAAGAGGGTAAAATTGACCCCGAGGCACGTCAGAAAGCGCGTGCCTTACAACCAGAATGGGTGCGTTTACCCGATGAAAGTAATGATGTATTACGCTTTCGTGTAAATGCCAGTGCGGGGAAGTATATTGTGTGGAATGTGGCCGCAGGTTTTGGCCCCACCAATGATCAAGGCGTAAAAACTCCCTTGGCCCATGGACTGGAAGGCGTAGAATTTGTGCCTCTTGGTAAGCCGCGTTTGCAACTTTTGCAGGCCGGCACTGTGCTCATGCAGCAAAGTGATATTGCCATGGTGAGCGAACATTTGGATAGCATTCGCTGGAGTGCGCATCGCTTCATGGACAATGCTTTGGCTTTGCCCTTTTTGTATTCCTTGGATGAAACCCTAAGCCCAGAACAAAGAAATGCCACCGCCGAAGTGACTCGTGGTGAAATAGCCGTGAGCTCTGGCGGCGGCAAGGCGCAAGGTTATGGCAGTGCCCCTGTATTTAGCACCCTTGAAACCAAGAATATTTTTGGCTTCCATGAAAAATCACAATCCATCATGCCTGGTCTTGTGTATTTGCACTTGGAAGGTGTGAAAGATGGTCGCGTCATCACCACTTCCGGGCGCATGCTCATGCATTCCAGCATGGCTCTCGTGCTAAAAGAGCTTCCCAATGAAATTTTAGAGGCCTATGTTTGTGATTTAGACACAGCCAAGCCTCTATCCAATGTCAATGTCCAGGTAATAGGCTATAATGGTATACCTGTGGCAGAGGTGAAAACCGATGCCACGGGTAAGGCTGTGCTGCCTAATCTTTCTGCATTGCAACAGGAAAAGCGTCCTGTGGCCGTGGTGGCAAGGCGCATGACCGACAATAAATGGAATTTCATGGGGCTCAATGAGCCTCAGACCGAAGACATGCTATGGCTATCTTTGCAAGATTATCAGCGTTATGTGAACTTATCTAATTTTGCGCACATCAACGGAAAGCAAAGCAGCACCAACACCTTGAATGCCTTTGTTTTTGCCCAGCGTGGTCTTTTTAGGCCGGGTGAAGATTTGCACTTTGGTGCTTTATTACGCGCCAATGATTGGAAATTACTTCCTGCCAATATGCCCCTTGTGGCAAGCATTCAAGATGAGGTGGGGCGCGTAGTTTTTGAACAAGAATTTAAGGCTCAAGAAAATATCCATAGCTTCACATGGAATATTCCGTCCAATGCCATGACGGGTCGCTATGGCCTGCGCATAACTACGCCTGATTCGCCTCAAGATCAAAGTTATGGCCTTGTTTTGGGATCAAGCTCTGTGCGCGTGGAAAACTTTTTGCCCGATACTTTGCGCTTAACCACAAGCTTAGTGCAGGCGCAAGATGCAGAGAAAAAAGCTCTTTCCACCAAGGGCTGGATAGTGACCTCTCATGCGGCTTCGCAAGGGGCGGCACAGGTGGCTTTGCAAGTGCAATTGGATACGCTCTTTGGGCAAGTGGCGGCAGGGCGTCGTGTTACTTCTGTCATGCATTTACGTCCGGCGTATTTGCAATTTGATGGCTATGAAGAGTATACTTTCCAAGATGTGTCCCCGTATTTCACCAAAGGAACAGATCCCATTACGCGTCCTTTAAAGTCCACCCTCACCGATGCCAAAGGGCAAGCTTCCATACCACTGGACTTTAGCCAGTGGCGCTTTGGCACATTACAATGTTCTATTAATACCGAAGGCTATGAGGCCGGCGGCGGTCGCGCTGTTAATTATGAAAAGCGTTTCTTGCTTTCGCCCATGCCCTTTATGCTTGGTTTCAAAACCGGTGAAGGCGCAGACAATAAAAACTTCATCTTAAAAGACAGTGCGGCAAAGTTACAATTCCAAGCCATTGATTCGCAATTGCAAAACGTGAATCCAGGCGCACTTATCTTTTCCATAGCGCGCAGGCACACGGTGCAATCCTTGGTCAGCGATGCCCTTGGTCAGTATACCTATGCGGAAACGCCGGTGAGCACAGAAATTGCGCAAAGTCAGCAAATGCTTTCAGAGCAAGGCAATTTGACATGGAATATTCCCACACAAGAGGTGGGTGAGTATATTCTTACCGTAAAAATGGCACCCACTGCCGAGCAGAACGCTCAAAACGGTGCCACGGTGCTGGCGCAAGTGTCGTATAGTATTGTGGGTAATGATGATTTGCGTCCGGCTTTGGAGCAGGCAAGACATTTACCCAAAGCGCATTTGCATATAAAAACCGACAAAGAGTATTATAATGGTGGCGAACAAGCGCAAATCATGGTGACAGCCCCTTATGATGGCGTGGCTCTTATCTCCCTAGAAAGGGATAGCGTGGCGGCCCATGCATGGGTAAAGCTTCCCGTGGGCTCTAGCTTGCACACATTGAATATTCCCAAAGATTTTAGCGGTCGTGCCTATGTGCAAGTGCTCATGGGACGTGCTGCGCAATCGGAAAATATTTTCTTACAACCGCAAAGTGTTGCCGTGGCTAGTATCATGGTGAACACCAAGCAAAAAGAACTTCCCTTGCAAATAAGCGCAGAGAAAAAAGCCCTTCCGGGTAAGGCCTTGAGCTGGCGCATTGAAAATACGCAAGGCAAGCCCATAAAGGCTGTGCTCTTTGCCGTGGATGAAGGTATTTTGCAATTATCGCGCTATAACACGCCTAATCCTCTCTATCATTTGCTTTTGGATAGAGCATTGGAAGTGCGCACAGCACAGCTTTTTGACCGCTTCATGCCCGAGAGCAGTAAAATTATGCAAAGGCTTTCTGCCTTTGGTGGTGACGGCGATGAAGGCAATAGCTTTAGAGCCTTGCTGGGGTCTTTCCAAAATCCCTTTAAGCGTAAGCATGAGCCACCCATGACATGGTGGAGCGGTGTGGTGGAAATTCCTGCCGCTGGCCTTGATGTGGAAGTGCCCGTGCCGGACTATTTCAATGGCACCGTGCGTCTCATGGCGGTGGCTCATAATGAGCAAGGCGTGGGGCATGGAGAAGCTCGCGTCATTGTGCAAGATACGCAAGTGCTTATTCCTCAAACGCCCACCACGGTATCCTTGGGGGATAGCTTTGAAGGCGGCTTGAACATAGCCAATACCACCGACCTTCCCATGACCTTGCGCACAAGCTTGAGTCTTGATGCTGCGCAAAGCACCACCGAGGATATGACCTTAAGCCATTTTGCTGAGAGTGTAACTTTGGCCCCCGGCGAAGAAAAATATCTCACCTTCCAAGGCAAAGTGGGTAACACGCCAGGCGTGGCCATGTTGCGCTTTAGCACAGAAGATTCCCATGGTGTACGTCGTCAGCGCACCTATCCCATGAGCGTGCGTCCGGCTGTTTTGCCGCGTCATAGTCAGCATTCTTTCATCTTAAACCAATCTACGCAGGTGCACACAAGACGACAGCTTTTAGCCTATGACGCACAAAGCTCGCTCACCTTGTCGCCCATTCCTTTGCCCTTATTGCAAAGCTCTTTGCAGTATTTGCATAACTATCCGTACGATTGTGTGGAGCAAAGCATAAGTAAGGCTTTTCCTTTGGCATTGCTGAAAAATGCACCCTTGGGAGATATCTTAAGTAAAAGTCTTGTGTTCTTAAAGGGTAAGGGACAGGAAGATACCTTTGAAGATGCACAAAATACCTTGGTGTCCGCCTTTAGGCCCATGCGAGGCGTGAGTCTTTGGACCCATTGGACAGAGATTTCCACCTTGCTCACGGCCTATGCCGCCGATTATGTGCTCACCCTTCAAGATGCAGGGCTTGCCGTGCCTCCGGGCATGATGCCGCAAATCTTCACGGCTCTGGAAAGACGCATCAATGAAAGTCCGTCTTCGGTGGAAGATTTGCGCGCCTTGGCCTATGCCTCGTGGGTGTTGGCAAGGGCCGGATATGTGGTGAGTAAGCAATTGGAGCTTTGCGAAAATTACATTCGCCGTCAAGAACTGACGGGAAGCGATGTGTATAATAGCCTCATGGCCGGTGCTTATGAAGCTTTGTACATGCGTAGCGATGCCCAAAGGCACTTGAACAAAGTCTTGGGTGAGGCACCCAAGCAATGGAAACATGGCTCAGAAATGTTCGATACCTTGGCGCAACATGGTTTGCATGCTCAAGTGCTCGCTAAGCATTTTCCGCAAGAGTTTCAGAAGAATATGGGCTTCTTACAAGAAAGCCTATTGGAAGGCTTGAATAAATCCCATGCCACCATGGGTGCCAGCATGGCGGCTCTAGGACTCATCCATATGGTAAATGCACAAGCAGAAACCACCGCCGATTTACAAGGCGTGGAGCTGGTTTGCGGTATGTATGAGCAAGATATGCCTGACACAGAGCCCACGGCGCAACTTTTTAGACAATTCTACACCTTAGATGCGCCGGGTTGTACGCGCTTTGATGTGCGAATACCTGCAGGGCAAAAATATTTTGCCCACATGGGTGCTTATGGCTTTGATACGCGCATGCCCACCAAGGCTTTGGAGCAAGGTCTGGTGGTAAAGCAAAGCCTCACCCTAGAGGATGAAACTCCCTTCACTAGCACTTTGGTGCAGGGGCAAGTGCTGCGCGTGGATGTGGATGTGCATTTACTGAAAAATACATCTTCTTCCGTGGCCGTGGTGTCGCTTTTACCCGGTGGTTTTGAACTGGTGCTGGATCACAAGGATGACAGCTCTTCCAGCGAAGATATGAGCATTACGCGCGAAGATGATAGAGTTATAGTTTTTGTGGAAGCAGGGCGCAAGGCGCAGCGCGTCACGTATCATATGCGTGCGGTGACTCAGGGTACTTTTGCCTTGCCGGCTGTGCAGGCCGAGGGGCTTTTTGATACCACATTACAAAGTCATACCGTGGGCGGTCGTGTACATGTGGTGGCGCCGTAATACAGGCTCCATGAGCTGGCGTACTTGGGCTGTGGCAGGGCTTGCGTGCCCTGTCCTCACCCTGCTTGCCCTGTGCATATACATCGCCTCTGTGCCGCCACCACCCCTTTGGGATGGCATAAGCTTTTCGCCCCTTGTGGTGGATAGAAAGGGCGAACTCATGCGCATGGGCTTAAGCCGTGATGATAAGTATCGCGTGCACATGCCCCTTACGCATATACCGGAACATGTACGCAAAGCCGTGCTATTGTACGAAGATAAATATTTTTATCAGCATATGGGAGTTAATCCATTTTCTCTCATGCGTGCGGTAAAAAGCCTTTTGCTGGACACAAGGCCTGTGGGAGCTTCCACCATAGCCATGCAGGTGGCGCGCATGCGTTATGGTCTTGTGAGTAGTAGCTTTGTTGGTAAGGGACAGCAGATGCTACTGGCCATGCAACTCATTTGGCATTACGGGCATCATGATGTGCTGGAAGCGTATTTTTCCTTGGCTCCTTATGGAGCCAATATTGAAGGCATAGAGGCCGCCGCCAGAGTGTATTTTCATCAGTCGGCGCAAACCTTAACCCCTTCGCAGGCTTTAGCCCTTTGCCTTATACCGCAAAATCCTCGGGTGAGAGCGTTTAAGGGCTCAACTAAAGGGCATTTACTGCTCAATGAAGATTTGGAAGAAGCGCGCTTGGCCTTACACAAAAATTGGAATGCCACCTATCCGGAGCAAAAGGTTTCGGAAAAAGCACCGCCTTTACGCGTGTATGGCTTGAAAGATTTACCCTTTGTGGCACCGCATATTTCCATGGAGCTTTTGCAAGCCAAAGCCGAGGAACTCTCTGAGGGGAAAGCAAAGAATATGCCCGCAAAGCCCTCCGTCGATGCATCTTACGAGAAGACACATGGGGACTTACATGAAGGAACAGATAAAGAATTTCGGGGTGAGCTGGGGGACGAACAGGGAGGAAAGCTTAGAGGCGCCTTGGTTCGCAGTACCATAGACAGTGCACAGCAAGACTTACTGGAAAAGCATGTGCAACAATTGGTGGCCCAGGGAGCTTTATACGGCTTAAGCAATGCCACCGCCATGTTGGTGCATTGGCCCAGCATGGAAGTGCGGGCTTCGGTGGGCTCGGCAGATTTTTTCAATGTGCCCATTGATGGACAAGTGGATGGCACCAAGGCTAAACGCTCTCCGGGGTCCACGCTAAAGCCATTTATTTACGCTTTGGCTTTGGATCAAGGGCTTATTCATCCACAAAGCATGCTCATGGATGGGCCCAAGAGTTTTGCGGAATATAATCCGGAAAACTTCGACAGGCAGTTTCAAGGGCCTTTGCCGGCACATGAAGCTTTGCGCTTAAGCCGTAATGTACCGGCCATTGATTTGGCTTCGCGCATTGATCCAAGCTTGCATACTTTTTTACAAAGGGCGCAGGTGGGGCTTGCGCATGATGCAGGCCATTATGGTTTGAGTTTGGTGCTTGGCGGCGCTGAATTGCGCATGCGAGATTTGGTGGCTTTATATGCCATGCTTGCCAATGGTGGCATGTGGCAACCTTTGCAATTTGTGCAAGATGAAAAGAAGGAAGCATTGGTCATCCCTGTGCTTTCTCCGGAAGCGTCCCTCGCCACTTTGTATATGCTGGAGGAACCCAGCCTTCCTGTGCAGGGTTTTGGTAGACAGTCGGTGAAGATGCCTTGGCGGTATAAAACCGGCACTTCCAATGGCTTTCGTGATGCGTGGACGGTGGGTGTGATAGGGCCTTATGTCCTCGCCGTATGGGTGGGGAATTTTGACAATACTTCCAACCGCATGTTGGTGGGGAGCAGCGTAGCCGTTCCTTTATATAAAAACATAGCTAAATCCCTCATTTGGGAAGAGCAGCTACAAGATATGTTGGCGCAAAAACATAAGGAAACGCAATTGGTGCAATTGCCCACCTGTAGAGATACGGGAGATGTGCAAACGCAATTGTGCCCAGAGACGGTGCCCACATGGTTTATACCGGGGCGTTCACCCGTGACCAACTCTCAAGTGTATAGAAAGATTTGGGTGGATGCTGAAAGTGGTTTGCGTCTGTGCGGCCCCGGAGAAAAGGCTCAAGAAGTGGTGTGGGAATTTTGGCCGTCGGAATTGTATGAGCTTTTTGCTGAGGCCGGAGTGCATAAGCCTTTACCACCGGCCTATGCAAAGCCTTGCCCCAACGGTGAAGCCACAAGCGCCATGCACGGCATAAGCATAAAATCGCCGCGCCAAGGCATTGTGTATCATATGAATGCCACGGCTAAAGCTACGCTAGCTTTCAGCGGCGTGAGTTCGACGGAAGCTAAGACTTTATTTTGGTTCGTGAATCAAGAGTATGTGGGCAGTAGCACACCCCAAAAGCCTTTTTTCTGGAATATGCGCGTGGGCAAACATAGGGTGCGCGTGCTGGATGATTTAGGGCAAAGTCATGTGGTGACGCTTTTGGTACAGCCATAAAAAGTTGCCTAAAAGACCACATAATGAAAGAAAATTTTATAAAAGCTGTCACAAAAAAAGATAATGGTGGGCAAGGGAGTTGATATGAAAAAAGGATTGTTCTGCATTGTATGGAGTATGCTTCTTTTTCTTGGTGCGTGCGCCGGGCATCAGCAAGAGCTTGCTGGTGTGGAGGCTCCCATTGTTATTTTGCACACCAATGATGTGCATGCGGCCATTGATGATCACATTGGCTATGCCGGCTTGGCGGCCCATAAAAATGCCTTGGAAGAGAAATATGGCGCGCAAAATGTACTCTTGGTGGGTGCAGGCGATGCCGTGCAAGGAGGCAGTGTGGCCATGCTCACACAAGGTGGGGCCATCATAGAGATCATGAATGCCACGGGCTATGATTACTTCGCTTTGGGTAATCATGAGTTTGATTATAAAATACCGCGACTTTTTGAATTGTCGCAAAAGCTTGAGGCTAAAATAGTTTCGGCAAATTTCATGCGCGTAGATGACGGGAAGACCATATATCCGCCTTATGAAATGTATACGGTCAATGGTGTGGACATTGCCTTTGTGGGCGTACTCACACCGGAAACCTTAACCAAGGCCAGTGCGCATTATTTTCAAGATGGTAAGGGCAACTTTGTGTACACCTTGGGCGAAGATAAGACAGGGCAAAAACTGTACTCCATTGTGCAAAAAAGCGTGGATGCAGCTAGAGCCGCAGGGGCGGAATACGTGGTTGCCTTGGTGCATTTGGGCGTGGATGAGGCTTCGCAACCTTGGCGCTCCACCGACCTCATTGCGCATGTGACGGGCATAGATGTGATGCTTGATGGGCATTCGCATACCATCATAGAAGGCAAGGTATACAAAGATAAAGACGGCAAAGATGTCATCTTGTCTCAAACGGGCGATAAATTGCGTTATATTGGACAGGTTGTCATTAATCCGCACAAAGAAGACGGCGCAGATATTTCAGCTACGCTCATAAGCAAAGCGCAAACCCTGGGTGAAAAGGATGCGCAAGTTCAAGAAAAAATCACCGCCGTGAAAAAGGAATTTGCGCAAATTTTAGGAAAGACCGTGGCGCACAGTGAATATGACTTGGTGGCCAATGAGGGCAATATTCCCTCGTCACGCATGGGCGAAACCAATTTAGGTAACTTGGTGGCTGATGCTTATCGCACCCTTTTAGGTACGCAAGTGGGCATAGTCAATGGTGGCGGTTTACGCACCAATTTAGATAAGGGTCCCATTACCTATCAAGAAATCATCGATTTGCATCCCTTTGGTAATTACATCATGTCCATGGAGGTTTCGGGAAAAACCTTGAAAGATGCCTTGGAAATGGGCGCGCGGGATGCACCCGAACCCCAAGGAAGCTTTTTGCAAGTATCGGGCATGACCTACGACATCGACACAAGTATACCCTCATCGGTGCAAGTGGATATGTATGGGCATTTCCAAAAGGTTAATGGCCCCTATAGGGTGAAAAATATTATGATTGGCGGAAAGCCCTTACAAGAAGAGGCTTTGTATAGCCTGGCTTCCCATGATTATTTGCTTAAAAGGGGCGGAGATGGCCTGGTTATGTTTAAAAGATCTAAAGTGTTAAAAGATATGTTCATGACGGACAGTGAAGTTTTGATTACATACATAACGGAAAATTTGCAGGGTAAGGTGGGCGCAAAATATGCCAACGCCCATGGTGAACAAAGAATTCGTCTTTTACCGCAGAAGTAACACGGAGAAATTGGAGGATGTATGCATAAAAAATTACAGACATTATTCGGTGTATGTCTCTGTTGTGCACTGTGCTTTTTAGTTGGAGGAACAAGTGCCATGGCCAAGGAAAAAGTTATACTGGATGCAGACATGGTGGAAGCCTTTGACGATGGCATTGCCATGCTCATGCTTGCCAATTCTCCCAAGATTGATCTTGTGGGCGTAACCACGGTGACGGGTAATTCTTGGACAGAGCAAGGCACAGCCTATGCCTTACATCAATTAAGCATTGCAGGAAAAAAGAACATTCCCGTGTATATGGGAGCTGCTTATCCTTTGCGCCCGCAACGTCATGAAAATATTGCTTTGGAAAGAACGCTCTTTGGCAGAGGCATAGATGTGTGGATGGGATCCTTTGGTTTAGAGCAACCCAAAGATTGGCAGGCATACTATGAAGGCAAATATAAAACGACGCCAAAGCTTATACCTCAGCCTCAAAGCGCAGTGGAATTTATCATCGATACGGTGCGTAAATATCCTCACGAAATCACCATTGCTGCCATTGGTCCTTGCACGAACCTTGCCATGGCCATACGCCAAGCTCCGGATATTATTCCTTTGGTGAAGCGTGTTATTTATATGGGCGGTGCTTTTTTCACCCCGGGTAATGTGACGCCTGCGGCGGAATTTAATTGGTGGTTTGACCCTGAAGCGGCTCGCATGGCTGTGCGTGCGCCTTTTAAGGAGCAAATCATGGTGGGGCTTGATGTGGCAGAAAAACTGGTTTTTGCCAAAGATAACTATGATCGATTCCTAAAAACCCTTAATGGTAATGCCTTGGCCGGTATTTTAGAGCGTTCGCATGTGGGCGTAAGCTTTTCCAAGAACCCTCAATTCACACATTTTGTTTGGGATGTTTTGGTTTCAGCCATTTTAATTGAACCTGAAATTGTCACCGAAGAAGTGACACAATTTGTGGATGTGAATGATCAATTTGGTCTTTCCTATGGACAATCCTTACCCTTCCCTTTGGTGGGGCCGCAAGGCACGCAAAAGGCGCGCATTATCTTAACTATAAATGAGAATCGCTTTTGGGATATGCTCAATGAAAAAATGTATTGGCAAGGTATTACCCCATGATAATTTGGGAAGTTTTTTAGCGGTTAGTACGAAATATACATTGCACGAAGTATAAAAGGAGTCGCTATGACTAGGATAGAAACTGCCTCTGTTGTTATCTTTGCCTTGCTTATGATTATTACGTTTAGCGTCTAACAGCCTGCCAATGACTTTGCAGTAGAAAAAAGAGCGGAAGCACAGGGCGATAACATTCATCATCCCATAATAAATCTTTATGGTTCTTGCTTTTTTTAGAAAAAATTGGGGGAAAAGCTTTTGACATCTGCAAAAGTTTTTCCCCTAAAGTATGGTCTTATGCATGCTCCATGGGAGCTTTGGGAGCTCTTTACATGAGTATTTCTTGTACGTCTTTTTTCATGGCGTGCAAGGGGCATGTTTTG
>CAYJHD010000025.1:0-6109 GCA_964370015.1 uncultured Desulfovibrionaceae bacterium | reverse complement strand
TTACATGAGTATTTCT
Organism: uncultured Desulfovibrionaceae bacterium; assembly: GCA_964370015.1. Lineage (GTDB taxonomy): Bacteria > Desulfobacterota > Desulfovibrionia > Desulfovibrionales > Desulfovibrionaceae > CAYJAD01. The sequence continues at coordinate 6,093 of CAYJHD010000025.1, read as the reverse complement.
TGTACGTCTTTTTTCATGGCGTGCAAGGGGCATGTTTTGGTACATAGGCCACAGCTCACACATTCTTCCACCTTAAATTCCACAAGGCGTGTATCCTTGTTTACTTCAAGGGCCGTGGTGGGACACAAAGCCGTACAGAAGCCGCAATGAATGCAAAGAGCATCGTCGCGGCAAACTTTTTGCGCAACGCCCAGCACTTTCACGCCGGAGTCTTTTAAAAAATTGATGCCGCTTTGTATGTCTTGTTTTTGCCCAATGAGTTCAAGGGTGAGCTTGCCTTCTTTACGAGGGCTTATTTGCGCTTTCATGATATTAAATATCAAATTGTATTTGGTCACAAGCTGGCAAACAATGGGGCTATTGGAATTATCGGCCGTGAAAGAGAGGCGCACCTCTTGGCGATGGGGGGAGGATTGTTCAGACATTGATATATCCTTATGCTATGAGTGCCTCAGCCCATATGTTAGGCTGAGGCACCCTATGAATTATTTATTGGTTTGTAAAAAGGATTTGGCGCGGGCTGCTTCAGCTGAGGTGGGGTACTTTTTCATAAGCTCTTGCATCCGCGCCGTAGCAGCGGCTTTTTGGCCCAATTTGCTGAAACAAATGGCTTGCTTCAAGTAAGCAGCAGGAGCACGAGTGCTTCTGGGATAGCTGGTGATAACTTTATCATAGGCTATGGCTGCATCGTTGAATTTATTCAATTGAAAGCTGCAATCTCCCACATAGTACCAGGCATTACCCACTTGACTATTGTCGGGGTATTTTTCGGTGAAGGAAACAAAGGAAGCTTGCGCTTGAGAGTATTGACGGCTGTTAAAGGCCGAAATGCCTTGATTGAAAAGCTGTGTGGCTGCATCAGCTGCTGGTGCTGTGGCCACAGAAGCTGAAGGGGCCATGGGGCGCGGCGTGGGTGTGGCAGACATACCTGTAGGGGTGCCTGGAGTAAAGGAGCTAGAGCTACTTTCCACGGGCTGGTCCAAGTTAAAATTTAAGGACAAAGCCTTTTCCACTTGGCGTAAAGCTGCATCGTGGGTTTTTACCTTACCCACAACGCCTGCACGGTTCATTTCATCCATTTGGCCTTTAAGCATATTAATTTCTTGGCGCAAGGCTTGCACTTGAGCCCAAGAGTCGGCCATGTTGGGTTGTAATTGACGCAATTGTTGGTCTTGTGTTTGTACACGAGCTTGCAATTGTGCGTATTCATCGTTTTTAGTACATCCTGCCAAAAGAGCCAACATGCAGCTGGCCACAAGTAAAGTACGGGTAATGTTTTTTTGCATATGTTCCACCTTTAATGGGATTATGCCTCATGCTCGCTGGGGCATGGTGTAAGAGGTTCTTCAAAGGGTGTTTTGCTGGCTTTTTTGCGTCCACAGAGCAAGTAGACTATGCCGCCAATGACGGGCACAAATACAGCCAATAAAAACCATAGGGATTTTTGTTGTTCATCGGCAAAGTAATGCGTACGAATATGCCAGATGGAGTATAAATTTGGCACCATGGGCAGTGCTAAAATAACAAAATGCCACCAAAGCATGTTTACACCTTCTTAGGACTAGAAGTTTGTTTTTTGTTTTGCTTCTCAGTTATGTACATGGCTAAGCACGTGAGGCCTGCCCCCACACAAATGGCTATATCGGCCACATTGAAAGCCGGCCAATGCCATGTACCCACATAAAAATCTAAAAAATCCACCACAGCTCTGTAGCGAATTCGGTCAATCATATTGCCAAGGGCGCCGCCAAGTATTAAGCCTAAAGCTACAAAAAGTAAGGCAAAATAGCTTGAGGTGCGCACCAAATGAAATATGGCCACAACAGCTATGAAGGTGGCTCCTAAAAAAAGCCAAAATTGCCACTCTATGTCGGAACGGTTTAAAAAACCAAAGGCAGCACCACGATTGTAGATATGCACAAGGTTAAAGAAACCGTCCACAACGGGCACTGCGGCGTGTAGGGGTAAGGTTTTTACCACCCACATCTTGCTGAGTTGATCCAGCAAAATGATTAAGGCCGCAATGCCTGAAACAAGAGCGTAGCGCATGCGTTGTTATTCCGCGCTCTTCATGACCGCCGTACAACGGGGGCATAGGGTGGCGTGGGCTGGATCTGTGCCAAGCTCAGTGCTGTAAATCCAGCAACGCTCGCATTTTTCGCCTTGGGCTTTTTCCACGGTGATGGCAATATTTTGTACATCTTCAAAGCTGAGGGCGTCGGCAGGGGCTTCGGCCAAAGGCTTGAGAATATATTGCGACACAATGGAAATGGCGCGTAAATCCACTTGCAAGTCCGTAAGGGCCGCAAGCTTGTCTTCAGACACAAACACCTGAACACGTGTATCCAAAGAGTGCCCCACAGTGCCGTCTTTGCGTAATGGCTCAATGGCACGGGTAATGGCGCCGCGTACTTCGTACAGCGTGGCCCACTTTTGTAAGGTTTCTTCATCCAAAAGGAATTTTTCCACATCTTCCTTGGTGAGCGCAGGCAAAGCAAAAACGCTTTCTGCGTGCGCACCGGCGGCTTTGCGCAAGCCTTCAGGAATATAATCGCACACTTCTTCGGCGGTGAAGCTCATGATGGGAGCCATATCGCGTAAAAGCAAGCTTAAGATGTACCAAAGGGCAGATTGCGCAGAGCGACGCTCCTGGCTGGTGGTGCCGCTGGCATATAATCTATCTTTGATAATATCCAAGTAGGTTGCCGATAAGTCCGTGGCGCAAAGATTATGCAAGGTGTGGAATATCTTGTGGAATTCAAAGCTTGCATAGGCGTCTTGCATGCGCATATGGGCTCTTGCCACCACGTCCAAAGCTTGGCGATCAAGGGCGTCCATTTGGCTTGGTTCTAACAACTCTTCAGCCGTTAAGTCTTTGATGTTACCCAGCAAGTAACGGCAAGTATTGCGGATACGACGGTAGGCATCCACCAAGCGACTTAAAATTTCATCGGAGATACGAATATCTTCGCGGTAGTCCACCGAAGATACCCATAAACGGATGATTTCGGCGCCAAATTTATCAATGAGCTCTTGCGGTGCAATGACGTTGCCTATGGATTTGGACATCTTAAAGCCCTTACCATCCACCACGTATCCATGTGTTAATACCGCTTTATACGGAGGCACTTGGCGTGTGGCCATGGAAGCTAGCAAGGAAGAGTGGAACCATCCACGGTGTTGGTCAGAGCCTTCTAGATATAAATCTGTGGGGAAGCCAAGCTCTGGGCGTTTTTCTGCCACGGCAGCAAAGCTTGTGCCGGAGTCAAACCAAACATCCAAAATGTCCGTTTCTCTTTTCCAATGCTTACCGCCGCACTTGGCGCAGGTGAGGCCTTCGGGCACAATGTCTGTCAAGTCAGCTTCATACCAATAGTCACAGCCGGTGCTATGCTTGGCAAAGCGATCTGCCATGGCGTGCATCCAGGTGCTGTCTTGCCATGCATCGCCGCAAGATTCGCATAAAAGAGCCATGATGGGCACACCCCATTGACGCTGACGAGAAATACACCAGTCAGGGCGTGCTTCAATCATATTATAAATGCGCTCTTCACCCCAAGAAGGAATCCACTCCACCTTTTGGCGGATGGCATCCAAGGAGCGTTTGCGCAAGTCATTTTTTTCCATGCCTATGAACCATTGTGTGGTGGCGCGGAAAATAACAGGCTTTTTGCAACGCCAGCAATGGGGGTAGGAGTGCGAAAGTTTGGAACCTTGTAAAAGGTTGCCCACTTCTTCCAGCTTCTCAATGACCTTGGGATTGGCTTCAAAAACGTTAAGCCCTGCAAAAAACTCCACGCTATCCAAGAAGCGACCGGCGTCGTCCAAGGGAGAGTACACTTCAAGGCCGTATTTTAAGCCCACGTCATAGTCTTCGCGGCCGTGGCCGGGCGCAGTATGTACGCAGCCTGTACCGGCTTCAAGGGTCACGTGATGGCCCAAGATAATGGGGGAAGGACGGTCATAAAAAGGATGTGTGGCTTGCAAGCCCACCAAGGCAGAGCCTTGGCATTCAGCCTCAATGGTGTAGTTTTCCCAGCCAAAGGTGCTGGCGCAATTTTCCACCAATTCTTTGGCTAAAATATAGTTATCGCCGCCGGCTTCCACCAAGGCATACTCAAAGTCAGGGTGCAAACATACGCCCATATTATCAGGCAAAGTCCAAGGGGTGGTGGTCCAAATGACCACAAAATTTTTCTTACCGCTGCTTTGGGGTAAAATCTTTTCAAGGCCTGCGTCATCCAAAGGAAAGCGCACAAAAACCGAAGGGGAAGTGTGGTTTTCGTATTCCACTTCTGCTTCTGCCAAGGCCGTATGACAAGAACAGCACCAGTAAATGGGCTTTTTGCTACGGGTCAAATTGCCTGTGGCGGCCACATCGGCCAAGGTATGCGCGGTGGCGGCTTCATAGGCAGGGTCCATACTCATGTACGGAGCTTCCCATGTGCCAAAAACGCCCAAACGCTTAAATTCTTTGCGCTGGGTGTTAATCCATTTTTCTGCGTATTTACGGCAAGCTTTACGCACAACATGGGCTGGCAATTCTTTTTTCTTTTCGCCAAGCTCGTGTTCCACCTTCAGCTCAATGGGCAGGCCGTGACAGTCCCAACCGGGCACATATTCAGCGGCAAAGCCCTGCATATTTTTGGATTTTATGATAATATCTTTCAGAATTTTGTTAAGAGCTGTGCCCATGTGGATATGCCCGTTGGCATAAGGAGGGCCATCGTGCAACACATAACGTCCTTGAGAACCAGAACTTTTTACCATGATGTCATAGGCTTGCATTTTTTCCCAACGCTTTAACGTTTCGGGTTCGCGTTGGACGAGATTGGCCTTCATGGGAAAACGGGTATCAGGAAGGTTCAAGGTTTTTTTATAATCGCTCATGCACTTCTCCAAGGGCTCGGGAATTTATTTGATTCATGTCAAATAGAATTGCTACTTATGGCATAGGTCTTTGGCGTCGTCAAGTTTTGTATGGGGGGCAGTGTAAAGAAATTATCATTTTTTATAGTGTGTTAAGATGCCTTTCCCCAACATTCCATAAAAATGATTGCCCCCATGCTCATTTATTCCAAGCCCAAATCCCTGCATATATTTTGCACAGCTTCCATCTCCATATGTGCCCTTGCTTCTCGAGCATATGACGCGCTATGGGGGCTCAAAATAATATTTTCAAGGTTGGTTAAATCACCCTCATAGGGTTCTTTTTCATACACATCCAAGGCCGCGCCGCCCAAATGTCCGCTGGATAAAGCTTCATACAAAGCCTTTTCATCCACCAAAGACCCACGTGCCGTATTAATAAGGAAAGCCCCCTTGGGCATGCGTTCCAACTCTTGCTCGCCGAGCAATACTGCGCCATTGCTTTGTGCAGGGCAGTGCAAGCTTATAATATCAGCGTACGCCAAAAGCTCTTCCAATTCCATTTTGGCATACCGTCCGCCATCCTCTGTGCTCACGTTGGGATCTGCAAAAGCAATATCGCAGCCAAGCACTGCCAACAGTGCCGCCACTGCACGCCCCATGCGTCCAAAGCCCACAATACCCATCTTCTTTCCACGCAAAAGGAAGCCCATATGTTTTTGCCACTGCCCCTTACGTAAATCTCTGTCTTGTTGGCCCATGCCGCGCAAAAGGTTGAGGGTTAAGCCCAGTACATACTCTGACACGGCGCGCGCCAAGTGATCCGCAGATGTGGTACTCACGCTGATACCACGTTCCTTGGCAAAGTCCACGTCCACATTATCCAGTCCCACGCCCACGCGCGAGATGGCTTTAAGTTGTGGGCAAAGGGCCATAACCGCCGCCGACAGTGGTTCCGTGCCGGCAATAATACCGTCGCATTCCTTAGCAAGTTTGATGACTTCGTCGCCGCTCAAGGTACGGCCGCGCGCATTTTGTATGCAATGCACGCCCTTTTCAAAGAGGATATTCATGGCTTCCATATCATACTTAGCAAAGGACGTGGTGGTAATGGCTATTTTCATGGTGTTCTCGTTTTTTTTATTTTGGATTTTTTTTATTTTTTTTGTTTTTATTTTCTGGGGAGGGGAACTTTTTTTAGGGAAAAAAAGTTCCCCTCCCAAG
>CAYJHD010000024.1:0-34200 GCA_964370015.1 uncultured Desulfovibrionaceae bacterium | reverse complement strand
ACTTTTTTTAGGAAAAAAAAGTTCCCCTCCCCCTACTCCTCCCCTCAAAAAAACCAATGGCGGATATACTCTTTCCTTTGAGCATACATTTTCTCCGCATCCCCATTTACCAATGTACACGCGGAAAATGATAAATCTCAAAATAGATATTTCCCCTTTCCCTCAGAAAACCTTAGCACGGTCATAACTATATGAATATAAATAATATCCCCACACCCAGCTATGTCCTTGACGAAAAGAAATTGCAGGAAAATTTAGAAATTTTGCAAGGCGTGCAAGAGCGCACCGGCTGTAAAATTTTATTGGCACAAAAAGCCTTTTCCATGTTTTCTTGTTATAAAACCATTGGAAAATATCTCTCTGGCACCACGGCTAGTGGATTGTATGAAGCTCGCCTTGGTCATGAGGAAATGGGCGGCGAAACACATATTTTCTCTCCGGCATATAAAGATGAAGATTTTGGTCATATTACACAAATATGCAATCATATTGTCTTTAACTCTTTACGCCAGCTGGAAAAATTTCGTCATCAATGCGGCACTGCCAGCATTGGTTTGCGTATAAATCCGCAGTGTTCTACACAAGGTGAACATGCCATTTACGACCCTTGCGCTCCCGGTTCGCGCCTAGGGGTTACACGCGAAAATTTTGACGAATCTTGCCTCATAGGAAGCGGCGGGGCTCCCTTGGAAGGTCTGCATTTTCATACCTTATGCGAGCAAAATTCCGACGACTTAGCCACCACCATCCAAGCTGTGGAAGAACAATTTGGTGATATTTTACATAAAGTAAAATGGCTCAACATGGGCGGTGGGCACCACATTACACGCCCAGATTATGACATAGCTCTTTTGGAAAGCATCATCACGCGCATACAAGAAACCTACGATGTACAAGTCTACCTAGAACCCGGTGAAGCCATTGCTTTGCGCGCCGGCTACTTGGTATGCGAAGTGCTGGACATAGTAGAAAATAGCGGCATAAGCACCCTTATTTTAGACGCTTCCGCCGCATGTCATATGCCCGATGTGCTGGAAATGCCCTACAGACCGCCTTTACAAGACTCCGGCCTTGAAGGGGAAAAAGCCCATACCTACAGATTATCTTCACATACATGTCTTGCCGGCGATATCATCGGTGACTATAGCTTCGATACTCCTAAAAATATAGGTGACAAACTTATATTTGAAGACATGGCCATTTATTCCATGGTGAAAAACAACACCTTCAACGGCATCCCCTTACCACATATCATAAGCATGAATGCTGAGGGGCAATGCCGCATGATAAAATCCTTTGGCTATGAAGACTTTAAGCAAAGACTTTCATAAAAAACATCTTCCCTCCACCTCATAAAGCGCGTTTTGAAAGGGGTAAGGGGGAGCTTGAGGGGGAAAGGGGGAAACTTTTTGGCGCTAGCAAAAGTTTCCCCCTTTCCCCCTCAAAAAAATAAACTTTAAACATAACACATATACCATGACACAAAAATCGACTCCTAAAAACGATGGCTTTTATATGCCTGCTGAGTTTGCACCGCACGATGCTTGCCTTATGATTTGGCCTTGTCGCCTTGGTTCTTGGCCCCATGAAGCAAAAGCCGGACGTGATGCCTTTGCCGAGGTGGCTCGTGGCATAGCCCGCTCTGAAAAAGTCTATATGCTTGCTTGCGAAGCTGGTATGCCTTCTGCTATGGAAGCACTTGCCGAGGAAAATAATATTGAGCTCATCCCCATGGTGAGCGACGATGCATGGGCCAGAGATGTGGGACCTACCTTTGTGGTCAATACCAAAGGCCAAAGACGCGGCGTGGACTGGGTTTTTAATGCTTGGGGCGGCGACGTGGACGGCTTGTATGCAGATTGGCAGCAAGACGATATGATAGCGGAAAAATTTTGCCAATACCTTGGCGACCAGTGCTATTCAGCTCGTCCTTTTGTACTAGAAGGCGGTGCCATTCATAGCGATGGCGAGGGCACCATATTGGTGACAGAAACTTGCCTATTGTCTCAAGGACGAAATCCAAACTTAAGCCGTGAGCAAATTGAAGAACAGCTCTATACCTATTTAGGCGCAGAAAAAATCATTTGGTTGCCCTTTGGCATTTACAATGACGAAACCAATGAGCACGTGGACAATGTGTGTGCTTATGTACGCCCGGCAGAGGTTGTGCTTGCTTGGACAGACGATAAAAATGACCCACAGTTCGCCATGTCCAAAGCCTGCTTGGATGTGCTAGGGCAAAGCCGTGATGCCAAGGGACGCTCTTTTACTGTGCACAAATTGCCCATTCCGGCTCAGCCTGTTTGCGTCAATGCACAAGATCTCACGGGCTATGTTTTTGCCGAAGGCGAAGATTTTCGTGAACTTGGAGAACGCCTTGCAGCCAGCTATGTGAATTTCTACATTGCCAACGGGCATATTCTCTTGCCGCAATTTGGCGATGTGAACGATGCTTTGGCCGTGGATATCCTAACAAAGCTTTTCCCCGAGCGCGAAGTATTGCCCATAGCTGCCCGCGATATTTTGGTGGGCGGAGGCAATATACACTGCATAACCCAGCAAATACCGCAAAAATTAATAGAGGATGTATAGTATGCGTACTGTAACTTTGAGTGCCATTCAAATGCGTTGTGGCCAAGATGGGGAACAAAACATTGCTACGGCAGAAAACATGGTTCGTGAAGCAGCCTCCAAGGGCGGACAAGTAATTCTCTTACCCGAGCTTTTTGAGCGTCCCTATTTTTGCCAAGAGCGTCGTTATGAATATTACGACTATGCACTTCCTGTGGAGCAAAACCCTGCCGTAAAACGCATGCAAGTATTAGCCAAAGAGCTTCATGTGGTTTTGCCCGTGAGCATTTATGAACGTGATGGCAATAGCCTTTACAATACTGTGGTTATGGTGGATGCCGGCGGAGAGGTATTAGGCATATATCGCAAAACCCACATTCCCGACGACCATTACTACCAAGAGAAGTTTTACTTCACCCCCGGTAATACGGGTTTTAAGGTGTGGGATACGGCTTTTGGCAAGGTGGGCGTAGGTATTTGTTGGGATCAATGGTTCCCAGAAACGGCACGTTGTATGGCTCTCATGGGGGCAGAAATGCTGCTCTATCCCACGGCCATTGGCTCTGAACCCATCTTGGAATGCGACTCCATGCCCCATTGGCAAAGGGTTATGCAGGGACACGCTGCTGCCAACATCATGCCTGTCATGGCAGCTAACCGCATTGGGCTAGAATGCGTAGAGCCCTGCGAAGCCAATGGTGGACAGAAGTCTTCACTGAATTTCTATGGTTCTTCTTTTATCAGCGATGCCAGCGGTGACAAAGTCACCGAAGCATCTAGAGATAGAGAAGAGATTCTTTACGCTAGTTTTAACTTAGATGAGTTGGCACATAATCGCTTGCATTGGGGTCTTTTTAGAGACAGACGCCCCCATTGTTATGAAAAAATAACCAAATAGCTTTCTAAAAATGGAAAATGAGCAGAATTTTTTATAATAAAGAAACTCCATTCGTTCATTAAATTTTAAAAGGAGGGGAGAGAGGAAAACTTTTTCCGCTTGGAAAAGGTTTTCTTTTGTCCTCTCTTACTTTTCTCTAAAGGCTCTTTGCTGTGCTTTGAGGAGTGGCTTTAGGAGATAATCCAAGATGGTTTTTTTTCCGGTAAGAATATCCACCTCGGCCTGCATGCCGGGAATAATGGGGAGATCTTCTCCGCCATGTCTTAGATGAGCTTTTTCTGTGCGCACTTTCACTTTGTAATAGGTATTGCCCTGCTGATCTTGTAGGGTATCGGCACTGATATTCTCCACATGAGCTTCCATGCCCCCATACACGGAGAAATCATAGGCTGTGATGCGTATGAGTGCTTTTTGTCCTGGGTAAAGAAAGGCAATATCGGCGGGGTTAAAACGCGCTTCGATGATGAGCGTATCGTCCAAAGGCACAATTTCCATGACTGTGGCACCTGGAGCCACAACGCCGCCCACGGTATTGGCATAAATGGCCTTGATGATTCCATTGACCGGAGAGCGCATTTCTGTGCGCTGTACTTTATCGTCGCCAGCTGTACTCAACTCGCGCAAAGAAAGCAATTGCACTTGGGCTTCATTGAGTTCGCGGCGGTATTGAGATTCGTATTCTGCCTTACGTAAGCGAACTTGTTCAGCGGCTTCTTTGGCCGTGGTTTCCATACGTGGAATGGAGTGCTCAAGGCTGGCCAATTCAGTTTTTATGCTTTGTAATCTTTGTTCAATATCTAAAAACTGTACTTCAGAATATGCTTTGGCTTGCAAGGCTGGTAGGGCCAGATCGCGTTGGCGCTGCACAAGGGCTAAAGCAGTTATGGACTGTGTCTTTACTTCTTTGAGTTCAGCCACTTCTCGGTTTATGGCGTCGGCGCGTAAAGAGAGAACATCAAGCTCTGAAGTGTTTTGTCTGCGTGCAGCACGCATCATGTCATTTTGGCGGCGCATGAGGGCACTTTCTTTAAGTACTTCTGGGCTGTATTGTGGCTCTCCACCATGAATAAGAGCTTCGAGACGTGCTATGGAAGCTTCCAGTTCAAGACTACGTACCTGTGCCTCGCGGTGCTGACTATCGGCGGTTTCATTGTCAATGCGCAAGACCACAGTGCCTTTTTCCACCGTTTGCCCTTCGTGAGCTAAAATATCTTGTACAATACCACCCTCAAGGTTTTGAATAAGTTGTACTCTTTGTGACGGCACAACTTGGCCTGTACCGCGAGCAATTTGGTCTATGTAGGCAAAAGCGGCCCATATGAAGAGGATGGCTATGGCGGCGGCACTGAACCACACAAGACGAATGGAAGCGGCAGACACATCTTTTTCGGCACTATCCGGCACAAAAGATAGGCCAAATTTTTGAGAGAATTTGGCACCATTTTGCCGCAACGCTACCAAAGGAGAAGCCTTCACTACGGAGGTTTCTTTGGGGGCCGCAGGCGGTATGGGCGTGGTGGGATTTTGCTTATTCATTATAGTTTCTTTTGTGATAAAGCTTCACTGAGAGGGCCTTCCCAAACTATACGGCCCTTTTCCATGGCTATAACACGCTGCACAAGTTGCAACATGGGGGCTTTATGTGTGAAAATAAAAACAGTTTTATTGGCAAGGTAGGGTGCCAATCGTTTTAGGAGGCGTTGCTCAGAGGCAGGATCAAGCTGAGCTGTGGGTTCATCTAAAATAAGTGTGTGAGGATCGCCTAAGAGTGCGCGTGCCAATGCGATGCTTTGGGCTTGCCCACCTGAAAGACCGGTTCCTTGTTCGCCAAGCGGCATATCTAGACCAAGGGGGTGTTCTTGGGCAAAGTCCATGACGCCAGCCAAGGTGGCAGCTTGCATGAGTGAATCTTCATCGCAAGGTTCATCATAGGGCCAAGCTAAGGCTATATTGTGGCGTAATGTACCACGGAAAATGCGTATTTCTTGTGGTAAAAAGCCCACCTTGCTGCGATAGGGGCGCATGGGAGCGTGTTTTGTATCCAAGGGGCCAAGGAGTACTCGGCCTTCTGTGGGGATATAAATACCAGCCAATAAGCGGGCCAAAGTGGTTTTTCCGGAGCCAGAAGCACCCACGATGCCTATTTTCGCTCCGGGGAAGATTTTCATATTGATATCATGTAAAGCCATACTTTGTACTTGTGCGCCAGGGTAGGAGAAGGCCACTTTTTCAAAGGAAATGGGTACGGGTAAAGAATTTTTGGGCAAGCTAGCCAATTCTTCGCTGTAATTTTTATTTTCAGTATCTAGGTTTGGATTTTCGCTGGGTAAATGAATGAGCGCATCCAACTGTTTTACGGAGAGAATGGTTTTGTGGTAATGTGTTAAGATGTTCACAAGGCCATTGAGGGGCGCTGCACAACGTCCAAAAAGGATAACGCAAGCAATGAGGCCTCCTGTGGTCATGAGTCCTTCGGAAATGCGATACACGCCCATGATGACCACTGTGACACTGAGTATCATATTGAAAAGAACAATACCATATGAGGTAAGGCTTGTGTGCATGCGTGCGTGAATGGTGGCATCGGAAGCTATTCCGACGTTTTTTTCCCATTGTTTTAAAAGTACATGCTCCATGCGTGTGGCGCGTATGGTTTCAAGGCTAGAAACCATTTCTGTGAGAAAAGAATGTTTGATGGCATTGGTGTGCATTTGGGATTTGGAATTCTCTGCAAAGCTTTTTTGCACAAGCATGGAGTAGCCCACCAAAATGGGTATGGCCACGAGGGGAATAAAGCCTATGCTTCCGCCCAAATAAAAAATAAGAGCAATGAAAAGAAAGGTGAAGGGAAGATCTGCAATGCCTAAAATAGTACCAGAACCTAAAAAATCGCGTACGTATTCAAGCTCGCGAACACGCGTTAATATGGCGCCCACTGAACGTGTTTGCTCGTGAGCATAGAGTGCATCAAGGCGCACACTCATAAGTCTTTTTAAAAAAAGAGTTTGTAATTTTACGTCGGCATTGCGTCCCGCCACGTCCACAAAGCGCATACGAGCAATGCGAAGTAAAAAGTCAAGTAGGGCGGCTATGGCCACACCAATGGCCAGCACCCATAGGCTTTCAAAAGCATTGTTGGGTACAATGCGGTCATATACATTCATCACGAAGAGGGGCATGGAAAGACTGAGGAGGTTGATGACCACCGAGGCCACCAGCACATGACAATACAAAGGGGTATATCTTGCAATATACCCCCAGAACCATGAATACGACGTACTCATAAATGGATTAACGCTTCTTGGTTAAGGTTGTTCCAGACAGCTCTTCTTGGTTATTGACTGTGGTAGGTTCAAATGACCAAAGAGTATGTGTTGAAGGAGCCTTGGTTGTTTCAACGAGAAGATCTTTATGTTGAATATTGAGTTCTTCAAGCAGGTCGCCAGTGAGCGCAAGCATGCGATATTGGCCCAAGATGGCATCTGTACTGCGTACTACCTTTTCTGTGGCACTGAAGAAATACTCGCCTTCAGCATCTAGTACGGAAAGTAAATCTCTCTGGCCAAGCTTAAACTGCTCATTGTAATTTGCTTTAGCCTGCTTAGAAGCAATGGCTGCTTGTTCGTAATATTTGCTTTGCTCAGCGGAGCTTTGCGTTGCGGCATGGGTGGCAAGAATTTCTTCATTTATGCTATCCATGGTTTGGTGCAAATTTTGGCGCAGCTCACGCATGCGAGATTTTTTAGACTGCACATTGGCCACGTCGCGACCACCGCTAAAAATTTCCCACTGGATGTTTACCATGGCAGACCATGAAAATTGATGTGGATCTTCATTATAGCTTTGTGTGCTATAACTTGGTCCACCATCAAGGCTGACACGAGGTGAAAAATTAGATTTAGCCAAATCCACATCGGCAGCGGCATTATGTATGGCAGCAAGGTCTGCTTGAATGCGTAGGTTTTTGTTGGCGCTCACATCACGAGCTTCATCCACATCGTTAATGATGCGCTTGGGTAAGGAAACGGGAGCAAGCTTTTTAGGGGCAGGCTGTCCCGTAATGCGTGTGTACGTGGCAAGTGACGTACGATAGCCTTGTGTGTGTACTGCCAAAGAAGCTTTTGCTCTTGCAAGACGTCCCAAAACGAGGCGCACATCTCCATCACTAGATAAACCTTGCTTTACGCGTGTATTTAATAAACCAAGAATATGTTGATTTTCGCGAACATTGATTTGTGCAAGTCGCACAAGTTCTTTGCGGCGAATCACATCTGCATGAGCGCTGACCGCTGAGTAGGCCAAAGAGTTGGCACTATCCATAAGTTGCCAAGCGCGCATATTTACTTCAGCTTGTCCCATGCGCACGCTGGCGGCTGTTTGACCACCTTGCCAAAGTGTTTGGCTAATATTCATACCCATGGTGATGGCAGCCACTGTGTCTTCGCTTTCACCGGCAGCACGCGTGCTCACATTATCTGTCTGCTGAATACCGCCACCAGCCCAAATGCCAATGGTGGGGTAATAGCCGGCTTCAGCCATACGTACATTATGCATGGATTGCTGGCGTGCTTCTTGAGCAGCTTTAATATTAGGGCTATATGCAAAGGCAAAGTTTAAGGTGTCTTGAACGGTGACTGTTTGACTTTGTGCCATTGCATAGTTGCTGACAATGGGGAGTTCAGCTGGTACCGTGTGCAGGCATGCAAAACACAAAAAAGCCCGTAAGATATTTTTTTTATTCATAGTACACCATGTGTATGTAAGGTTTTTTTAGAGTGATACCACGCATTAGTTTTAGATAAGTAGTGTGTGCTTGTCAAGGCTTGTCTAATTTTATAAAGAAAATTGTAGAATTACTAGGCATACACAGTTTTTTCTAGTAGTACTTTTATGGGCATGCCATAAGTCGTGCTGACTGTTTTCTTTAAATTATTACAATGTCTTTTTTGTTGAAGCTGTGTGTGCTTACTTTGAGTTTGTATAGCGCTCATATAAAAACTTATGAACTGTTTTGTTTATGGTAGTAATATGTTCTTTTTGTACGGGAGTTTATCATGGTAACATCTTCGCTCTTTCGATTGGAAGACGTGACGTATATGGGATTGCATTATGAGGACGTTTCTTTGGAAAAAAATGTCTTTACTTGTGTTTCTGGTAAAAGCGGTACAGGGAAAAGCTCATTATTAAAACTGTTAAACAAAACGCACTCTCCGCACACAGGGCGTATTTTGTATGCAGGTACGGATATCGCACAACTTGAGTCCATAGCGTATAGGAAAAAAGTTATGCTATGTGGACAGGATTCGTATTTGGAAAACCTTTCAATACGTGAAAATTTTCATTCTTTTTATGCCTATAGAGAAGAAGATTGTCTTACTGACGCTCAAATAGAGCATTATTTAGCCTTAGCTTCTTTTACTCCTTCTCTCGATGCGCAAGCGAGCACTCTATCTGGGGGTGAGGCCAAAAGAGTGCACCTTGCCATCACCCTTTCTTTTGCTCCACAGGTACTTTTGCTTGATGAAGTCACGAGCCCTTTGGATGATGAAACGGCCCAAAAGGTATTTATGCAGCTTCAAGCCCATGCCAATGAACAAGGCATGACGGTGATTTTTGTGACACATAATCCTTATATTGCTAGCACATTTTCTGAAAATACACTTGTGTTGGGGGGCTAATATGACTGGAAATTTAGTGGCTCTTTCAGTGGCGCAGTTTGCACTTATTTATGTGCTTTTACTTGTTATTTTGGGGATAATGAAGAAAGCAAAAATACAGCAATCTAGATTATTGTTCTGGGCAAGCTTGCGTATGACACTGCAGCTTATTCTTTCTGGCTACATATTAACATATATATTTGACGCACAAAATCCCTGGATTACTTTGTGTTATATTGTAAGTATTTTGCTTTTTTCCGTACATATTGTGCTCTCAAGAAATCAGCATTTAAATGTGCGATTTAAAATTATTATTGGCTTTTCCTTAGTTTTATCAGGGTTTTTGATATTGGCTTTCTTTATCATGGGTGTGGTGGGAGTAGACTTTTTTAATCCACAATATGTGATTCCCATTGGCGGTATGCTCATGGGTAATGCCATGACAGGAGTTAGCCTTGGATTAAAAGCTTTTTCTGAACATTTGGAACGAGAAAAAAATAAAATTCAAGCTCTATTAAATGTGGGGGTAAAGCCACAAAATATTTTACACCCCATGGTACAAAAATCTTTAGAAACAGCTTTGTTACCCACATTAAATTCCATGCTTGGCATGGGGGTTGTGAATTTGCCAGGCATGATGACAGGACAAATTTTATCTGGTACCTTGCCGATGACGGCCATATATTATCAAATAGCTATTATTATAGCTATTTCTACAACAGTATGTTTGAGTGTTTTTTTTGCATTAACTTTTGGCTCAAAAACGTTATATAATGCTCAAGGACAAATACCTTTATAGCATCCATGGGAAACAACACTATGTACTTTTGGGCTAAAAAAGGGCAAATGTGTATCTGCTGAAAAATGCTTTAATCGATTTGTTATATTTTGAGAATTACTTAAAAGAGGTGATTTTATGAGATGTATAGTTGCATTATGCCTATTTTTGTGCGCGGTGGGCTCTGTTGCTTCTGCCGCAGCAAAAGATGTGTGGGTAGGTGCAGAGTATTTTGCCGGATGGTGGGAAAATCCTCAACCTAATAAGTGGCAAAATATTATTCGAAAGCAGTATGTGGACTGGCGCGATGGATACCCTGAGCGTGTGCCTTTACTGGGTGCGTACAACACGCAAGAAACCATGGATGGAGAAATAGATGCTGCTGCTGCGCATGGCGTGGATTATTTCTCTATTCTTTGGTACTATCCACATAATTTTAAAGAAAGAAATGTGCATCATACCGATAGGGCTGAAATGCTCAATGCGGGTGTAAATCAGTTTATGCAGTCAAAAAATGCGCATAAAATGCGTTTTATGGTGTCCATTTGTAATAGTCCCATCTTTCCACTTAATACTAAGGAAGATTGGCTAAAAGCCATGGACGAAATACTTATTCCGGCCATGAAGCATCCGAGCTACCTAAAAGTGGACACAAGACCGGTCATAAGAATACACAGCGGCGTAAGGTTATTTCGCGTTGCCGGTAAAAATAATTTGCGACAAACGGTGGATATTTTACAAGCCATGCGCCAAAAAGCTCATGATGCCGGTATTGGTGATATTCTTATTATGATAGGTCATTATGGCAAAGTGCCTATTCACGAAAAGTCACCTTTGCGCGGTTTTCTTTCCATGAATATTGATGGAATTATGCAGTATATGGATGATATGAACCCCAGTAGCGTAAAAAGATTGCCTAATAACGAAGAATATCCTTATGAGGACTTGGTAAAAAGGGCTGCGGATATTCGAAAAGTGCGTCAGCATGATAAATTACCTTTTGTTCCTTATATCCCCACAGGTTGGAACTCAAAGCCATGGGAAGTGAGCAGAGCCAGTCGTGCCTTATTTGCTTTACCTACAGCGCAAGAATGGGGTGATGCGTTAAAAGCTCTTAAAGCTGAAATGGCAAACTCTACCAATTTTGGTTTTCCACGTAAGGATGGTACCATACAAAAATCTTTTACCATTTATGCATGGAATGAATTTGGTGAGGGTGGTGTTTTGGCGCCTACCAAGAAAAATGCCTACACCATGCTTGAGGAAGTGAAGAAGTATTTTCCGGGATCTGCCATAGAATAGGTTTGGTTGAGCAGAGAATAAAAAGCATGACGTAGAATTGCCATAAAAAACGGCTCGGTATTAAGATACCGGGCCGTTATTGATATATAATAGAAGTTATGCAGGTTATTTTTTTGTATTTTTAGTTTCTGCGCCATGAGGCTGCGTTTGAACTTTTTCCTCCACTTGAACTTTGGAAGTGGAGCAACAGGATGATTTCTTCTTTTGTGGGATGCAACAGCTTTTTTCTTTTTTAGCAAAAACATCAATATCATATTCTGGGCGGCCTATGACATTGGTGGCAAGCACTGTGCCTCCGGGTAGTCTTTGCACGGCGGCGCGACCTGCCTCCACTGCTGCTTGCACTGAGGCTAAATCTCCTGTGACAGTCAAGGTAATCATACCACAAGAAACATATTGAACATTATGTAGTTGCACATAGGCTGCCTTGGTCATGGCGTCAGCAGCTTCCATGGCTGCCACTAAACCTACTGTTTCGATAAAACCTAAAGAGTGCACTGTTTGCTCCTTATTTTCACACCAAAGGTGGAACATATAAATTATTTTCACACCATTAGTATATCACACGGAGTAGTATTTCAAGTTTTATAAAAAGTTGCTTTTTGAAAAAAAATTTGTATAATATATTCAATGTTTTTTGAAGGAGGAATTATGGCATCTAAAGTGGTTACCATTGTGGGCTATGCCACAGCTAAAGAAGGCTATATTGAGCAAACACGTAAGGCTAGTATGGCACTTGTTCGTGCCAATAGAAAAGATGAAGGCTGTTTACGCTCTTCTTTGTTGGTGGATGTGAAAAATCCTAGCCAATTTCTCTTGCATGAAGAATGGGCAAGTCTGGATCATTGGACAAAGCATTTACAACAGCCTCACGTGGCAGCTTTTGCTAATACTTTCCATGAATGCGCCACGGAGTTTGAGATGCAGAAATTTTTTATTGTGGAAGAATAATATCACAGGGAGAGAAATATGTATGAATTGGTGCAGCTTACAGATTCATGTTATTATATTGAATGCCCCTCAAAAATAGGCCTTATTCGCATAGATGACACCAATGTTTACCTCATAGATAGTGGAAATGATAAAGAAGTTGGTCGCAAAGTTCGGCAAATACTAGATAAAAATGCTTGGAATTTGCAAGCCATATACAACACACATGCGCATGCTGATCATATAGGTGGAAATAATTATTTACAAAAGCAAACGCAGTGTAAAATTTATGCCCCCACCATTCACGCAGCCTTTGCCAATACTCCGCTTTTGGAACCCTCCTTTCTATATGGTGCCATGCCACCAAAGGATTTACAAAATAAATTTTTATTGGCTCAAGAAAGTGTGGTGCAGCCTTTAAGTGAGCATTGTTTACCAGTGGGGCTTTCTTCTGTGCCTTTGCCTGGGCACTTTTTTGATATGGTAGGGTATACCACGTCTGATGAGGTTGTTTTTTTAGCGGACTGTTTGTTAAGCTGTGATATATTAGATAAATATCAAGTGCCTGTGTTCTATGATGTGGAGCAGTATCTCATCACATTGGAAAAAGTGAAAACAATGCAGGCCAAGTTTTTTGTGCCTTCTCATGCAGAAGTAACAGACAATATCAACGACTTGGCACAATATAATATTGATAAGGTGTTAGAAGTGGCTGACGCCCTTTGCTCTCTTTGTACCCAGCCTGTTATCTTTGAGGATGTTTTGCAAAAAGTATTTCATATGTATGGCCTTACCATGAACTTTAATCAATATGTGCTGGTTGGTGGTAGCATTCGTGCTTTGCTTTCTTGGCTAAAATTCCAAGGAAGAGTGCAGGTCTATTTTGAAGATAATAAGCTCTTTTGGATGTCGATTAGGTAATATATCTACTGTATTTTCTATCTTCGCGTTTATTTTCATGATAATGTTGATGAATAGTTTTTTTAAGTAATGCTTCTTTTTTCTACAAATATGTCTAAAATGTTTGTATTGTACAATTTTTGTAAAAATAATTTCATCAAGATATAATACTTTACAAAAAATTCCCGATAAATCTGATAGCGTAGCTAGGAAATAAGGCTGTAATCATAAGGTGCCGAAATAAATCTTATGACTACAGCCCTGACGTTGTTACGTAATCATTGTTGATTTTATTTGTGCAACGCTCGCTTTTTTCTTTATTTTTCATGAGTTTTTTTAACATTTTTACCATGGTGGACAATATGCTTTATGACCACATGCATGCTGTTTGTGTCAGTGGGGTTGGTATGTGTAATGTTTTTTGTGCATGGTTCACATAAATTATTGATGCAAAGGATGCGCTAAAGAAAATTTTTGAAAAGACATGATATTGTCACCATGGAAGTACATACTACTGGGCTTTACAACAAGAAGGAACAAAGAAGGAGAGGTATGATGAAGTTTAAATTGTTAGGAAAAATATTAATATCCACACTTATTCCCGTGATTCTCGGAACGACCTTACTCACATTTATGGCGTCCACGCTTTCTTCTGATGGGATATATGATGTGACAGACATACAGCTTTTGGAATTTGCCAAAAAACAAGCTTCAGAAATTGATAATATTGTAAAAACAGCTGTGTCCTTGGGGCAAATGTCTAGTAGTGTTACCAATATAGAAAAAATCACTGAATTGGCCAATTCTTTGGGAGATTCTAGAGAATCCAATCTAGA
This sequence comes from uncultured Desulfovibrionaceae bacterium, assembly GCA_964370015.1. Classification (GTDB taxonomy): domain Bacteria; phylum Desulfobacterota; class Desulfovibrionia; order Desulfovibrionales; family Desulfovibrionaceae; genus CAYJAD01. Next base: position 20,328 of record CAYJHD010000024.1, on the reverse strand, counting down.
ATATAAAGCTTTACAGGCTGAAGATAATGATTTTTTAGGAAGTATTGTGGAAAAATTTCCCAATATTACTTCAGCTCTTATTGTTGCAAAAAATGGTATCTCGGTGGCGCATTCTAACCCTAGCAGAATTGGTCTAGATTTGAAGCAATATCCCAGCGTACAGTCCGCTTTGGCAGGGAAAAATACAATTACCACAAGACTTTCTCGTCAAACAGGTAAAATGAGTGCCATGGTGGCCACGGGCATCACCGATGATAATTCCGATGCCGGCGTGGATGGCGTGCTTTTGCTTGTGGTGGATATAGAAGTGATGTCTAAAGCTACCATCCAAGATGTTAAATTAATGCCTAGTTCCAATCTATTTTTATTGGATAATAATGGCGTCATGATTATGGAAAGGGCCTTTCCTGAGCTCATTGGTAAAGATAATACCATGTATGAGTATGTTCGCACCATCATGGCAGAAAAAACAGGTATTACGCGATATGAATGGGAAGGCGTAAATAAAGTGACGCATTTTGCGCAATTGCCCACCACGCAGTGGTATGTGGGTATTGAAACCGACGAAAGTGATTTTTACATCACATCCAATAAAATTAGCCTGATGTTAACAGCCATTGGCTTTATTGTTCTCTTGGTTGTGGCAGGCATTATCTTTGTTGTGGTGAAAAAAGTTGTGGTGGCTGTTTCTCAAAGTGCAAATATCGCTTCCTACGTGGCTGAAGGCAATCTTACTTTAACAAGCACACAAGAAGCGGAGCTCGCTTATATTATAAAGCGTAATGATGAAATATCCACCTTAGCTCAAGCCATTGGTGTCATGGTGAAAAACTTATCGCAAATGGTTTTTGCTTCCGAGGAAAAAACAAAAGAAGCGCAAATTGCCGCGGATAATGCCGCCATGGCTTCACAAGAAGCAGAGAAGTCTGCTGTAGAAGCTGAAGAACGCAGAAAGAATATTCTTGAAGCTGTGCAAAAGCTTGAGGATATTGTTAACAATATAGCTTCTGCTTCGGCGCAGCTTTCCACACAAATTGACGCATCCACTGTGGGTGCAGAAGAGCAATCCGCGCGTATGGCAGAAACAGCTGCAGCCATGGACGAAATGAATGGTACTGTACTTGAAGTGGCCAGAAACTCCGGTACCAGCGCAGAAATTGCCGACAATACCAAGGGTAAGGCCTTGGAAGGGGCAGAAATTACTAAAAAATGCCAATCTTCCATGACCTTGGTCAAAGATGAATCGTTAAAATTGCGCGCCAATATGAATGAATTGGCAAGTCATGCTCAATCCATCAACGCTGTGATGGGCGTTATTTCTGACATAGCAGATCAAACCAATTTATTGGCTTTGAATGCTGCCATCGAAGCTGCCAGAGCTGGCGAAGCTGGGCGAGGTTTTGCGGTAGTGGCCGATGAAGTACGTAAGCTTGCAGAAAAAACCATCGCCTCCACCACCGATGTTGCCAATGCCATCAATGCCATTCAGCAAAGTACTGAAATTAATGTGCAGCAAGTGGATACGGCTGTGGCACGCATTGAAGAGGCTTCAGAGCTGGCCGTTGGTGGCGGTGAAGCCTTACAAGGTATTTTGATTATGGCCGAAGAAAGTGCCGATGGCATTCGAGCCATTGCCACAGCCAGCGAAGAGCAATCTGCCACTTCTGACGAAATTGCCAACTCCATAGCCACGGTGTCAAATATTGCCAATGATACCGTCATGGCCATGAATGAAGCTTCTCGCGCAGTGGCACTTTTAACGGAGCAGTCCCAGCAGCTTTCAAACCTCATGGAAAGGTTGAAAAATAGCTAGACATATGTTTTCTTAAAAAAAGCCGGTACATGTACCGGCTTTTTTTATGTTTAGAGTAGACCTTGCTTTTGTAAGAATGTGTCTAGTATGCTTAGCAATGCGTCTTGGCTTTTATCATCTAAAGCTTGAGGATGTGGACTGGCAAAGCTCTCCACATCGTTGTCGTAATACATCCCATTGGCCTTGGAAAACTCTTCTGAAAAAGCAGCGTGGTACAAAAGGTTTGCGCCAATGCTCACATCATAGCCCTGTTGTCCATAGGCTTCTTTCACCATTTTACTTCCAAGGAAAGATTTTGGATTTATGGCTGTGACCACAGCCTTGTCTTTCAACTCTTTGGCCAATGCCATGGACCAAATGGCAATGCCAAGCTTACTTTGAGCATAGGCAGATTGTGCATCAAGCTCTCCACCATGTATCCATGATTCCCACGTTAAGGGCATTTGTGCGCGGGATGAAAGATTGATAATGCGCGCTTGTGGTGCCAAAGCACGTACTAAAAGCCGTGTAAGTAAGTAGGGGGCCATGGTGTTGACAATAAAGCGTATGTCCAATCCGTAAACACTCAGCCCTTGTTCAACCATGAATACACCGGCATTATTGATGATGACATCCAATACGATGTTTTTATTCATAATGTCTTGTGCCATGGTTTTAACCTGCGTTAATGAGGAAAAGTCTGCAATGCAAATGTCAATCTGCGCTTGTGGATGTGTGCTCAGTAAATGGCGTTTTACTTCTTGCGCCTTAGCTTCATTGCGCCCGTGCAATAAGAGTTTGTGTCCATGCGCAACGAGCAACTTGGCTGTTTCAAAGCCAATACCATCGGTGGCACCGGTGAGTAGTACGGTTTTAGACATGTTTATGCTCCTAGATGTTTGCGCGCTTGTGAACACTGTCCAAGATGCGGCTATCCATCTTTGGAAGATGTTCTTTCATGGCTGCGATGATTTCTTTTTTTTGTGATAAATGTCCATTGATGGGAATTAAATTATAGTTATGCCCTCCAAAGAAATAGGCATTTTCAAAAGTGATACTTTCCAAGAGAAGAATCTCTTCTTCAATTTTTTCTCTTTCTGTGCATTCTATAAATTCACCGGCATCTCGCATTTTTTCCAATGGCGTTCCGCTGGAAACGGACGTGGTCATTAAAGAAAGCAAATACGGGGGATATGTATTTAATAATTTAGCCGTTTCTTCAATGTGGATTTTTCCCTGGCCTTTACCGGCCACACCAGTCATGACAATGGCGTCCCAATCCATGCCGGATGCTACCAATTTTCCAATATTTTCATAAGCATCTTTAGCCACAAAACCTTTATTCATTTGTAATAATGCAGGATCGTAGGCAGATTCTAAGCCAATATGCAATTCGTTGAATTTAAGTGCGCGTAGTTTTTTCAAATCTTCCACGCTTTTATTTTTCAAGCCTTTAATGGAGGCATAGCAGGTGATGGTTTCTATTTCCGGAAAGTAAGAATTGATGAGCTCTCCAATCTTACTAAGTTTTGCGGTGGATAATGCAAAAGGTTCACCATTAACAAGGAAAATACGTGTGATGGGGCGTCCTATGGATTTGAGTTCTTGTAAATCTTCTTCCACATGCTTCAATGACGAAACGGTAAAAGGCGTGTCTTGATACATGGTGCAAAAGGAACATTTATTATGAGAACACCCTGCTGTAACTTCTAGAAGATGTGTATCTGCTTCGATGGGATGTCTATAAACTTGACCTGTATAATGCATATATAACCTCCAAGGGTATGCTTTGTATTCTTTGGTTGAGCTAATATAGGCATTAAAATGGGGTAGGCAATTACGGATATTTTTGTCTGTAGGTGATGGGTATGTCGCTGTGGAAGATGTGTCTACTTTTAAGGAAAAGAAAAGCCCCGCTTTTTACGCGGGGCTCGGAATGAACAATAAGGCTTCTCAAGTTTGGCAGTTGTATGAAAAGCTTTACTGCTACTTGAGATATACTATTCGTCCCAATCGTCGTCTTCTTCCACAGGGGCAAAGCCGCGACGCATGGTGTTTTCTGTGATTACACGTGGATCCATAAAATGTAAGAGGTAGTCTGGACCACCGGCCTTGGTACCTACACCGGACATCTTTGCGCCGCCAAAGGGTTGGCGTTCCACAAGGGCACCTGTGTTATTACGGTTAATATACAAGTTGCCCACGCGGAAGTTTTTACGCGCTTTGTCAAGGTTCTTGGGCGAACGGCTGAACACACCGCCGGTGAGGGCAAAGCGTGTGCTGTTGGCAAGTTCAATGGCCTCGTCAAAATCTTTGGCACGCATGATGGCAAGCACTGGCCCAAACACTTCTTCTTGGGCAATGCGATGTTCTGGTCTGATGCCATCCACAATGGTGATGGGGGCAAAATAGCCTTCACCTTCAGGAATGGGGCTCTTGTATAAAAGCTTACCTTCGCTTTCGGCGATGGCAATGTAGTCTTGCACATTCTTAAGGGCAGCGGCATCGGCCACGGCGCCCATGGCGTAAGTGCAATCTTCAGCAGGCCCGATGAGCATGGCCTTGGCGCCTTCCACAAGGCGGTCCACGGCTTTATCATAAATGGCATCGGTCACGATGAGGCGTGAGCACGCGGAGCACTTTTGTCCTTGGAAAGCGAAGGCTGAGTATAGTACATGTGGCACCACTTCATCAAGGTCTGCATCATCGTCAATGATAACAGCGTTTTTGCCGCCCATTTCGGAGATAACTTTCTTCACGTTGACTTGAGTGGGACCGGTTTTGCCGGCTTTTTCCACAATGCGTAAGCCCACTTCCATGGAACCGGTGAAGGCTATGCAACTCACGTCTGGATGCTCCACAAGGTAATCACCCATGACGGAACCGCGACCAGGTACATAGTTGAACACACCGTCAGGCAAGCCGGCTTCGCGGAAAATTTCCACCAAGTGGTGACCAATGATACCGGTGATGTTAGCAGGCTTAAAGATAACAGGGTTACCGGCCACGATGGCGGCGGAAGCCATGCCTATGCTGATGGCAAAGGGGAAGTTCCATGGCGAAATAACCGCGGTGATGCCCTTGGGCTCATAGAGGTAGTGGTTCAATTCACCGGGAGCATTGCCCAAACGGCGAGGTTTAGCCATACGCTCCATTTCGCGAGCATAATATTCTAAGAAGTCAATGCCTTCTGCCACGTCGGCTTGGGCTTGATCCCATTGCTTACCCACTTCCAATACTTGCCATGCGCTGAGCTCATATTGGCGGCGTCTGGCAATGGCGGCGGCTTTCACAAGGTAGGCGGCGCGCTCCATGGGAGGCGTATCACGCCATGCAGGGAAGGCGTCTTTGGCGGCTTTTAAAGCCATATCCACTTCGGCAATACCGCCTTGGCAGACATGCCCCAGCACTTCTGAAGGCTTGGCAGGGTTTAAGGTAGGCACCTTGTCGGCTAGCTCCACATCCTTACCGTTGATATATAAGGGATAGGTTTTGCCCACATGAGAAGCACGAATTTTGGCAATTTCCGCGGGGAAAATGGCGCGCATATCTTCGCGTGTGAAGTCCACCATGGGCTCGTTTTTGAAAGGCCCAAAACCTTGCACGGCGGGAGGAGCTTTACGCTGAGCTTGCTTGGCATTGCGCTCGCGATCGGCCGTTACATGCGGATCTTCCAAGAGTTTTTCAAGGCTGGCTTCTTCCACAAAGCTTTGACGCAAGAAAGATTCGTTGGCGGTGTTTTCCAATAAACGACGCACGAGATAGCCCATGCCGGGAACCATGTCGCCGTAAGGGCAATATAAACGCACACGGCCGGCAATCTTTAAGATGCCGCGGCGCACGGGCTCAGCCATGCCGTACAGCACTTGGAATTCGTAACGGGATTCATCCACATTGTGCTCTTTGGCCAATTCCATGACGGCGGAAATGCTACGCACGTTGTGCGAAGCACAAGCAAAGTGGCAAATGTCGCTATTTTTGAGCACAATTTCAGAAACGCGCTCAAAACAAGCATCACTTTCGGCTTTGATGGTCCATACGGGGATTTCCCAGCCCATTTGCTTGGCCTTTACCACTTCGTAATCCCAATATGCACCCTTCACAAGGCGAATGGAAATGGGGGTTTCATGCTTACGGGCCCAGGCGATGAGCTCTTGGGTGTCCTTTTCGGCGTCCTTTAAGTAGGCTTGCAATACGATGCCGATGTAAGGATAGTCTTTAAATTCAAGCTTTAAGCGGCGATACACTTCGATGGTAATGTCTTTATGCTTGTAAGACTCCATGTCGATGCAGAAAAAAGCGCCCATTTCCACGGCACGCTTACAAATTTTACGGGCTTGATCCAAAATGCCCACCACAGAGCCTTCAAAATCTTGCGGATTGGCAAGGCAGAAGGTGGCTGTGGGCTTGATGGCCACGTTGATTTTAGGTGCATGACCCCAATCTGGGCTGTCGGCGGTTTTTTGTCCAAGGGCGGTCCAAGAGTTTTGCTCTTTTTCCATGGCGTCCAGCACTTCAAGGTAGGTGTTCACATACTCATCGGCTTCTTTATGAGAAAGGGTTGCTTCGCCCAGCACGTCCACCACGGCGGCAAAGCCTTCTTTACGCAATTTTACGATGTTTTTGACGGCATCATGGGTGTTTTCGCCCACGATGAATTGCTTGGCCATTTCGTGAATGTTACCGGAGATAACCTTATTGAGCACGTTACCACCGAAGCTTCCCAGCATTCCTGCCACCTTGGCACCGGTGGATAAGAAAGCGGGCATGTCCTTTTCTTCGCCAAAATATTCTCGAATGTGATCGGTGAGTAACTTGGGAGTGGTCAAAGAGGGGAAAGCATCTACGAAGCGAAAAATCTGCACTTTGAACTGGTCATTGCGCATACTCCAATCCATAACTTTGCCCATCCAGGCGGCTTTATTGAAAAGAGAAGGTTTTTCTCCGGAAATGCTGGAAAACATTTCCTTGCCACGTTGGATGGCTTTTTGATTGGTACTATCTTGCATGGAATCTCCTTATTTATTAAAAGCAAAAGTTATTCATGTAAATCATGTAACTATAAGTCACAATTGGTCATTAGGCCTCATATACTGCTTTCTATTATGCGCTAATTACGCTGTTTTTATCAACCTCCTATGCCCGATTACAACTCAACAAAGGTTTGTAATCCTGTATTGTTGATTTGAAGAAGTGTTGAAGCGGCGCTAAAGTCATTGTTTTCTATGCTTTCAATGATTTGAGTATGCTGCTCCAAGGAAATTTGGATACGCTCTTCATTGAGTGTGCTATGGAAAACAAGAACAGCTGTGCGCGCGCTTATGATATTGTAAGCTTGTGTCAGATGAATATTATTTCCGGCTTGTACAATGCTTGCGTGGAAAGCGCGGTCAGCATGGGTCCATTTTTGATGATTGTGACCGGCTTGTTTCATCTGTTCTAAATATTTATATAAATTCTTTATAAGCTTTTCGTTTGCTTGGGTTAAACATAAAGAAAGCGCGCCCACTTCGTAGGCACAGCTTGCCTCATGCATGCTGTTAATTTCCTCTCTGCTGGGATTGAACACAAAGGAACCGCGCTGAGGAATAACTTTTACCAGTCCTTCGTTACGCAAAGTTACCAGCGCATCGTGCACCGGAGCTCTGCTTGTATTAAACTCTTGAGAGAGTTTATTTTCTGATAATTTTTGCCCCAGAGCATATTCTCCCGTCATGATTTTATGACGAATTTCTTGGGCCACACGACTCTTTAGCGAAAGGGTTTGTGGGTCTGCTGCGTTGTGGTTCAAAAAATCAGGCATGTAACTTCCTCTAGTTTCCCAGCGAGGGATGTGTAAAATAATTGTAAACTTACCGTGTACGCATGACATGCTAACATGTCAGTTTAGAAGATATCCTGCACAAAAAAAAAAATCTCGTCAAGGGGGGGAAGGGGGATTTTTGCAGAAGATTTTTTTCACTTGAAACAAGGAAAGTATTTTCATTGATATTACTCACACTTTAAGTGTAAATGTGGAGTGCATTTATTGAAAATTTTGAAAGTATATTTCCCCGCATGTGGGGAGTATGTCTTTGTGCAATTACGTGTGTAATTTTCGGAAGAGAATTTTATGGAAAAAATATACAAGGTGTCATCTCAATTATAAGGAAACAAATCTATGACAAAATCCATTACAATTTTTGAAGTAACTCCCAAGAAAGATTGTGCTGAAGCCATGTTTCAACAGGTGGAAAAGGTGGTGGCACATGTGGCAAAAGCTCCTGGTTTTGTGGCCGCAGAGCCTTTTAAAAGTCTTGTGAACGAAGGGAAGTACTGTTTTCTTTGCGTATTTGAAAGCGAAGAAGCTGCAAAGGCATGGCGCAATGTCACAGAACATAGGGCTGCGCAAAAAGAAGGGCATGATAATTTGTTTGAAGACTATAAAATTACTGTGACCTCTGTTGTACGTGAGTATACGCACAAGGACAGAGCCGAGGCTCCTGCTGATTCCAACGAGTTCTTCAAAAAATAAAGTGTTGTTTACCAGCATTTATGCCGTGATAGGTGCTGGTTTCTGATCTTTTTTGTATAAAAAGAGTGTTATATTTATGACATGGGAAGAAATGTATGAAGCTGTTATAAACAATGACCAAAATTACGATACGCTCTTTTTTTATGGCGTAAGTTCCACAGGGATTTATTGCAGGCCTTCTTGTAAATCAAGAGCGCCGAAAAAGGAAAATATTGTATTTTTTTATACAGCAGAACAAGCAAGGGCGGCAGGGTATAGGCCGTGTAAACGATGTCGAAGCGATTTGCTGGAATATAAGCCCATGCAGGATATGGCTGAGAAAATAAAAAAACTCATGGATGCCATGCCGTTGGAAGCTACACAATTGCAAGGGGAAATGAATGCACTTGGTCTATCTCGCAAGCGCGTGGTGGAAATATTTAAAGATGCTTACGGGGTAACTCCCCATGCATATATGAATGACTTGCGTTTTGCTGAAGCTAAAGCTTTGCTTGAGCATTCAGACGCTGAAATTATTGATATAGCTTTTTCCGTGGGTTTTGGTAGCGTGTCGGCTTTTTATACTTTTTTTAAAGCAAGAGCAAAGCTTTCTCCAGCGGCATATCGTAAGGAAAATCTTAGTTAAAATAGTTGCATGAACTACGGAAAGAAAGTGTGCAAAGGAGTGTGTAGAATTATGGAAGGTTTTGCTGTATATGAGACTAAAATGGGTTATTTTAAGATTGCTTATGATGGTGATTGTATAACTTTTTTTAAAAAGCTACATGATACCAGTATTGAAGACTTTGGCGTTAAAACATCCATAAGCGATGCGGCATTTATTCAGCTATGTGAATACTTTGATGGAAAAAGAAAACGCTTCGACATACCTTATGTACTCAAAGGAACAGACTTTCAAAAAAAAGTATGGAGCGCATTGTGCGAAATCCCTTATGGTGAAGTACGTTCATATAAAGATATAGCTGTGGCGGTGGGAAATCCCAAAGCCAGTCGTGCCATTGGGCTTGCCAACAATAAAAATCCCATTACGGTCATCGTTCCTTGTCACAGAGTCATTGGGTCGTCTGGAAAGCTTGTGGGCTATGCGGGCGGTCTTGAGATGAAAAAATATCTTCTTACCATGGAGGCTCAAAATAAATGAGTAAGTATATAGTGTTGTTCGAGGTAAAACCCACAGCAGAGGGCAAGTCCATATATCTGGAGCATGCCGCAAAACTTAAACCCATGCTGGAAGGTTTTGAAGGATTTTTGGGCATGGAGCGTTTTCAAAGTCTTGTGGATACAGGGAAGGTGTTGTCCATGAATGTGTGGGAAGACGAAGAGGCCATGATGCGCTGGAGAACCACAGCTGAGCACAGACTAAGCCAGTTAACAGGAAAGACAGAACTTTTTGAGAGCTACAAAATAACCATAGTACGCGCTGTGGAAGATGACGCATAATATTTGCCTGCGAACAAAAAGAAAACCTCTCAACAGCCTATGATGGTGCGAGAGGTTTTTTTAGCAGGTTTTATAATCACCTAGCTCAAATTCTTTCAGGGTGGTAAGATTATTGGATGCTCTTGCTACTATAAATTACACAGTTGTCATTGAAAATCCACTTCTACCATGGTGATTTCGCTACGAGTTCCAAATCTATACGGCATTTGCCAAGGGCCAACAATTTTCCAAAAGCCAACACCAACGCCAGATGTGACTATGGTATGTAAATTTCCAATTTTTTTATATCCGTAGGCATTGGGAAGCGTTGCCTTTAAAAGCAGATTATACGGAAAAAATTGTCCTGCGTGGGTATGGGCAGAAAGTTGAATATCTGCTTTACTATCAATGCTTTCGGGTATGCTCTGAGGGTTATGGTCCACCACAATGATGGGGGCATCTTGTGCAATGGCATTTTCAGCATAGAGTTCTTGTAAGCTTTTTCTTTCGCCTGTGGTATAATCTCTTCTGATATCATCTCTGGCTATGAAGTTAATTCCACCGATTGTTAAAACTTCATCTCGCAATATGTTGATATTAAGATTTTCCAAGTATTTTATATTCTCTTCAACGTCGTTGCCATAGTATTCATGATTTCCCAAAACAGTATATATACCATATGTGGCCTGCAACTTTGAAAATATATCGCTGTAATCATCTTTAACCTTTGTATGGCTATTTTGTAAAATATCGCCGCCAAAGAGTATGATGTCTGGTTTTTGATTATTAATTTTTTCTACCATATCCATAAATAAATTTTTATTGGATGTGGTTGTAAGATGTAAATCCGCAACAAAAGCAATTTTAATGCTTTCGAGGTCTGATTTTTTATGAAGCGTAATATGCGTACTGGTTATGGCTGGATTTCTGTAGTTATAGTAGCCAATACTGCCAATGCAAACCAATGCGAGAGGTATAATTATAAGTAGTGCTTTTTTTTGTATGGGAAAAGCAAGGTAGTGAATGGCACAAAGAATAAGGGTTATAATAAGGAGATAATGCACAAAGAAAATATAATTCCCGAGAAATATGCCATAAAGTTCATTTTCGGTGATAATATTTTTTCTTGCTTTGGCTAAGGGATAAATGCAAAGCAACATGACGACACTGGAAAGTAGTAGTTTTATCATTGTATTCTTACTTTATTATAGGCTGTTAAAGGGGGATATGTTTTAGATGTCTAGTATCATTTGTTTGTACGGTAAAATTTCAAAGCCTAAGCGCTCATAGAGCTTTATTGCAGAGGCGTTGGTGTCTGTAACTTCCAATCTGTAGCGTTTTACTTTGCCATCGAATTCGCTGCGTATAAACTTAAAAATAGCCGTGCCCAGCCCTTTGCCTTTGAATGTGTCCCTAATATATATTTCCTCAATGAGGAGTACCATGCCGCCGGCTTCGCACGAATAGGTAAAGGATATATGGCAAAACCCCGCATAGTTATCTTCAAATTTACAAATGATTATTTTGTTAAACGGGGCATCGCTAAGTGCAAAATCAATGGTACTGTCGATGTATTCTTTGGGAATTTTATGACAAACGGCATCGGTTTCGTAAAATTCTTCTAGTAATTTCGTGCATTCATTTTTATCTGCATGGTGTAAAAATCCAATCATTTTTTCCTCGTATATATTTTTTTAGAGAAAGGGGGTAAAGAAACATAAATTACCACTTTATAGAAAGTGTACAGTGGGTAGTGGCATGTTTTTGACAAAGTGTATATATTGCCTCTTTTATATATTTGTCTCTGTTGCACCTTGTCGGTAGCAAGAAAGGTTTGCACAAGCTTTGAAAAACGAGGATTGTTGGACTCAAAAGAGCGTCGCTCATAAAATCTAACGACCAACATTTATTGGCTGTTAACTGTTTTTCAAGTATCACTGGTGCCCGTGAAGGTAACCGCTTTTTCCCCTTACGGCGCAAATGGAGAGCCAGTTGCTTGTATACGCGATATACACGCTTGTGGTTCCATGTATGTCCTTCACGGCGCAGCACAGCAAAGCACTTTTCAAAGCCATATCGCGGAAATCGCTCAGCCAGATCAAGAAGCGCCTGCACTAATGGCATATCATCCCTAGGTTTTGCCACATAGTTGAAGGTTGTCCTGCTTAATTTTAAGGCTAAACAGCCTTTACTTATTGAAAGACCAAATTCTTCATGGGCAAAAAGAACAACGTTACGCTTCTCAGCTGGCTTTAAAGCTTTTTTTCGATAACAGCCTTTAATGCCATGTTTTCAAGACTTAAGTTGGCAAACATTTGTTTAAGGCGTGAATTTTCATATTCTAAGTCACGAATCCGCTTTATATCAGAGGCTTCCATGCCACCATATTTACTTTTCCAATTGTAAAAAGTCGCGTTGCTTATGCCATGTTCACGGCACACGTCTTTGGCGGTACGTCCTGCTTCTACCTCTTTTAAAATCTTAATAATTTGATGTTCTGTAAAACGAGATTTCTTCATAGCTTCCTCCCAGAAGTAGTTTGCCAGAAATCTCTAATTTTGACTTGTACTATTTTACGGGAAGATTACACACCACCAACACCCCATGCATTAGTGCTGCAGTAGATAATGAATCCGAATTCGAGCTTGAGATGGTGTAGTTGTTGTTGCTCCCTTTTGGGGACGTAGGGGGCGGTGTGAGCTTCCAATAGGGGTTGTGGCTCTCAGAGTGCCATGTAGTACCTACAACGTGAAATAGGTACTACATATATATGTAGGTGGGGCGTGAAGAAGAGGGGGTGAATCCCTGCTAATATACTATGTAGTACCTATGTAGTACCTATAATACCCATTAATTAATTAAATACAGAAAAAGCCCTTACAGTTTTCACCGTAAGGGCTTGATTTTCTTGGTTGCGGGGGCAGGATTTGAACCTACGACCTTCGGGTTATGAGCACTTTAAGACGGTGTTTTATAGGGTTTTATGTAACTTTATCTGGTTTTATTTTCTTTTATTTTAAATTGGTTATGTGAATTTGGTCTTTTATATGGCTTTATGTAATTTGACGTACTTTTATCATCGTGTTAGTAATGTGTTAGTAAAAATGAGCTTGTAACTTGCTGAAATCATATTGTCTAAGTGAGTTGTGTTACATTACTAACAATTTTTAGGAGCGTCAAATGTCGAGCACGTACAAAAGATATCATCCCAAAAACTGGGCAGGGGTGTATGTGTATGAAACCAATGAAGTGTATAAGGGAAAGCCTGACCTTTGTTTTTATGTGAGCTACAGAAACGGTAAACGTGTGGTTTGGGAGAAGGTAGGCAGAATCTCAGAAGGCTATAGCGCTGCCGTTGCTAGTGAAATCCGAGCCGAGCGGGTAAAAGCCGTGCGTCACGGTGAAACCGTCAAAACCGCCAAGGAAATTCGTCAAGAGAAGCTAGAAAAGGACAAGACCTTTGGTGAGGTTGCCGCCATTTATTTTGAGGTGAAAGGGGCAACGCTCAAGGGCATTGTGACTGATAAAAATCGCTATATCAAACATCTTTCCCCCATGTTTGACAAGTTGACCATTTCGCAGATTACGCCGCAACACATAGAGCAAGTGAATAAGAAATTCTCTGAGCATAAGCCGGGGACGCTCTGGAACGTCTTGGAGCTTTTGCGGCGTATTATTAATTTTGGTTATAAGACCAATCGTTGCCCAGCACTCTCTTTTAATATTGAAATGCCCATCAAAGACAATGAGGTTGTGGAATATCTTACCCCAGAAGAAACACAGCGCTTTTTAGCTACGGCTAAGGCGTGGCCGGCACGGGATGTGGCCAATATGCTTTTGCTTGCTTTCTTCACAGGTATGCGCCGTGGGGAGATGTTTAAGCTTAAGGATGAAGACATAGACAGCCAAATGAAGCTTATTAAAATTAAAGACCCCAAGGGCAAAAAAACTGTGTCCATCGGCATGAGCTCTCTTGCTGAGAAAATCATCGAGGAGCAAAAGGAATGGCGGGACACGCACCTTCCAGATAGCCCATATATCTTTCCTGGGCGCAATGGGGGGCAACGTGTGGATTGTAGCTCGGTAGACAGATTTAAGGCCGCCGCTGAGCTTCCTGTCAAATTTCGTCCCTTTCATGGCTTGCGGCATCACTTCGCCGTGACCTTAGCCAATAGTGGCAAATTTACCCTAGATATGATTGCCGAAATGCTCACGCATAAGGATGCCAATTTCACCAAGAAGAAATACGGTCAATTCTTGCCTGAAGCTCTTGCGGCGGCAAGCAATGCGGCAGCGGATATTCTCCTTGGAAAAAAGTAATTGCTCCCGAACGGGTATATTTGATTTTTTCGAAGCTTTAAGATTTGTTTTTTATACCGCTCGGGAGCATTTGTTGACCCACCATCAAAAAATGCTTATGTTATTCCCGAACGGTAGCAAGGAGGTTTTATGCAAGCTTTGAAAAAAACCGAGGACATTGGACAAACCATTAGAGATGAACGTAAGGCACAAGGTTTAACTCAAGATGATTTAGCTGGGTTGTCAGGCACTGGACGGCGTTTTATTAGTGAGCTTGAAAGTGGTAAACCTACTATACAGTTAGAAAAAACATTACTTGTCCTTAATGCACTGGGTTTGTCTTTATTCATAAAAGGCAAATGGGATGATAAATAATGTCAAAAAAATTGTTTGTATATTTTGAAAAAATCCTTGCAGGGCATATTGTTACAGCACGGGGTAAGATAGCGTTTCAATATGATACGAATTATCTTGCAAATATACATGCTCGTGCTTTGTCTAATTCTTTGCCCTTACAAGAAAATATTTTTTCAAGTAATCTTTCTGAGGCCTTCTTTCAAGGCTTACTGCCAGAAGGTCATGCTAAAAGTGTCATTGCTAAAGCTCATAAGGTAAGTAGTAAAAATACATATGCCTTGCTTGAAGAGCTGGGTGGAGACTGTGCTGGTTCCATTGAAATTTATTCATCTGAAATAGCTTTTCAAGCATCGCAACAGACTTCGTTTGACCATAAGACCATTGAAGAATCGTATGTAATACTTACCAGTCTACAGCAACGGCCACTATACTTTGGGGATGATGGCTTTAGAGTGTCAGGTGCAGGAGCGCAGGATAAGCTCATTGCTTGCCTTGTGGATGGTCGAGTTGCCTTGCCCTTGCACGGTACGCCTTCAACGCATATTTTTAAGCCCGAAATAAATGATTTACCCCAAAGCTGCCACAATGAATATTTTTGTATGTTGCTTGCAAAGGCCGTAGGTCTACCCACTCCTGACGTGAAGTTGTTGCATGTAAAAGATAAAATATTTTATTGTGTTAATAGATATGACAGAATAATTAAAAATGAAACAACTTTAAGAGTGCATCAAGAGGATTTTTGCCAAGCTTTAGGGATAGCTCCAGATACTAAATATCAAAGTGATGGCGGCCCTTCACTTATGGATTGTTTTCTTCTTTTACAAGAAGCAGGTGTAAGCGGTATTGATAAAAGAATTTTTTTAGATATGGTTATTTTTAATTATCTCATTGGTAACACCGATGCCCATGCAAAGAATTTTTCTATCATCTATCAAGGCAAAAAGCCTTTCCTTGCGCCGTGTTATGACCTTATGTCTACGGTAATTTATATGCCGCACTATCCTAAAGCTAAAATGGCCATGAAGCTTATGAGTCAAAACTATTTTATGGCTCAAGTAACAAGAGCGAATTTTGCAAAATTATCCACTATTACAGGATTTAGGGAAGATTTTATTTTGAAAAGGGTGGATATAATATGCCAAAAAACATTGGAGAAAGCCCCTTTACTGGTAGAGGAACTTAACGAAAGTATTTTCTCTAGGTCTCCAATTTATAATAAAATATTAGAGGTGATTACCAACCATGTTACGAGAATAGGTAAAGAGTAAGTTTTGTTTATTAAAGTTATTTTTAGGAGTCGCTATGACCATAGATGTGTCTTTATATCATGAAATTAAAGAGGTTTTGCAAGCCGCTCGCAATGTGGTGTACAAAACTGCCAATACCGCCATGGTGCAAGCCTATTGGCAAGTGGGTAAGCTTATCGTAGAGCGGCAAGGCGGTGAAGCCAAGGCGGAATATGGCACACAGCTTTTGAAGAATTTATCCAAAGAGCTTACGAAAGACTTTGGCAAGGGCTTTACGGCTACAAATTTAAAATATATGCGCCAGTTTTATTTGACTTTTCCAATTGGCCACACACTGTGTGACCAATTGACATGGTCGCATTATCGCTTACTCATGCGTGTTGAAAATGAGCAGGCTCGTAAGTTTTATGAAGACGAATGCGCCAAAGCCAATTGGAGTGTAAGGCAACTTGAAAGGCAAGTAACAACATTTTACTATGAGCGCATTGTCTCCAGTCAAAATAAGGAAATGGTTGCTCAAGAAATACATACGCTCGAACCACAGTCAAGGCAAGTCACTGATATTATCAAAGACCCCTATGTACTTGAATTTGTAGGCTTGCCGCAAGGTACGCACTTCTTAGAAAAAGATCTTGAGCAAGGTCTTGTGAGTCACTTACAAAACTTCTTGCTTGAGCTTGGCAATGGTTTTTCCTTTGTGGCGAGGCAAAAGCGTATTTCCTTTGATAACAAGCATTTTTACATCGACTTGGTATTTTATAACTATATCTTGAAATGCTTTGTGCTTATTGACCTTAAACTGGGTGAATTAACGCATCAGGATTTAGGGCAAATGCAAATGTATGTGAATTTTTATGAGCGTGAACTCATGAACGAAGGCGACACACCGCCCATCGGCATAGTGCTGTGTGCTGATAAAAATGATGCCGTGGTAAAATTCACCTTGCCCGAACATCAAAAGCAGATTTTCGCTTCTAAGTATAAGTTGTACTTGCCCAGCGAGGAAGAGTTACGAACTGAGCTTCAGGAAAAGTATTATTTTATCACTTTAGAGCAAGGGTTTCGTGATAAATAATCATATGCTATGGGGCGTTGCTGCTTGATAGACTGTGTGGAATTTTTATATTTAATGAAGTTATGATTTTCAGAATATACCGTATCCTATGTGCTACTTTCCTTATTTATTTTTCCTTTTGGAACTTTGAAAAGCAATACCAAGAGCTTTCATGCGTGAACGTAAGGTAGACGGGTGCATTTGAAGGAGCTCACTTACGCTATTTTTGCCTTGAATTTTACCATGACATTGCACAAGAGCATCTTGAATTTCTTTAAGGTGCAAGACATTTTTATTATAACATAGAGTATTGCCAACTACTGACGGCGTTTGCGCATGTAAAAAGGAAAAATCCAATTCATTTTTGCCCATTTCTACTGCATGAATTATTGCTCGTTCAACGGCATAGCGAAGTTGACGCACATTGCCATGCCAAGGGTATTCTGTCAGAAAGTTTAGTGTGGCATAGGTGATTTTTGGAGCTTTTTTTATGTTGAACTTTACAAGGTAAATCTTTCGGAAATACTCTACAAGAATGGGGATGTCCTTCTTTCTGGCTGATAAGCCTTTTATGATGATGGGATAGACATGGAGCCTGTAATATAAATCTTCTCGAAATGTGCCATCTACTACCATTTGATATAAATCTCGATGGGTAGCGGCTATAATGCGAATATCTAATTTAAAAGTTTTTTCTCCGCCCACTCTTTGGATGGAGTGATTTTCTAATACACGTAAAAGACGCTTTTGAGCGTTTTTTGTAAGCTCGCCAATTTCATCTAAATAAAGAGTTCCTTTATGGGCTTGCTCAAAATAGCCTTTGTGCGTTTGCACCGAAGATGTGTATGCCCCTTTTTCACTGCCAAAGAGCTCACTTTCCATGAGGGATTCAGCGATAGCGCCACAATTCACAGCGATAAAAGGTTTGTCTTTGCGCGAGGAAAGTGCATGAATACTTCCTGCCACAAGCTCTTTGCCGCTGCCTGTAGGGCCTTGTAATAGAACGGTGCTGTCATAATTGGAAATTATTTGT
Source organism: uncultured Desulfovibrionaceae bacterium (assembly GCA_964370015.1). Classification (GTDB taxonomy): domain Bacteria; phylum Desulfobacterota; class Desulfovibrionia; order Desulfovibrionales; family Desulfovibrionaceae; genus CAYJAD01. Next base: position 2,613 of record CAYJHD010000024.1, on the reverse strand, counting down.
ATCTGCTTCACCACATTTCGTAGTTCAGGGCACATTTTTAACTGGTCTAAATGATTACTTGGCAAAGCTCCTTGTAAGGACACATGCAGTGCCGCCTCCGGATACGCTGTATAATAGGCGCATATGCTCTCTTGAAGTACGGGGCGCAGCTCTTTTAAGAATTCAGCATCACCTTGTGAGTATGCATTACTTTTATAGGAAGAAAATCGAATGTATGTATATGTTTTTTGTTCAGGGTTTACGTCTATACATAAGGAAATGGAAGACGAAAATCTTTTGTTGTGAGAAGATTTCTTAGTGCCGGGATGCTCAGATTTAGCATGGCTTTTCCAATGGACTTGGGAAAAATCTTTTCCATACAAGCCTTCAAGCATTTCCATAAGAGAATGATTTTTTAGGCTGTAAAATACAGGAGCGTCAGAAAGTTCACTTTCGTAATTAATGAAGTTTACAATGCTGTTATCATTAACATTGGCCACAGAAGCACGGAAAATATCAAAGGGAATTTTTGTCTTCAAGTAGTGCAATATGGTGTGTATGACATCTTCTTTATGCATTGACGCAAAAGCTAGGGAAGACAGCTCTTTATAATGATTATCCATGTTTACCTCAAAAAATATCCTTACTGTACATGCAAAGCATTCTATCTATTACATAAGGTTATGTGGGAAAAAAACAAGTGAGAAATTGTGGATTTGTGACAAATGAGCATGTTGAATTTACAAAAAAAGCCATCGTCGAGCAATGGCTTTTCATTTTCAAGTATATACGAACGTTATCTATTGATTTTAATGTTATAATGCTTTTCCACATCCAACACATATTGTGATGGTATGGGGTATTCTTCTATGATTCCTGCAACATCAATATGGGGATTCAAAGCATTTTCATTAATTGTATGCGTTGTAATTTGATAATACGCATCAAGCATGAACGATGCTCTCCAATTATGTGAGCAAAATACAAGTACATTTTTATCTTGTAGTTGATTCATGGTGGCAATAAAAGCTTCCAAGGAAACGATAGGGTTTGCAATATCGTAGGGGATGGAAAAATAAATGAGCCCTGCATTATAAATAGCTGCTATATTAGGTTGTTCTTCAGGGCTAAGAGGAGATATGACATTTATTACCACTTCCACTCCAGCCTTCTTGGCTAGAGCGAAATATTCCGGCTGAGGAAAACCGCACGTGATGAGCTGGTCATGCACTTTATGAAAAGCCTTGAAGTGCTGTAACTTACTTGTGTCGATGGCTATAGACATTTTTATTCCTTATTCTTTTGTTAAAATGGTAGACGCTTAGTCGCTTGTTAGCGTGCGATTTTGACGTTGTAATGCGCCTCTACTGTGGTGATGAACGAAGCAAGTCTTGCATATTTTTCCATAATGTCTTTTACGGGAAGACCCGACAGCAAGGCATTCTTATTCACTTTTCCCGTGGTTATCTGATAGTAAAAATCCATCAAGAAAGACACACGCCAATTGGCTGCGCAGTGAATGAGAGTATTTTTCCCTTTTAGCTGATTCATGGTGGCAATGAAGGCTTCCATGGCCACTATGGGATTTTCGGTGTCAAAGGGAATATTGAAGTACACAAGACCAGCATTATAAATGGCAGCAAGATTAGGTTGTGGTTCTGCTCGTAAAGGAGGGATAACGTTGATAACAACCTCCACGCCAGCTTCCTTGGCTTTCATAAATTGCTCAGGAGTAGGTAGCCCTGCTGTTACCAAGTGGTCATGCACTTTATGAAAAGCTATAATGTCTTGTAATAGTGTTGTATCAATAATTTTCACACTGTCCTGTTTCTGCGCTTGCACAGCAAAGGAATTAGAAGAAATCAAAAGCAGTGCCATGCACAAAGTACTTATAAGTATCTTTAACATAAAATTTTCCTTTTATGCCTTAATCTAAGACAATGTCATATTCCATAATGTGTGCCGTGGCTTTGGCGGCCTCAAGACCGGCAAGTTTTTTGACCAAGTGAAAAGACATATTGATTCCTGCCGATATACCGGCAGACGTGATTATTTTTCCTTCATCCACAAATTTTACATTTCTTTGCACTTTGCACGCTGGAAAGAGTTTTTCTAAACGGTCTGTGCGCTCTCTATGTGTGGTGGCATTTTTTCCGTCTAAAAGGCCTGCTTTACCCAGTAAAAATGCGCCTGTGCATACCGATGCCATAATTTCCACTTTAGGGAATTGCTCTTGTATCCAAGCTATGGCCTTGGGATTTTTTTCTTGGGTACGTGAACCTTCGCCTCCAGGAATAATCAAAACATCCACGGGAGGCATGGTGGCAAAGCTATAATCGGGCTGCACTTGTAAGCCATTGGTAGCTTTTATTAACTTGCCTGTTTCACTAATAGTTACAACATCAAAAATTTTATCCTCATAGCTTTGCTTAAAAGGAATGGAAAAAACCTCAAAAGGCCCTGCAAAATCTAGCACTTCCACATCATCGAACATAAAAATACCAATTCTCATTTTAGATGATGGAGCTTTCGCCGCGAGTACATTGGCAGGAGAAATAAGCTGTGTTGCCATTAAACCGGAGCTTACGCCCACAAGAGCTGCTGCTTTCAAAAAAGACCTTCTATTCATGATGT
>CAYJHD010000023.1:0-34330 GCA_964370015.1 uncultured Desulfovibrionaceae bacterium | reverse complement strand
TCTGCTTTACCTACATCTCCTAACCGCAATGCCATGTCGGTTAGGAGATGTTTTCGTATATACCGCCTACCCAAAAAACTACACCCAAAAAAAAGCTTGAACCCTTTCCAAACGAAAAAAGTTCAAGCTTTGTATTTCTAAGGTCATGGTTTACGCTTGCGCGTCATTCTCCTATCTAATATATTATTATAAATACTCTTTATCATTCACTGAGCATTGTTTACTAAAAGCAATGGCCGCATCCACTTGATCTGGGCATGTGCCCACATAGGTGGAAAGATCAAAAATAGAATCCAGCTCTTCTTCAGTAAAGCACCCACGTAATTCTGCATTGGTAAGTCCATCACGCAAGGGAATATCCTGCTCACGTGTGGCATTGCACGCTTCAAGCACCAGTTGGTGGGCCTTTTGCTTGCCAATTTTTTTGCCGGCAGCCAATAAAAGACGCTCTGCCGCCACTTGACCTGCAAGCACATTAATATTGCGAGCAATATTATCTTCGTACACTTGTAAGTCACTCAAGAGAAAGTTTATGGCACCAAGAGCTTTGGCCGTCAGCAAGCTACTCTCAGGTATGCCATGCCAATCCAAACGCCAAGCACGTGCATCGCGCTCATGTTCACTCATCATACCTTGGAAACCAAGTTGCGCGTTGGTGGTCACAATGCGGCAAAGGTTTACGATAAACTCAGAAACCTCTGCATTGCGCTTATGCGGCATGGTGGAAGAACCCACATAATTTTCACCAAGCGGCTCATGTAATTCAAGAATTTCCGTGCGAGAGAGTTGATAAATTTCATTGGCTATGCGAGAGATAGTACCACACACATAGGCCAAAAGCACTTGATATTCTGCCACAGTGTCACGGCTCATGGCCCATGATGTGGGCGGCACATCCAAATCAAGCTCTTTGGCAAACAGCTTTGTTATTTCCAAAGCTTTTTCACCAAGGCCCGCTTGAGAGCCCACACCGCCATGCAACAAACACATGAAAAGACGTTTTTTAGCTTCTTTCATGCGTTCAATATTGCGGCGCACCTCAGCAAGCATGGTGGCAAATTTGGCACCCAAGGTGATGGGATTGCCATGCTGTACGTGGGAGCGTCCCATGCTTGGCAAATCTCTATAACGCAAAGCCAAGGTCATAAGATGCTCTTCCATCTTCAATACATCGCGGAAAATAACCTTATACGCATCGCGTATTTCCAACACAAGACCTGTGTCTTCAATATCTTGCGTTGCAACACCGTAGTGAATATACTGCCCGTGATTTCCAGAACAGGCCTTTTGCAATTGACGTAATAAAGGCATAAGCGTGTGCCCCGTTTGCGGTAATTGCTCTTGCAAGTAAGCAAGGTCAATATTTTCAATATGTGCCTTGGCGTCGATTTCAGCGGCGGTATCCTTTCCAATGATGCCAAGCTCTCCTTGTACGCGAGCCAAGGCCGCTTCTACGCGTAGCCAACGGTTAAAACGTGTTTCATCGGCAAAAATGGTACGCATCTCTGCTGTACCCCAAGAGTTTCTATAAAAATCTGAATTCATTATATGTGCAGGCATGATACACCTCGTAATCTATATGTAGTAAAATGGCATGTGTCGTTTAGATCTTTAACAAGCGTCATATCTTTCGTTGGAACGCTTAAATCTATGCTACTTATCTGTGACGCCAAGGCGTTGGGCTTCTTCCACCACAAGTTGCACTTGTTCCACAGAAGTTCCAATATGACGCGTATAGTCCATGACAGCATCCAGCTCTTCAGCGGTGGTATGCTTAGCCACCTCAGCATCTTCTAATAAAGCTTGCTTAAAGGAAATGAGTTCGCGTTGTGCGCGCATGGCGGCTCCGTGCACCATATGATGCGCCGTGAGCTTACCCACCTTGGCAGCCAAGTGGAACATTACCGCTTCAGAGAACAATAGCCCGCGCAAGCAATCAAGATTCTTGGTGATGGCTTCTTCGCTAATATCTAAGCCTTCTAAAATGAGGTTTAAATTTGCCAAAGCACGTGCTATGAGCACCGAAGACTCAGCAATGCTATGCCAATCCATGCGCCATGATCTTGTATCACGCTCATGCTCTGCCATCATGCCTTGTAAACCAAGGGAAGTATTATTCATAACTATGCGACATACAGCCACATTCATGGAGCACTTTTCCGCATTGCGCTTATGCGCCATGGTGGAAGAGCCCACATAGTCCGCACCAAAAGGCTCATGCAATTCCCAAATTTCAGAGCGCGACAATTGATAAATTTCATTACAAATGCGTGCAACGGTGCCACCAATGATACCAAGAATGCACTGATATTCCGCAATATTATCACGCGAAGAGCCCCAACCTGTGGGAGGTAAAGTTAATTGCAAATCGTCTGCCAAGGCTTTGGCTGTGGCCATGGCTTTGTCTCCAAGACCAGCCATGGTGCCTGTGCCGCCGTGCAGCATAATAATAAAGATACGTTTTTTCATATCCTTAAGGCGCTCAATATCACGACGCACCTCAGCGGCCCAGCCGGCAAATTTTAAACCCAATGTGATGGGAAGGCCATGCTGATTGTGGGTGCGCCCCACCATGGGCAGAGCTTTGTATTGTTCTGCCAAAGGCAAAAGCACTTTCTCCGCGCGCACAAGATCACGCATGATAATGGCAAGTGCATCGCGCATTTCAAGCACAGTGCATGTGTCTTGAATGTCTTGTGTGGTGGGCCCAAAGTGAATGTATTCACCGTAACCATTGTCACACACCTTTTGCACAGCCTTAAGCAAAGGCATGAGGCTATGGCCTGTGGCTTCCAAGTCTTGCAAAATAAAGGCTTCGTCCAAGAGTTCCAATTTGGCTTTTTTGGCTATTTCTTGCGCAGCTTCTTGCGGAATAACGCCAAGATCTGCTTGCACACGCGCCAAGCGTATTTCTATATCCAACCAGCGCCCATAACGACGACGCGCATCAAAAACTTCGCGCATTTCATCGGTGCTATAAATATGTTTGTAATAGGGAGAGTCGATGATGTGAGCATTCTCAGACATGCTATGTTCCTTTACATAAATGAGGGGTTAAAAAATTATGCCTTACCGACACTGACAATGCTGGGAATGCCTTGACCGTGGGGTAAAGCCTCAATGGCTGTAATAAAAGCTTCGCTTGCCGTGTCATCCATGGCCAGTGAAGCCAGTTGGCGAAATTTTATTGCCAAATCTGCATAGCTTGCTGGATTTTCGGGATCGCCCTTACGAAATTTATTCATGGTGCGCACCGCGGTACCGTCTTTGAGCATAAGCTCCACTATACATGGGCGCGCCGCCGGAAAACCAGCGTCCATTTCTGCATCAAAAATAAGCTCTACCTTTGCCATGAGCTCTTTGGTAGTTGCATCCAGCACATGTTCTTGCGTCAATCCCACAAAAGGTATACCGCCAAAACGTGCATAATGGGCCAAGCAAAAAGGTATGCTGAACTTGGCTTCTTCCAAGGTTTTAGGATGGGCAAGACCGGCGATTTCTTTGGCTCTAGCGTATAAAAACACCTTTATGCTTTCCATATGCTCTGCTTGCACCTTATGCTCATCCATGAGTTTGGCCAAAGCGTCAATCATGGAATGCGTTTGCCCGCAAGTGGGATACATCTTAAAGTTAGATTCCAAAATTTTATACGCAGTGCCCAAATTTTCGGTGAGCTTTTCCGGCAAAGGTCCACGTCCTAAGTTGGCTAGAACCCCTTTGGGCCCTTCGAAGATATGCTGTGCTCCTGCCACATTTTGCTGTGCCAATAAAGCCGCCATGAGCCCTTCCATGGCCGCCTTGGCAGGGTGCAAAGGTTTAGCATCAAGACAGCCATCTTCCAAAAATTGCCACAATCCTGCCGCCTGTGTGCCGGCATGCCCAAGGGCGTACATGCATTGTTCAGGCGTTAATTGCAAAATTTTTGCCGCAGCCGCCGCCGCGCCAAACACTCCGGCAGTGGCAGAGGTATGCCATGTGGCATAGTGTTCTTTCCCCAAGGCTTCACCCACGCGAATAACCAATTCATAACCAGCCACGGCTCCTTCCATGAAAGCCCTGCCGGGATCTTGTGCCTGCGGGGCCAAGGCTTGCACCACGGGAAAAACCACAGAGCCAGGATGTAAAATGGACATGCGATGCCCATCATCGGTTTCGGCAATATGTCCCAAGGCTCCGTTCACAAAAACAGCCGTCAATAAGGGAAATGCTTCCTTGCGCCCCACCACTGCATGCTTTCCATCCCCTGCCATAACTTGCGCCATGGCCACATATTTATCTGCCGTGGGATGCACGGCACCGGCAAAGGCAGAGCCTAGCCAATCTAAATAGCATCCGCGGGCTTTTTCAGTCACATCTTGCGGAAAATCTTCCAAACGAAGATGGGCAATCCAATTACCAAGTTCTTGTGCAATACTAGGCATTGTGTTCTCTATTTTGTTTACGATTTTGGAAAAATTCTTTCACATGACCAAACACAGGCACCAAGGAAAAAATCAAAGCAATAAACAGCATCACGGCGCTAATGGGTCGCGTGGCAAATATGGCGAAGGAGCCATTGGAAAGCACTAAACTTTGCTCAAAGCCCGTTTCCATCATGGGGCCCAAAATCAATGCCAGCACCAAAGGAGCTTGCGGCAAGTGCATTTTATCCATGATAAAGCCAATGACACCAAAGGCTAAGGCAATCCAAATATATTCAGCAGAGTTCCCCACCGAATATGCGCCGGTCACACATAACAAAATAATAACACCGGCTAAAATCACTTGTGAAATTTTAAAAATAATCTTGGCTATGCCACGCCCAAGGGCTAAGCCCAAAGGCCCCATGATGATATTGGCCACAAAAAAAGCGACGATGATAAAATACGCCACATCGGGGCTTTCGTTAAACAACGCCGGCCCAGGACGCAAACCTTGAATCATAAGTGCGCCCAAGAATAAGGCCGATGTGGAATTACCAGGCACACCAAGAGCCAATAAAGGCACCATGGATCCAGCCACCACAGCATTGTTGGCCGCTTCCGGTGCGGCAATGCCGTGAGGTACTCCCGTGCCAAAGGGGAGATGCTTATAGCGTGCACGCGCATAGTCATAGGCCAGATAAATGGCCATGAGCATGCCGGCACCGGGGATAATACCCACCACAGTACCAATGGCACTGCTTATGAAAATAAGCGGTAATAAAGCCAAAAGTAAAGATGCAGGCGGCAAGGTACGCCCAATGTCCGGCAAAGCATAGGCAGTGTCTTTAGACTCGCTTATCTTTACAATCATATGAAAAACAGAAGAAATACCAAAAAGACCTATGAGCATGGGCACCAAAGGGATGCCTTCAAATAAAGTAAAAGAGCCCATGGTAAAGCGCGGGTATCCCGTTTGTGGACTGGTGCCAATGGTGGATAAGAGCAAACCCAGTACACACACAATGAGGTTTTTCAGCATATTTTTACCGGACATACCTGCCACGGTGGAAAGCCCCAAAATAGCCAAAGCAAAATATTCGGGCGGGCCAAAGCGTAAAGCATAGCCTGCCAAAACGGGGGCAAAAAACATGAGAACCAAGGCACTGGTGATGCCACCCACCACAGAGCTGATGGTGGAAATGCCCAGCGCAAGACCGGCTTTTCCTTGCTGCGCCATGGGGTAGCCATCATTGGTGGTCACCACTGAAGACGCCGTACCGGGGATTTTTAACAAAATGGCAGGAATAGAACCGCCATAGCATGCGGCGCAATACACACCCACCAGCAAAGCAAAAGCGTAATCAGGCGACATGGAAAAAGTCACCGGCACAAGCACGGCCAAAGTAATGGTATCATTAAGACCAGGAATGGCTCCCACCACAAGCCCCAATAATACGCCAAAGGCCAACATCAAAAATATATCCGGCGTAAACACCGTTAAAAACTGTGACAATAAGATACTATCCATGAACAAACTCTTTCTCCATAAATTTCATTGGTAGGCGTGCCTTACTCGGCAGAAAAGAATAGACCTGTGGGAAGAGGCACTTCTAAAATCACAGCAAAAAGCGTATACGCCAGCACGGCAGCACCCACAGCTATGATGAGCGCCAAGGCTCTATTGGTATAATGCATACAAAGAAAAAATAAGCCCACCAATACAATGCTAGCACTTATGTAGCCCACATACACGAGGGCTAAAGCATACACAAAAACAAATGCTGCCACCAAAGCAATTTTTTTATACTTCTGCCAGGAAAAGGCTTGCCCTTGATCCGCATGGCGACGGCGTAAAGCAGAGAATAGTAATAGAAGAGAAAGAAAACCTAAAAGCGGAGATAAATAAGAAGGGAATAAAGCCACATCTTCAGGGTAACCAAGAGCTGCGTAATAAAAAATTCCAGAAAGTATAAGCAGGACAAGGGAAAGAACCACATCCTGTTTCCAGTTAACCATGAAAGCACCTCTCTTGGTTGTAAAAGGTCATAGAAAAAGGCTTGCATTGATGCACAATGCACATAATCGGCATGATATGACTACCGTATCTGCCTTGAATCAAAACAGATACGGTAGAAAATACATTATTTTGCTTGTAAAATGGGTTTCATTTCCAAAAGAATTTTGGCATTTTCGTTGGCATACTTTGTAAAGTCTTCAGAACCTAGCACCACCAAAGGAAAGCCAGCCTCTTCCATGCGTTTTACAAAGGCAGGATCTTTACTCATACTCACAAACGCATCGCTCAATGCGCTCACAACTTCCTTAGGTGTTTTAACAGGCACAGCTAAACCACGGAAGGCGCCCCACTCTGTCGTAAAGCCTGCAGAGGAAAAACGCTCAATGGCTTCAGCTCCGGCATAGGTGGAGTCAGACATCATACCAAGCACGCGCAAAGAGCCGTCTTTAATATAGCTTGTCACTTCACCATAGGCCATCATGGCAGATTGCACATGTCCGCCCAAGAGTTGGGTCACTTGTTGTGCAGAGGAAGAGTTGTGAATATAGTTAAACTTTGTGGTAAAATGCTTTTCAGCCATCAAAGCAGCAATATGATGCGATGTGGAATGACCAGGAGTGGCCATGCTAATGCGCTCTTTTTTAGAAGCTTCTAAAAAGTCCTTCAAGGTTTTGTAAGGAGAATTGGCTGGCACCACAAGAACTTCTGGGTCAAAGCAGTACATGATGATGGGAGTAAAATCTGTATGCTTAAAAGGAGCAGATTTAAAAATAGGATTGGAAACCACGGAGCTTGTATACGCTAACATGGTATAGCCATCGGGGCGGGCTTTAGCTCCAGTGGCTTGACCAATAAGGGCACCGCCGCCAGGCATGTTTTCCACAATAATATTTTTGCCACCCAGGTACTTAGGAGCTACTTCACTGAGCATACGCACGGTAACATCCACACCACCACCAGGTGAAAAAGGTACAATTACTTTAATATCTTTTGCAGGGAAATCTGCAGCCATAAGCGGTGTGCTTACCAATAAAGCAGCTACACTAAAAGCTGCTACCAAAAAACGACGCATGTGTTCACTCCTTGAAAAAATGTTACAAAAAACGGATCTACCATTTTTCGTTTTCTACATATCCCATTGATATGCCATGGGACCTTCTACCATAAAAGTGAAGGTACTTTCCATAAAAAAAAGTACCTTCCATTCTTATGCCATGGGAGTTGAAGAGTCTTCCAACATAATATGCAAGACCTCTTCATCGGTGGAGCGCATACCTATGCGCGCAAGACGCCCCACGCTATGAATGGTATTTTCCACGGTATCTTTTACAATACCCTCACCTTCATGAAATTCTTCGCTTTGCATGGCAAGGTCATGGCCTAAAATGGCCGCATCCACTGAAGTGGCAATTTTTGCGGCACATGAAGGCTTGGCCCCGTCACATACTATGCCAGAAACATTGGCAAGTGTATTGGTGATGGTGGCAGAAATTTGTGCATCATTACCACCGTGCAACCATGTTATGGCAGCACCACTACCGCATGCGGCACTCACCGCACCGCAATAGGCAGAAAGCTTGCCAATGCCAGATTTTTGGTGAATTGCCATGAGATTGCTCAGCACCAAGGCGCGGTACAACGTTTCTTTGGAAGTTTTAAGCTCTTTGGCATATTCAATAACGGGCAGAGAAACCGTCATCCCTTGATTGCCGCTGCCCGAGTTAATGACCACAGGTAAGCTACAACCACTCATGCGCGCATCAGACCCAGCCGCCGCCACGGCTTTGGCGCGTGTACGAATATCATTACCGCGTGTTTTCAAAAGATTTCGCCCCACATTGGCACCATAATGGCCACTGAGCCCTTCTTCTGAAATATGCGTATTATAATCGATTTGGCGGTCAAGGATATCCACAACACGGTCTAAGGGACAATTTTCTGCAAATTCAATGATGCCGCTCACGGTCATAAAGTCACGTGATGTGTCTACAGTTTCCAATCCCGGAATATAGGGACCGCCTTCTAAAATTTGACCATCTTTTTCTAAGCGCACAACATTCGTATGACCGCCGGCTATTTCCACAATAACTTCATGGCCTTGACCTTGAGCTGTCAGTACAATATGTAAGTCTGGTACGCCGCGCAACAAGGAAACTGTGCAATAGCCTTGAGCCACCAATTGACGACCACGAGCTGCGTCTGCATCATCAATGGATGTAAGAATTTCCAATTTCAATTCGGGCTTTGCGCATATGGTGCCAAGCACAGCAGCGATTTCAATACCCTTTTCTCCGCCGGAATGGGGAACAGTGACACCTTTAACATTTTTCACCACATTCCCGCTGCAAGCCACGTGAATTTTTTCAGGAAAAGAACCTAAATGCTGGCAAGCCACTGCTCCAGCATAGGCTATGGCTGCGGGCTCAGTGCATCCCAAGGATGGAACGAGTTCGCTTTGCAATACTTCGAGATATTTTTCAATAAGCTGTGTGTCCATTATGTTCACCTATAAAAAAGTTATACTGCGCCAAGATGCTTCTCTCGCCGCCTTGATATTTTTCTATAGCAGTAAACGTGCCAAGTTTTCCTCTCCATTGCATGTTTTATAGGTTTTTCATTGTAAAAAGAAAAAAAGACTCTTTTCTAGCCTCATGCCCGTGACAAAACCTTGCTCGGACTTATTTCTTGAGAATATGCCAAGAGCGTGAATGTATTCTCATGAGTGAGAATAAAAATTTCTTGTCATTTTCTCAAAACTATGTGAGAAAAATTCTCACAATTCTCATTTTTCGCAAGGCTATTTTATGACTTCCATTTCTTTTTCCAAGGCTCACAAGCATGCAGACGCTGTAAAACGCTGGGCCAATGTACAAAAATATATTATTCCCCTGGCAGAGTTGCTCAATGCAGAAATTCTAGTGCTGGATAAGCATGGTGTCTGCGTGAGTGGTACATCTCATTATGAAGAACGCTTTGGCACCAAAGTAGAAGAAGATAATGCCCTAAGCTACAGTTTGCGCACAGGTGAAAGCTCCTATGTGCTCAACCCTGGCTGTGAAGATGTGTGCAAAAGCTGTTCTAAGCGCCAAGGTTGTGCGGATATTGCCAACTTCACAGGGCCTGTTTTGGTGGATGGTAAAATCATTGCCGTGGTGCAATTTGTGGCGCACACCCATCACCAGCGTGCAGAACTTCTTTCAAAGGCAGAACAAGCATTTGAACTATTTAAACATCTAGTGCAATTTGCCTGGCAACATGAAATGGACGCATCCATACCTATCCGTGACGCCAATACTTTCTGCTTTCAAAACCTCATAGGGAAAAGCGCCCCCATTGAAGCATTAAAAGAGAAAATTTTAAAAATTGCCCCCAGTGATAGCACCATACTTATCCAAGGAGAATCCGGCACAGGCAAGGAAGTGGTGGCCCGCGCCATACATTATAATAGCACACGCAAAGCAAAACCCTTTATCCCCATTAATTGCGGTGCCATACCCGAAAGCCTCATGGAGAGCGAGCTTTTTGGCTATGCAGGGGGTGCTTTTTCCGGCGCTGATAAGCATGGGCGTGGCGGCCTTTTGGAAGAAGCCCACGAAGGCACACTCTTTTTGGATGAAATTTCAGAAATGCCTCTGGCCTTACAAGTAAAACTATTGCGTTGCTTACAAGAAGGAACCGTGCGCCGCGTGGGAGCCAACGCACAGCAGCAAATTGACATTCGCGTCATAGCTGCCAGCAATAAAAATTTACGCCACATGGTGCAACAAGGACTTTTCCGCGAAGATTTATATTTTCGCCTCGATGTTGTCCCCCTACATATCCCCCCTTTACGCGAAAGAAAAGAAGACATCAGCTTACTTACGGCATATTTTTTGCGTCAATTTAGTCGCACTTTACAAAAGCCTTTTCGTATTTCCACAAATTTGCAAAACCTTTTCGATAATTACTCTTGGCCAGGAAATGTACGCGAGCTAAAAAACTTTGTAGAATATGGCGTAAGCTTATGTGAAAATGGCGTACTTACCTCAGAAATCATGCTGCCGCGCTTTACGCAAGAAGCAAATCAATCCCTGCAAAATAGCCATTCAACTCACTATAATTATAAACAAAATACAGAAAAAAGCGACCAACCCCACCTCAGCAATAAAGAAATGGCAGAAAAAGAAAACATCTCATGTATATTACAAGAGTATGCAGGCCTAAAAGGGGGAAAACAAGAAGTAGCCAAAAAACTGGGCATGAGCCTTGCCACTTTATATAGAAAACTCCAAAAGTACGATTTATAAAGCCTACTCACGCACAAGAAAAACTGTCCTAAAGTTAGCCAATCAACACTGAAAACACGTTTCCACGTATTTTCACATATATAAAAAAAGCTGAGGAAAGAGTTTATCCTTTCTCAGCTTTTTACTATGCATATTCAGGGCCTTATTCTGTATCCGTTCCCTTGGAAAGCCAATACAAAAGCATCTTAAAGAGTTTTGTCGGATCTATGGGTTTGGTAGTATGTGCATTCATGCCAGCATTGAGGCTTTTTTCTTTATCTTCATCCGTGGCATGCGCCGTTAAAGCAATGATGGGAATATGTGCAAATTCAGTGTGCTCGCGTATCTTCTTAGCGGCACATAAGCCATCCATGCGCGGCATCTGTATATCCATAATAACCAAATCATAACTATCTTTATGCATACACTCATACCCTTCGATACCATCATTGGCAACAGTTACCTGCAGCCCCACTTCCTCTAAAATGGCTTGAGCAATAAGCTGATTCACCTCATTATCTTCCACTAAAAGAACTTTTTTACCGCTGTGCTGTTCCCGTAAGAGCTCTTCAAAGCCTTGTTGGTTTTGCGTCGCCTCAGCTTCAAAACGGTGCCCCAACAAAGAAATCAGCACATCATACAATGTGGACGGTTCCAAGCTATCCATGAGTGTATAGCAGTCTGGCAACGCATGTGCGCCTTCTTTTACCCCATTCTTACTATAATAAATAATGGGAATACCATGGAGGTAGTCAGGATTTTCTCTAAGCGTTTTTTCCACAAAAGCCGCTTCGAGAAACTCTTCATGCATGAAAATAATATCTGGAACGTGTTGCGCTTGCGACTTTTCTTTTAGAGCAATGCCATCATTGGCATAACACAAATACGTAAAACCAAGGGGTTTAAGCATGGCTTGCAAAGTGGCAAAGCTCACAGGGTTAGGCATGGCCGCCAAAATGCGTATCTCAGAGAAGGAGCAGACTTTTTTACTTTCCACTGAAAGATCTTTAGCAAAGCGGCATTTAACATGGAAAGTAGAACCTTGCCCCAATGTGCTGGTACACCAAACTTCTCCTCCCATGAGCTCGATCAAGTGCTTACAAAGAGCTAACCCTAGGCCCAACCCGCCATAGCGACGCGTACTGGAAAAGTCTGCCTGAGTAAAATGCTGGAACAGTGTTTCCATTTGCTCTGGTGAAAGCCCAATACCCGTATCCTCTATGGAAAAAAGAAGCATGGCGGAGTCTTCATTTTCGCACTCTAAGCTCACTTGCACATGCACCTTACCCTTTTGAGTAAACTTAATGGCATTGAGCACCAAGCTTATGAGCACTTGCTTTAAGCGTAAAGCATCGCCAATATAATGCCTGCGCACATTGGGTGCCATGTTCATGGTAAATTGAAGATTTTTTTCTTTCACCCCTTTGGAGGCAGCATCTTCCATGGCATGCAGAACCTCATCCATGGCAAAAACATGTTTTTCCACGCGCATATTGCCGTCTTGCAATTTAGAAAAATCTAAAATGGTATTAACAATATGCAATAGAGACCCACTGGAATCATTAATTTTTGTAATATATTCCTTTTGTGTGGAGTTGAGCTCGGTGTGCTCCAAAAGATGACTTATACCCACAATGGCGTTTAAAGGCGTGCGAATTTCATGGCTCATATTGGCCAAGAATTCTCCCTTAATGGCATTGGCTCTACTGGCAGTGTCTGCCAGGTCACTGGACATTTCAATGGCATCCTCAAGGTCTTGGTTAGCCACGCGCAAAGCTTCTTGAGCTTCATGCATCTGAGTCACATCCACACTAGAACCAACACCGTACAGCATTACGCCTTGCGAGTCGAAGGTGTATTTGCACGATGAGCGAAGCCATTTAATGGCCCCATCCTTACCAAGAGCACGCAATTCGAAATCACGCATGATGTACTCTTGTGGTGTGGCGGTAAATTGAAATTCCCCCTCATGCAGCAAAAGCGATGCATACGATTTTCCCAACACTTCTTGTGGCGTATATCCCAAAACAGCTTCAATACGCGGGGACACATATGTTAAATGATGGTTTTCATCCACAGACCAAATGATATTACCCGAAGCTTCTTCCACGGCACAAAAACGCTCTTGAGCTTCATACAAAGCCTCATTGGTGCGCCTGCTATGAATGGCCGTGCTAATAAGCGTGCCTGCCGTGCGCAAAATATCCTCTTCGGCAGCGCTCCACGTGTACTCGGTATGGCAGTTATCAAAACCAATGAAGCCCCACAAATAACCATGAAACATGATGGGAGCGGTGAGAATAGAAATAATGCCCTGCGCTTCAAGCACATCTCGCTCTTCTTGAGGCATATTCTTCACATGATTATTCACGCATTTGCCGCTGAGAAAAGTGTCTATCCACGTGGGTATGCCTTCCTCCACCAAGAGATTTTGCACAAGGTCTAATCCCTGTTGCGGCTGTGCCCCTTCTGACCATTCATACAATTGCGATGTATACAATCTATCATCTTCGCTGGGATTGGGTGCGCCATGGATGCTCCACACATACACTCTATCCACCTTGGTGGCATTGCCCAAAATACCAAGCACCGTATTAATGGTGAGGTCAAAGTTCTCACTCACGCTTAACAATTCTTGCGCAACATAACTTGTGGCCTTGAGCAAATGCTCTCGGCGATCAAGATTTTGTAAAGCTTCATCGAAGCATTGCGCCTTTTCGGGAAAAATTTGCACAAGAACGGCGTTTTTATCTTTTATACATGCCACAACTTTAGCTGTGGTTTCCGCCTGCAGGGATTTCTTTTTACTAAGAGGTAAATACACAAAGGAAGAAGGATTTTGGCCACCTTGCAATAACTGCCCGTGAATTTTTATAATCTCGTTTAAACCTGAAAATTGAGCCGCTGAAGGAGACGCAGATATGAGCTTCCCTTTTTCCAATGCCAGCGAAGAAGCCATTTTTTCAAAGGCAGGATTCCAGTCTAAAAGCTGCAATGTGTCTTTTTCAACAAGAATATACATGTCTTGAGAAGCACTCAATACATGATGTAAAATTACGCTTGGCGGTGTATATTTCATATTTTAGGAGCATTGGTAAAAAATGTTTTCGAAAAAATAATTCCTTACTTTCCAGCTTGTATATTAACAACACGTGTATCTTTTTGTAAAGAAATACTTTTATAAATGAAAAAACCATTACCTTGATGACCAGTCATTTTTTTATGTTATTATGCATAGTTCCCCTTGAGTAAAGCCGTTTTGAGTCATAATACTGTCACAATCACACGGCAAATACAGCTTACACCTCTCAGCCCTCTTGACCTTGCTTTAGAGGTGACGTACCCATAAAAAAAGAGGTGCATAGATATGAAACAGTCGGAAAGAAATTCCTTTAAGGGGCAGGTGGGCCTCACACGTATCTGCAATGCCCTCTCCTATTCAGTACAAGGTTATAAGGCTGCATGGGAAGATGAAGAGGCCTTTCGCCAAATAAGTTTACTGAGCTGCCTTGGCATTCCAGCAGGTCTTCTTTTGGGCGTAGATTTCGCAGAAAAAATGCTACTTATACTACCCTGCATTCTCTGTATTATTGTTGAGCTGCTTAACAGTGCCATAGAAAATATAGTGGATAGAATTTCCTTAGAAAAACACGACTTATCAAAAAAAGCCAAAGACATGGGTAGTGCTGCACAATTTAGTGCTCAGTTATATTTATACGGTACATGGATCGTATATCTTATTCACCTTTGGTAAAGAGAAATCATATGCATACTGAAAAAACATCTACTTCCAGTTTGTCCATTCCCAAGGATATTGCGGCCTCTTGCGCACTTTTTCTCATAAATCTTGCTTTTGTGCTTTATGTGCAAACCATATCCAACATTGAGTTTGATAATAATTACGCCACCATAATTTTCACCAGAAGCTATCTTACACGCTTAGTATGCGACATAGCTTGTATACTTTTTATATTACATTTACCCAAAATAGCGCAGCGTATACTTTTTCCTTTGCATATATTTTTATGCATCACCATTCATGTTTATATCAGTATTTTAGGAAATATTCCTTCTGTCACAGGTATTATAAATTCCCTAAACCACGCACAAAGCGTCCCCTTATCTTCGTACGTTTCTGTGGAAGTTTTCGCAGTGCTTACCCTTACCATTGTTGCGATACAAATATTGATAAGCTATGCACGCACCTTTGCCTTTCAGAAAAAAATTCAAACATTTCTTGTTCTTTGCGTCATTATTCTTTCCATGCAATTGTCTTCTTTCTTTGTGCGCCCCTTTGCCTTCGAGCACATTCCCATGGCCAACTTAAGCGATTATTTGCGCAATAGCATTAATGCTCGCGGTTTCATGATGACCTTTCTTTTTGAATGGCAGGCCGCGCTTTACACTAAAGTGGAAGGTGTTTTTTCCCTTGAAAGAGCCAAACTTACTCAAAATATACAAAAATTACCGCTGGTTGATGTGGGACAACGTATAGTTATGATTCAAGTGGAGTGTTTAGGATATGAACTTCTTAACAAAAAATCTAACAACGCTTTAGTCATGCCCTTCATCCACGGGTTGCAAAAAAATTCTGTGGTATTGAAATTAGACGGCATAAAACTTTTGGGCTCTGCCAATTCCGATTATGAAATACTCACCACGCGTAAGTCTTCAGAGCAATTTATGGCTTATGATTTCGTAAGAGATTTTTCGGGGAATATTGTGGAAAAACTGGCGCAAAAAGGCTTTTATACACGCATGTTTCACAATGTCTATGGCCCTTTTATGAATTTAAGTACGGTCTACCCGCTCATGGGCTTTCAAGATATGCACTTTGCTGAAGAACTTGGCAAAGCAGGTTATCCGCATATTACAGAATGGTACGCCAAAATATACTCCGATACCGCCCTATTTGACTATATTCAAAATAAAGTGCCTTCTGTATACGGGAAATCTTTTGATTTTATCATTACCATTTCCATGCATGAACCAGATTATACCGCCCATAACACCAAACCTTTTAGCGGTAGTTTTGCAGCCTACTATAAAGCATGTCGTGATACAGATGAAGCCATTGCGCAATATTACGAAACATTAGAAGAAGGGACAACGCTCATCATTTATGGCGATCATAGATCATACTTTGGAGAGCCTACTCCCTTCATCCCCTTTATTGTGCACACAAAAGGAAAATCCACGCCCTATGTGGATAAAACAACCATCTACAGCAGAACAGACATGTCGCATTATTTGCGTAAGCTCTTTGCCATAGACTAAAGGCTAAAAAAGGTGCTGACATTCCACTAAACCTGTTTCGCCGCTCATCTACTCATATAAAAAAACACCTGCCTAAAAAACAAATAAAGGCAGGTGTTTTTTTATACAAACACATATCTGGCATTACATGGCATATTTTTTCAGCAGTAAAAATAATTCATTAAAATTAATAGGTTTTCCTAGGTGTGCATTCATCCCCACAGCTAAACATTGCTCTACATCTTCACGAAAAGCATTGGCTGTCATGGCTATGATGGGAACAGTTTGCGCTTCAGGTATGGCCAAAGCACGTATGGCCTTGGTGGCTTCATAGCCATCCATCTCTGGCATGCGTATATCCATAAGCACAGCTGCATATGCTGAAGGATTTTCCGTAAATTTTTGCACACCTTGAAGACCATTTTCTGCCACCACAAAAGACACTCCTGTATCTTCCAGTAAAGCCATAACAATTTCACGGTTAATTTCAATATCTTCCACCAAAAGAAATGTCTTACCCGTTAAATCAAGAGGCCCTTCGGTATCCACCACAGCCAAGTCTTCTTTATGTGTCCAGTAGTTATTATCAGGCAAAGTACAGGTTAAAGTAAATCCAATGCAAGTTCCCTTACCTTCTTCAGATTCAAAGAAAATTTCTCCTCCCATAAGCTCTATAATCTGTTTACAAATGGAAAGCCCCAAACCAGTACCGCCGAATTTATGCGAAATGGAACTATTTGCTTGTTGGAAAGGTTGGAAAAGATTTTTTTGCTGTTCTTTATCTACGCCTATGCCCGTATCGGTAATCGATACTTTTATGGCGCATGATTGCTCACTTTGCTCTAAAAGCTGTGTCTTCAACGTAATTTTGCCATCATCTGGAGTAAACTTTTGCGCATTTGAAAGAAAGTTCGTAATAACTTGCGCAATACGCTGACTATCTGAAACAATATATTGCGGAATCTGAGAATCAAGATCCATAACAAATTTCTGGCCTTTTTCAGCCATCCTAAAGGCAATAACGTTGGAAACTCGTTGTACAGTTTGTGAAAAGTCCATCACATCCAATACTATATCTATTTTTTTCGCTTCTATTTTCGACATATCCAAAACATCATTAATAATACCTAAAAGATGCGTAGAAGCATTTTCAATCTTATTCAAACAAGCATACGCTTTATTCACGTCATGTGCATCTTTGCCAATTTTAGACATGCCTATGATGGCATTCATGGGGGTTCGTATTTCATGCGACATGTGTGCAAGAAAATTACTTTTGGCCTCACTGGCCATTTTAGCTTTATCCGCCGCAACAGCCAATTCTTTATTATTTGCAGAAAGATTTTCACGCAACTCTTGTATGGTTTTTGCCAGTTTTCCAAGCTCGTCCTGTCGGGCACTTCCGTATACTGCTACGCCTTCTGTAGCTGCATCTTTTACACCCACAGAGCTAAAGGTAGGCATAAGGCTTTGAATCATTTTTGCGAGGGGAACAAAAATAAGACGTCGACTTATAAGAGTAACAATCAGCACATACAGCAAAAATAAGCCCAAAATTATCCACAACAAAGGAGCAACCTGCTGTAAGGTAAATAAAGACGAAGCACTAAAAAAGGTAATCACCGTCCAATCAGTACCTTCTATGGGTGCCATGGCCACATAAGAGTATTGACTCCCCTCATCTAGGCGCATCATAGTGGGGCGGCGCATGGTGGCAAAGTAGCCTTTTATGGAAGCAAGGTATTCATTTATGGCTCGATTAAAGGTTGGAAGAGTAAATATATCATTGATATGCCAAGAGCTCTCATGCACAAGTTGCGTATACTCATCAGCACTGTCCATTTGTACGTAACCTTGTTTATTAATAACAATACCGCGAATATTATCTACCTTATATCTATCAAAAGCAGATAAAAGTATCTTATCAAATTTCACCCCTGTACAAATAACGCCAAGAAACTCGCCTGTGGCAGACATTACTTTATAATTTATCCACACATGCGTGCGGTGCAAAACCTTGTCAGTATCCACATTCAGTTCATAATCTTCTTCAGCAAGCTCGGTCTTGAAATACCAATCGTCCTCAGGTGCGCCTCTTTCTAAAAAGCTACTATGAGTAAAGTCTTTCCACTGCGTTTCTCGGTTAAGATTATACTCTTTTTTAGAGGACAAAATACCGTAATAAATAAATCCATTATTTAATCTACTTACATAATCTTGTGTTTCTTCAAAAACTTTTCTCTTGGCTTCCATATCTTGATCATTTTTAAACCAAGCACGAACATTTTCTGAGGTGGCAACAGATTTCATAATAGCTAAGTCATACATCAAAAACGAATTTAAAGAATAAGCCGTCTTAAAAGAGTACAACTCTGCATAATCTTGAGAAACATCCTCTGCTAACGCCGTGAGAATATTATATATAATAAAAAACAGTGCAACAAGTATCACAATAAAAATGGAAATATTAATAAAGCTAAATCTAAATTCTAAAGCATTTTTCCAAGACATTGTGCGTGTATTTGACGTTGCGGACATGCCCCCTCCAAGGTGTAAACAAGTAAACAAGATAGAGCAAAATACAAATAAAAATATTGCATATATCGTGGGTACGCAAAATTTTGTGCAAGCACCCTACAAAAGCATTAGTATTACCGTTCTATAAGAAAACCAAAAGCCTACATACAAAACATGGAAAGCATGTAATATGACCAAAAACCATACACTCTCCAAATTTTTATATCTTTAAAAACGTACCTTACATAAATTTCTTTATAATAAGCAAAAGCTCACTGAGATTAATGGGTTTACCCACATGCGCATTCATGCCACTTTGTAAACATTGCTCCACATCTTCCCGAAAAGCATTGGCAGTCATGGCAATAATAGGAATACTCTGAGCCCGAGGAGTATCTAAAGCACGTATGGCCTTGGTTGCCTCATACCCATTCATCTCTGGCATGCGAATATCCATTAAAATCATTGCATACTCTTCTGGATGCTCGGAAAACTTTTGCACAGCTTGTAGACCATTCTCTGCCTCATCAAAACTCACCCCTGTATCGTCTAACAGTGCCATGGCTATTTCACGGTTAATATCAATATCATCTACCAACAAAAATTTCTTACCCGCAAGGTTTATCACTTGCTCCTGCTCTAAAGGAACAAAGACATCCGACTCTTCAAAAGAATGCCCATCACAAAATTCAAATGGAGCCACAAAGCCAATTTTAGTGCCTTTATTTTCCACAGAATCAAAAAAGACTTCTCCATCCAGAAGCTCTACTATCTGCTTACAAATGGACAGCCCCAAACCAGCACCGCCAAATTTATGCGAAATATTACTATTAGCCTGCTGAAAAGGAGAAAAAAGCCTTTTCTGTTGTTCTTTGGCAACCCCCATTCCTGTGTCAATAATAGATACTTTGACGAAACATTTATCCGTAGTTTTTTCAACAACTTCCACGCGCAACGTTACAAATCCCCCCTTTGGGGTAAACTTTTCAGCGTTGGATAGAAAATTCATAATAACTTGAACAAGGCGCTGTTCATCGGAAATAATATACTTTGGCACATCTGGTTGTATATCCAAGGAAAATTGCAGGCCTTTTTCTGCCATGCCAAAATTCACAACAGAAGCTATACTTTGAAACATTTTAATAAAATTCAAAGATTCACACTGTATAACAACCTTTTTAGCTTCAATTTTAGACATGTCCAGCACATTATTAATAACACCAAGCAAATGCTCTGAAGCCACTTCTATTTTAGAAAAACATGTAAAAATTTTCTCTTTATCAGAAGATTCTTTAGCTATTTTGGACATGCCAATGATGGCATTCATGGGGGTGCGCATTTCATGAGACATGTGCGCCAAAAAATTCGATTTAGCCTGATTAGCCAAGCCGGCTTTATCAAGAGTATCCAAAAGTTCTTTATTCTTACTATCTAAGTCTTCACGTAAATCCTGAATGGTATGAGCAAGTTTGCCCAATTCATCTTGCCTGTCTAAACCATAAATTTGTACATTTTCATTGTCAGAAGATTTCGCATCGACATTAAACATTAAAGAATCCAATATTTTTGCCAAAGGCCTAAAAATAAGCCTACGCCCCACCAAGGTGATAATGCAAACATATAAAAACAAAAAACCCACAGCAGCCCATAACAGATGGGAAAACTTACTGAAAGAAAAAAGTGTATTTGTATTAAAAAATGTAATTACCGTCCAATCTGTATGCTCAATGGGGGTAATGGCAGCATAGTCGTAGGCTCCTTCTTCTTCTAGGTCCACCACTTCAGGGCGATCAGAAACAAAAAAATATCCTACAATGGCTGAAAGATAGTCATCCAAAACTTGATGAAATTTGGTATGCGAAAAAACATCTTTAATATGCAAAAAGCTATTGTCTACGAAGGCAACTCTATCATCAGCACTATCCATTTGCACGAATCCATTTTGATCTATAACAATGCCTCGAATGTTTGAGGCCTCATACTTATCAAAAGCAGAATGTATCACCGTCCCAAAGGGCACACCTGTACAGATAACACCTAAACTTTTTCCATCATTAGAAATAATTTTATAGTTAATCCACACCAAGGTGCGATTAAGAATTTTATCAGTATCTACATTAAGAATATAATCATGCTTAGATCGTAATGCTTCATAATACCAACCATCTTCTGGGTTGGTAATGCTAATATGCGCACTAGGCTTAAATTGTTCAAAGGTCGTTGTAGTATCAAAACTATACTCTCCATGAGAAGATGCCACGCCAAAATATAAAATCCCATTTTGTAAAACCTGCGTATACGCTCTCAACTCATTATAGGCATCATTCTTTTTTTCTGGATCATCCACATCCACAAGCCACTCTTGAAGCTTTTTAGACTGAGAAAGTGACTTTAATACGCCAATATCTCGTATAATATGAGAATTCAATGTAGAAGCTGTTTTGAAAGAATAAAGCTCCACATAATCTTTGGATATGGAATTGGCTAATTTTACAGTAGTGCTATACACCACAATAAAAAGAAGAATAAGCACAATCACCAAGGAAAATACATTAAAAAAGGAAAATTTTACTTCCATATGATGATGAGAAGACCTCATACGAGAAAAGAATGCATCAAACATGGCAACACCAGAGATATGAGGTTATTTTACACCAAGTAAACATCAATACACCGTGAACATCTTTTGTATTTTTTCTAAGTCATCGCTAACAGTTAAAGCAAGCATCAACAAAATTCGCGCTTTTTGCGGTGTCAAATTGTCTGAATACAGAAAACCAGAACTCACATCATTACTATGCGGTGTAATCATGCCAGACCCCACTCGAGATGAGCGAACAATAACCATGCCCCTTGACGCAGCCTCTTGCAAAAGGCTTTCAATTTCTTGAGAAATGGTGCCGCCACCCATGCCGGCAATGACCATGGCCCGAGGACCACTTTCCACCATGACCTTACAAAGATTTGGCGACACATCAAGGTATTGATAAAAAATGTCCACACGCGGCAACGTCGTTATGGCATCTAAAAAAAACTCGGTTTGAGTTGTATGTTTACGCAAAACGTTTCTGTAAAAGACAGCTTGCAAATCAACAACATATCCTAATATTCCAAGCTCATGCGCTTTAAACGTTTCCGCTGATAACGTATTAGACTTAGTCCCTTCTCGGCTAGAAAGAATATGTCCACCAAGCACTATTAACACACCCTTTCCATAGGCTTCAGCATTGGCGGCCACTGACACAGCATGTAGCAAATTTAAAGGCCCATCGGCACTAATGGCTGTGGAAGGTCGCATGGCACCCACTAATACCACAGGCTTTTCACTCTTTAATACTAGGTTCAAAAAATACGCCGTTTCTTCCAAGGTGTCCGTGCCGTGAGTAATCACAATTCCATCACAATCACTACCTTGCATCAACGCATCTACTCTTCTAGCTAAACAAAGAACGTCATCTAAGCGCAGGTTCTCGCTGCCAATATTGGAAAATTGTTCACTAGTCACTTGAGCAATATCACCCAAAGCAGGTAATGCATCAATAAGATCTGTGGCGCTCAACACGCCGGAGGTATAGTTGGTAAGATTCTCAGCCGAAGGCGCTGTACCAGCAATGGTGCCGCCCGTGGCCACAAGAGTTATTCGAGGTAATTTAGCTCGAGCATCCCTATTTTGAAAATTGGTTGCAGCAACTGCAGATTTTGTGCAACACAGCAAGACCAATAAAGCAATGAGACTCATCACAAAAAGCATGCAACCACCTTATAATGACTACTAAGACATATTCCTCGGGGCACAATGATTTCCCACATAAGATAATCACAAAAAGCATCAAGGCAATATGTATATATAATTTTGTGTATTTCCATGGATAAGACCAAACAACCCACTGGAAATATTTTATCTATTTTTCCCCTAAGCACATCTATCTTTTATCACAAGCCACTTAAAACAATAAATATCTAAGAAACTTATGATAAAAGCGAAGCCTTTCATAAGAATACATTTGTCAAGAGCCAGTATAGCGAGAAAAAATGTGTATAACTACGCACAGTGCCTCTACGGCATTCTACTCGTTATCAGCAAAAAATTCCAGTGCTATATTTTTTGCATGCGGTTTCGCGTCGTTGGCATTTTTCACGTAAAAGGCAAAGTAATCTTTATATAATCCCTTTTTAACAAAACCCACAAACCAGCTCTGCCCGCGCCCATCTGAGCCCGTTTTTCCATACACGGCCCCATGCCCCACTTGCATAAAGCTTTCCACAAGCTCTCTATGCGATGCAGAAAAGGCACTCCCCATGGAAAAAAGCGTATACATAACCTTTGTTTGTTCCAAGGGAGAAATTCTTAAAGAAGAATTCAGCCAAAAACCATTCAGCTCCCTCAGCGGATTGCTACCATTACCTTGCCACGCAGATACGTCAGCATTGCCATAGTGTATTTTCTCCAAGGCGTTTTGCATGGTTGCCATGGGTATTTTGTCAATGAGTTGGCGAAAATACCACACCCCAGAAAACTGAAAAGCTTCCTTAAAAGTTAAATCCTTATTCCAAGGCTCATACCAATATTTGGTTCCAGAATAGCGCATTTTACTTGTTTTATCCTTCACCACACCCAGCTCTAAGCCAAGCAAAGCAGAAACAATTTTGAATGTGGAAAAAGGAGAAAATCGCTGTTTAGCCAAGGGTGCATTGTAGAGGGTAAAACTTTGCTTGCCAGGATTAAGCAAAACGGCACACCCTTCCATGCCACGAAAATACTTTTTTAAATCCATATGGTGCACGCCATAATCTTCATAATTTTCCATGAGAAGATTCGTTTGCGCCAACGCGCCATGCGCACACAACAACAATATTACACTGCAAAGAATAATTTTTTTCATCTTCCCCCCACTCTACGCTTTTGGCTCACGCATGCAAAAAGCTCCCAGCATGCCTAACACGCCTGCTCCCACATAGAGCCAGCATGCAGTACCATAGGCTTCAGGCGGAAACATACCTTGAGTTTTAGGATATAATTCCAAGAAAAAGCCCGTTAAAGGCTGAAATAAAAGCATACCTACCGAAGGTAAACAGTTGAGCAAACCACAGGCGGAACCCGTGGCAGAAATACCAAAAATATGACGCATGGCGGAAAAAGCCACCGACATGGCAGGCACACCCAAAGCAGAGAGAATAAAGAACCATATATAAAGGCTCCAAACGGGCAACACATGTCCCCATAGGGCCAAAATCACAAAATTAAGCGTCAGCACCAGCGATGCAAAAATCATGGTTCTGCGACTGGATTTAAACACCGTGTCACACAACCACCCCATGAAAAAACCACCGGCCACCACGCCAAGCCCCGCCATATTAAGCACATTTCCCGCTTCCACAAGGCTTAGACCATGGGTATGACGCAAATACGTGCCACCCCACAAGCCGCCGAAACTCATATGCAGGTTAAATTGACAAAAGGCCCATACACAAGCACACCAAAAATCACGATGCTTAATGATTATTTTGAAGTTATGCAACATGAGTTGCCAGTCAATGATTTTTGTGGGCTTGGCTTCTGTGGTAATATCCGATGCCAATTCTTCTTCCTTGGGGGCATCGCGCACCACCATGAAAAGCAGTATGGATAGCACAAGGCTACCGGCAGCAAAGCCATAAAACATGGCGCGCCACCCCCACAGCTCACACCCCAGGGCTAGAGGGGTTGCCGCCAAAAACATGCCCACGCCCCCCATGCCTAAAAACATGCCGCTCATGCGAGCAAAGGCCCAAGGGGCAAACCATTGCCCAATGATTTTCATGGCGCAAAGAAAAATGACTGATACGCCCACGCCGATGAGCCCGCGCCCAAGCACAGCCATGGCAAAAGAATCTGCCATGCCAAAAATACACGCTCCCACAGCTGAAATGGCCACCATGGTGGGAAGTAAACGTCGCGGCCCCACGCCATCGGTGAGTAAACCACCGGGAATTTGCATAATTCCGTACGTTACAAAAAATACAGAAGCCAAAACACCCATGGCGGGAGCATCTAGGCTCAAAGTGGCCATGATATCTGTGGCCATGATGGCAGGACTCACTCGGTGAAAAGGCGTGAGCATATACGCCACACCCATAAGAGCAAATAAAGCCCACGCATAGGAGCCAGCCAAGGATATTTTTTGTTTCTGCATATGTATTCACCTTAAAAAAAGAATATTTTTCCTCGTTTATGTAAGTTTAGCTTCACTGTCAAGGTACAAAACACATCTTTGTAAGAAGCCACATAAAATGCTTGCCTATCGGCACAAAAAAAGACAAAATGCCTCATTCAAATTTCCCACAGGATATTCCATGACAAAAACGGCACTTGATGCACTCTTAGAACAAATACAGCAAAAATTCACTGTTGATTTCGAACCACTCCATGTGGATGATAGCCCTTTAGACGTGCTATCCATTACCAATATGACCGAGCATTTAGACAAGCTCATCGACAAAAAAGCCATACACAATCCCTTAAAGGATCTTCCCCTTTGGGCCAAAGTGTGGCCGGCTTCTTTTGTGCTTGGGCGCTATTTGCGTAAATTAGAGCCTGAAGGCAAAAGCCTCCTGGAACTTGGAGCTGGCTGCGGCACCTTGGGTTTGCTCGCCAGCCGCTACGGATTTTCCTCCGTCTGCATTAGTGATATTGTGGACGATGCTCTGCTTTTCGCCAAAGCCAATGTGCTAAAAAACAATCTTGAAGACACTGTCCAAGTGCGCCACGTGGACATCACCGACAGCCGCGCATCCCTTGGCGACACGCGCTTTGACATGATTGCCGCCTCGGAAATCCTCTATTTGGAAGATTTACACCGCCCCCTCATAAAATGCTTACAACGTCATCTTAAGACCGGCGGAAAAGCTATTTTATGCACAGATATGGCGCGCAAACGCCCACGTTTCTTTAAACAAGCGGCCAAAGTTTTCACCATTCAAGAGCTCCTCGTGGGTGTACGCGGCACCAACGAGCAAGGTGAAGAAGAAAAACGCGTCTATGCTTTACATATTTTGGAGGCCAAATGATAACCTTACAATCTTGCCCCAAAACACACAGTCTTGAGCTGGACAAAGCCATGTCCCCGGCCGACACCGTGGCCCACGTGCGTCAACGCTTGCAAAACATTGACTTAGACATCTTATCTAGCACCAAGCGTGTGGACATTGGTAGATTGGGCATCCCTGTATTTTTGAGCAATTGTGGTCAAGATGCCAAACGCATCATGCCCACGCGCAAACAAATGGGGAAAGGTGCCTCCGCCATCCAAGCCGAAGCTTCAGCCCTCATGGAACTCATGGAGCGCTACTCCTTTTTCACCTTTTGGGATGAACTCCCTAAGTGTGTCACGTGCACATGGAGTGAAGCCAAAGCAAAATTTGGCGAAAATCTCATACCCATTGAGCATATTCTCCAAGCGGTGGAAGACTCCCTTGCTCCGCAAACAGCAGAGCTTTTGTTAGATTTACTCCCATGGCAGTTTTTCCCCGTCACCGACCTTGTACGCGGACAAGAAATGTGGGCACCGCTCAACTGGTTCAAAAAGCTTGGTGAATTCAACGGCACCAGTGCCGGAAACACCGAAGAAGAATCCATCTTACAAGGCCTTTGCGAATTGGTAGAACGTCATGTTTGCTGCATCATTGACCGTGAGCAAAGCATGTGCCCCACCATTGATCCGCAAAGCATTAAAGACCCCACCTTGCAAGCCTTATTGGCCGCCTTTGAGCGAGAAAATATACGCATTATATTAAAGGACTTCTCCTTAAATATGCCTGTGCCCACCGTGGGAGCCGTGGCCTATGACCTGAGCACCTTTCCTGCCACGTCAGAGATCGTTTTCACCGCCGGCACCGCCGCCAGCCCCGCCAAGGCCGCCATACGCGCCGTCACCGAAGTGGCGCAGCTGGGCGGAGACTTTTGCACCTCAGCTTGCTATGAGGCTTCAGGTCTCACCAAGTTTGAAAAGCTTGAAGATATAGCCTGGCTGGAGCAAGGCCCCACATGCACTCTAGAAAGCCTACCTTCCGTCATAAATGAAGATATTTTTGAAGAAGTACAAAGCCTTATTGGTGGTTTACAACAGCTTGGTTACCCTGTGTATGCCATCTCCACCATGCACCCTGAACTTGGTATTCACACCCACTATTGTCTTGTGCCCGGCCTTGCCTTTCGCGAGAGAGATAAGAACCAAAGCCTTGGCCTTTTTGTGGGACGTATCCTTGCTGAAGAATGCGATGAAGCCACAGCCTTGCACGGTCTTGGCCTTTTAGAGCAAGCCTATCCCAAGGCACATTTCATCCCCTTCTTCCAAGCCATGTTGGCCTTGCGCCAAGAAGATTACCCCCGTGCCCATGCACTTTTTGCCACTGCTGAGCCTCTTCAGCCAGAAAGTGACTCCAAAGGGCTTGCGGCCTTTTATGCAGGCTACAGCTTAACGCTTCAAGAGTGCTGGCAAGACGCTTTGCCCTTCCTTAGTAGAGCCTTTGCATATTGTCCCGACATGAAAGAATACGGAAACTTGCGCGGCGTGGCCCACTTTAAACTCAAAGAATACGCCTTGGCCGCCGAAGACTTTACGCAAGTGTTGCGCATAGACAAAGGCTCCGTCATGGACATTGCCAACTTGGGACTTTGTCACAAATTCCTCGGCAATGATGAAGACGCAAAGCATTTTTTACAAACGGCTCTGGAGCTTGACCCAAGTCTTGACTTTGCCCGCACGCATTTACAAGAAATTTTAAACAAATAAACAACCATTAATGGGGATTAGTATGAGTAATGAAGTAGATAAAATTATTTACTCCATGATTCGCGTCACCAAGCGACATGGACAAAGGGAAGTGCTCAAAGATATTTCCCTTTCCTATTTTTACGGTGCAAAAATTGGTGTACTCGGCCTTAACGGCGCAGGGAAATCTTCCCTTTTGCGCATTTTAGCCGGCGTAGACAACGAATTTGACGGCAAAACAGTGCTGGCTCCCGGCCACACCATTGGTTATTTGGAGCAAGAGCCTCTGGTCAACGAAGAGCGTACCGTGCGTCAAGTTGTGGAAGAAGGCGTACAAGAATTGGTAGATATTGCCAAAGAATACGAAGCCATCAACGAAAAATTTGCAGAGCCCATGGAACCTGAAGAAATGGACGCTCTCATCGAAAAACAAAGCAAAGTGCAAGATATCATGGATGCCAAAAACATCTGGGATCTTGACGCACGCTTGGAAATGGCCATGGATGCCTTGCGTTGCCCTCCCGGCGATACGCCCGTTTCCGTCATCTCCGGTGGTGAACGCCGTCGCGTAGCCCTTTGTCGCCTTTTACTTCAAAGCCCCGACATTTTGCTCCTTGACGAACCCACCAACCACCTTGACGCCGAATCCGTATCCTGGCTTGAGCGCTTCCTCTCCACCTTCCCCGGCACCGTCATTGCCGTAACACACGATCGTTACTTCCTTGACAATGTGGCTGGTTGGATTCTTGAACTTGACCGCGGCCGTGGTATTCCCTGGAAGGGCAATTACTCTTCTTGGTTGGAGCAAAAGCAAAAACGCCTTGCTCACGAAGAAAAATCCGAAGCTCAGCGCCAAAAAACTTTGGACAGAGAATTGGAATGGATTCGCATGTCCCCCAAAGGACGTCATGCCAAGGGTAAAGCGCGTATCAATGCCTACGAAGCCATGCTCTCCCACGAAAGTGAAAAGCTGGCACCAGATCTTGAAATTTACATCCCACCGGGACAAAGATTGGGCAAAAGCGTTGTGGAAGCCAAAGGCCTCAAAAAGAGCCTTGGTGACAAGCTTCTTGTGGAAGATCTCAACTGCCTCATTCAGCCCGGTGCCATCGTAGGCATCGTGGGTCCCAACGGTGCAGGTAAGTCCACTTTCTTTAAAATGCTTGTGGGTCTTGAAAAGCCCGACGCCGGTGAGCTCCTCGTGGGTGATACCGTTGATTTTGCCTATGTGGACCAAGGGCGCGATTCCTTAACCCCCGGCAAAACCGTGTACGAAATCATCAGTGAAGGCATGGAAACCATCAAGCTTGGCACCAAAGAAATGAACGCCCGCGCCTACTGCTCGCGCTTCAACTTTGCCGGTCAAGATCAGCAAAAGCCCGTCGACGTGCTTTCCGGTGGTGAGCGTAACCGCTTGCACCTAGCCCGCATGCTCAAGTCCGGTGCCAACGTCATCCTCCTTGACGAACCCACCAACGACATTGACGTAAACACCATGCGCGCCCTTGAAGATGCCTTAGACAACTTCGCCGGTTGCGTTCTGGTCATCAGCCACGATCGCTGGTTCCTTGACCGCATCGCCACTCATATTCTCGCCTTTGAAGGGGACTCCACCGTTACCTTCTTTGACGGTAACTATTCAGAATATGAAGCCGACCGCAAAAAACGTCTTGGCAAAGGTGCCGACACGCCCACACGCGTGAAGTTCCGCAAGTTAACACGTTAGTTTTTTTGTGGTTTAGTTTTAGGCTTTTATTTAGGTTTTTATTTTCTATGGGGGGAGGGACCTTTTACAAAAGGTCTCCTCCCCCCATAGAAAAAATAAAATACTAAATTATAAATACACTTAGCGTTTCTGAGGAATAAAATTTTGCAAATCTCGTGAAACTTCGAAGGTGCCAAGTTCCGTACTGGCCGCCGCCGCAAAGGGAGAGTCCGCATAGCCTGTGGCAATCACTTCTAAAATCTGCTTAGCCTTTTCCGTATTGCCAAGCTTACGATACAAGCGCGCCTCACGGAAGCGTAGTCCTGGATATTCAGGTGATGCCGTGTCCACAAATTGATTGTAACGGTCCACCCATTCCAAAGCCTCAGGAATTCTATTGGCCACCTCGGTGATATCCATCAGCGCGCCCATGGCTTCCTTTCTACGTCCTTCATCTGCCCTGTCGGAGCGTTCTTGCTTAAGCTCATCAAAAAGTTCAAGAGTTTTTAGATTATAGGCGTAAGCGTCTTTAATATCTTTGCGTTCTTCGGCATCTTTAGCAAGGAAGTACGTGGCGTAAGCCCTTTGATATTTAGGTATATCCGCATCTTGTGACAGCGCTTTCCACAGTTCAAGGGAACGTGTGCGCAAACCTAAATTTTCCGCCGAAAGAGCCATGGCATAATCCAACTGCCCTCGCATGGCCTTGGTCATATCCCAATCTTTTACCAATTCACCAAGATCAAGCATGGCATTCCAATTGCCTGTTTCCAAATATTTATTAAAATACAGGGCAAAAGTAGGATCGCTATACTGCGGATGCTTAGGCGTTTGTAAAAACTCAGCAAAAAGCTCCATGGCCTTTTCATCTTCACCGCGCTCTAAATACCCGCGAGCCAAGGCATTACGTAGGTCGGGGTCAATATCACCATAACGTTCACGCACAAGGGGGAAGCCATTCCACAGCGTTAAAATACGTCCGTAGTTTTCTTCGAGCAGAGAATTTTTCAAATCCGCCATGAAGCCGCGCATAATAACATCACGAGCCACTTCTGCGTCGGTATTTTCCGGATACAAATCTATAAAGTCAGCCGCCGTGCCCATGGATTCAGCGTATTGCTTATCCCATAATTGCCACAGAGCATACTTTAACAAAGCCGAAATGGAGCGCGCATCTTCTGGGCGTTCTTTATAAAGGTCTTGATACGTCACTTGCGGCAAAGGATTACCGGGATTTTCGAACACCCCAAACATTTCTGCCATGTTCAAAGGACTGTCATATCGCCCTTTCTCGGAAAGACGTAGTAAAGCAAGGGCTCCGGCATTGGTATCCGGAAAACGCTCAAATACATCGGTAAAAACTTCCAAAGCTGACGCTGATTGTTGTAATTCAAAATACAAATCCCCAATGCGCGTAAGCACGTCCGGACTGTCAGGATCTGTGGGTAAAAGGTTATACAGAAGCCAATATTTTTGCAATGCAGCTTCTTTTTTACCCAAATTATAGTCGATGTCCGCCAGGGTAAGGAGATAAGAAGGTTTCTCAATATAATAGCGGGCCCAGCGTTTATCGGCAAAATCTGCATACACTTGCGCTTCTTCATACTTACCTTGACCGGTCAAAGCTTGTACCAAGGATATGGTGCCGTCTTTCACAGCGGGTGAGTCGGGATAATCTTGCAAAACACCGCGGAAAATTTCTTCTGCTTCAGCAAAAAGCCCTTTTTCCATCTTTGCTCTTCCCAAAAGATGAAAATCCACCGGCACGTGTGTGTCATAGGGATAACGACGACGCAAAGCTCTAAAATAGCCCTCTGCTTCAGCAAGATTCCCCACATTCAAATTGGCCATACCCAAACGATGCAAGGCATCGGGAACACGTGTGGAGCGTAAGTTGGCATTCATGGCTTCATTGGTGGAAGTCACGATATCTTCGTAGCCTTCAAAGGGCTTTCCTGTATAAATGGCCTCCACGGCATCACTGCGATGATATAAAATTTCTTCACGCATTTCGGGCGTCAGCGCAGGCATGCCCAAAAGCATTTCCAGTAACGGTAAAGCGTCTTTAAACTTTGCCTCATTGATATTCTTCATGGCCTCAGCATAGACATCTTCCAGCACCGGAGGCTTGGGCACCACATTACCTTCTTCATCTTGATAGATGACAGGGCGCGGCTCTTCCGCAAGTTCAGCTTGCGCTGAGGCAGGTTTACTGGCTGGGTCAATACTTTGCACCACATCCATGGATTTTTGCTTTTCGGCATTATGGGCCGTCACAGGATCAGCAGAGCCTTGTGTCGCATCGAGGCCTTCATCTGTTTGCGCTGTCACTGACGATGTAGAAGCTGCAAAGCCAGAAGGAATGGCTTCGTTTGTTTGCCCGTCGTTAGTTCCTAGCTGGGTTGCGATACCCGTATCTTCCGGCCAATATTCAGGGCCAGATTTATTAATGGAGCCCAAAACCTCTTGAGGGCTTATGACCGTACCACGCATGGCGGGGGATGCCGTGTCATTTTGTTCGCCGGCATCCTTCTCCACAGCTGGCTCGGCAGGTTTTGCCGATGTGGCATTTTCTTTTGTGGCTGTAACTTCTTGAGCAGGTGCTGTAGCTCCAGAGGATGCTTGCGTATCTTGAGATGAAGAGGCTGTGGCCTGCGGGGCAGGTGATTGCACTTCTTCTTTCATCTCTACAGTTTTTGTAGCAGAAGCATTTGTAGTGGCAGATGCCCCAGGCTTATTCACTTTACCTGTGGTTTCCAAAACACGCGGACTTTCTTGCGCAGACGCAACATCAACATTGGAAGCATTTTGTGAGCTTTGCTCTTGGTCCGTAACTTTTTGAACAGAAACACTTGGCGCAGACTTTGCTTCCACAGCAGTGGCATTTTTTGCCTCCGCAGGCGCCGCATCTTTACTTTGAGGAGCAACAGGCTGCGCAACTGCTGTCTTAGGGGCAAGATCAGCTTCTTTTACCTGCACAGTATCTGCCACCTCGGCAGGAATGGTGGCTGAAACCGTGGCATCTTGCACAGGCATCATGTCCACATTCACCGAAGGTGCATCTTCCACCTGTGAAGTTGCCGTAGGACTAGCCTGTGTGGGTGCGCTCACCGTGTAACTTTGAGCTTTCGTGCCCACGGGGGCTAGCTCGCCATCTGCTTTCCAGCGAGCGCCCAAAGGATCAGAAAAAACATCAATAACAATTTGCTTGGGAGAGCTTTGCGTTACGAGGTAACCAAAAGCAGAATTTGTTAATTGCAATTCAAGACCATCAGTATTTTCTTGCACTGTGCCCACGAGACTTTGTCCACGAGGAGCTTGACCTTGCAATACGGCGGGAGTACCAGATTTTGCTCCAATGAAAACCGTATTTTGCCCTGTGCGCTTCACCTGCAAAGGAGCTGTTGAGCTTGTATCATCAAGGTCAATAATCACACGCTCTCGTCCTGCCGCGCTTTTCCACTGCCATGTGGTGCTTTGCGCAAAGCCAGTACAAGGAGCCCATAACAATGATGCCATGAGTACGCTTGCCTTTAAGGCAGTAAGAAGAGGCCGGTTACCGGTCAGAGAGGTATATCTCATAAAGAAATTTTTGCAATTTTTGTTCCAAATTATTGCCAATTTTCTGAAAATAATTTACATGCCTTTTTTCTTTAACTTTTCAATAAGCGTGGTGCGTTTCACACCTAAAAGCTCCGCCGCTTGATTTTTTACACCGTCAGATTTTACCATGGCTTCATCGAGTAAGCGATCTTCCACAGCTTCCAAAAATTCTTTTAATCCCATATTATATTTTTCTAACTCTGCCAAGGTGGGCCACACAAAACCTTGCCCTGCCCCCAAAGTCATCTGCTCTGCAGCATCCAATTGCACACAAGAGTCCATTGAATCCAAAATTTGAGGAACATCTTCACCTACCGATACACCTTCGCCGCATGCTTGCGACACTTCAGCTTCGCTGACTCCCGGAAATTCTTGCGGCAAATCTTCCAACGGCCCCACGGCATCAAGGATTTTCTGTGGCAAATCCTCCAGTGCAACTTCATCACCGTCAGCCAAAATGCTTAACCGTTCCATGAAGTTTTCTAGCTCACGCACATTACCTGGCCACGGGTAAGCAAGAAAAACCCTTGCCACCAAAGGGGAAATTCCTAAAATAGGTCTTTTTTTCTTTTCGCAAAAACGTTGCAAGAAGTGACGCACAAGTAAAAGCACATCCCCTGCGCGTTCACGTAAGGGTGGTAAATGTAAGGGGATAACATTGAGACGATAGTATAAGTCTTCGCGAAAGCGCCCTGCGGCAACTTCACTTTCAAGATCGCGATTGGTGGCGGCAACTATACGCACATCCACCTTTTTTACCCCTTGACCACCCACTTTTTCAATTTCTTTTTCTTGCAGCACGCGCAAGATTTTCACTTGCAGGCTTAAATCCATTTCGCCAATTTCATCAAGAAAAATTGTACCGCCATCGGCCATTTCAAAGCGTCCGGATCTTGTACGAATGGCATGGGTAAAAGCGCCTTTTTCGTGGCCAAAAAGCTCTGATTCCAGCAATTCTTTAGGGATGGCTCCGCAGTTAATGGGCACAAAGGGCTTATCAGTGCGCTCGCTATACGTGTGCAAAGCGCGCACTAAAAGTTCTTTACCTGTACCGGACTCACCGGTCACAAGCACGGTACTATCTGTGGGCGCCACTTTTTTTAGCACACGGAACACTTCTGCCAATGAGCCGCTTTGCCCTATAATACCACTTTTTTGCCAATCCATACTTACTCCACTGCCTTAAATCCAAACCCTTTCACAACATGCCAGCAACAATATGCCACCGTTACCACTTCTCTACGTGTCAATACACTGACGCATAAAAAAAATCCAGTACAATTATACATTTCTAGAAAAACTCTAGGAAAATCACAGAAGGGAAAGAGCTCTGCGTTCGCTATTATTGAAAAGAAAAACGCATGAATATAAATGAACTTGAAGCGAAAAATAAAAAATGTTCAAGCCAAAAGAGAAAAACTAAAGAATGCTAGAGAAAACTAAGGGACCCTATGTAAACATAAGGTCCCTTAGAAACACCTCGAGCCTAAAACAGATCAGACTCTTTGTGTAAAATCAATGCCGTAACAATTATGCTTCAAAAGCACGCATGGCGGCTAAAGTATCCACAAGAACCTTGCGCAATTCTTCAATGGCAGGTTCAATTCCGCTACCCTCTTTAATGGCAGCTTCTAAATCTTTACCTGCATCTGCAAGCACTTCTGCCCCAAGGTTTGCAGCTGTACCTTTTACGGTATGAGCTTGCATTTGTGCATCTTCCATATTACCTGCAGCCACTGCGGCGGCAATTTTATCAGGGGCGTCGGCAAGGCTATCGGCAAAACGCCCTAAAAGCTTTGCATAAAGTCCACGAT
>CAYJHD010000022.1:0-34591 GCA_964370015.1 uncultured Desulfovibrionaceae bacterium | reverse complement strand
GAGCCTTACAGGCGCATAAGAAAAACCACCAGCTAGGCTGGTGGATTCTTACTTTGTGCTTTATTTTGAAAAAAAATGTCAAAATATCCATTTATATCTTGACCTTTTTTTTTACTAATAGTAATGATTATCGTAGTGGAGGATTCATGAGCCAAGTTAGAATGACAAGACAACGCGCGATAATTTTAGAAGAATTGCGCAAGGTAAAATCACATCCCACAGCGGATGAGGTTTATGGCATAGTGCGTGAGATTATGCCACGTATTAGTTTAGGTACCGTATACAGGAACCTTGACTTTTTAGCTGAAACAGGGGAAATTCAAAAACTAGAGTCAGCTGGAAATACCAAACGCTTTGATGGAGATACTTCTTGGCATCAACATGTGCGTTGCATACATTGTGGTTGCATAGGTGATGTTATGCATCCCCAGCAAACGCCAGCCATTGACCATTTAACCGTTGAAGGTTTTACGCTGACAGGCGCGCGCATTGAATATGACGGTGTTTGCGCTAAATGCTCTCGCGGAAATTAATTACATACAAGCTTTTGCCTTTGGTTATATATGTCTTATTTGTTGTGAAAAATTCTTTATAAGGAGAAAGTATCATGGCTGAACCTAAGGATATGTATCGCTGTCAAGTGGCTAACTGTGGTTATGTATATGATCCAGATCGTGGAGATAAACGCAGTAAAACTCCAGCTGGAACAAATTTTGATGATTTACCAGAAGACTGGCATTGTCCAGTGTGTAAATCCACCAAGAAATCCTTTGTAAGCATGGGATAAAGTAAAAAACCTCCGTTAAGGAGGTTTTTTTGCGGGCAATTTCTTTTAACAATTACTTTTTTCTTGGAGCTGAAAATAGCTTTGAAGCTTTATGCAGATTTTCTAATTCTCCAAATACATAGACAATATCACCGGGGGCAAAGAGTACATCAGCATCAGGAGCGGCCATAAGTGTTCCTTGCTGTTCAAGTGCAACCACCATGACTCCAAATTTTTGGCGTAGTTCTGAATCTTTGAGTACTACACCACATAAGGGAGCTTCTTCCTCTAAGCGCAAGGCAAAGGTGCCCACATGGGGCAATTGATTCATGAGGGTGGCTAAATCACCGGTGGCTTGCGATGTGCTGCGAAGCATGGTGTAGTGTTGCTTGCGTACAGAGGCTGTAATGGAATCAATATCCTGTTTAGGAATCATATATTGATGAAGCACGCGAGAAAAAACTTCCACCGAAGTTTCAAACTCTTCAGCTACCACATCACTGGCACCAAGGTTTTGTAATGTTGTTACCTGTGTAACAAATCTTGTACGCGCAATAATATGCAAACGCGGATTGAGCACCATGGCTTCTGCCACTGTGGCTTGTACTGCAGCAGGGTCAGAAATAACAATGGCCATGGCCTTGGCTGTAACAATGCCAAGATGCTCAAGCACAGCCGGTTGAGAGGCATCACCGTAGTGAATGGGTTCTTTACCATGAAAGCGTTTCACTGTATCCGGATTCATTTCCAAAATAGTATAAGGTATGGAGCATTTTTTTGCTGCTGCCGCAAGATGCTGTCCGCTGATACCAAAACCCACAATAATAAGGTGGTTTTGTAAAGTTTCTTGTGCTCCGTGTTCTGTTTGCTCTGATAAAGCATGTACATCTTGTGGCAGAGCATCATCAAGTGGCGGCAGCTCCTCTTTTTTCCCTTTACGGTGCGGCACACAAAAATCTGCAATGGTAGGGGCAAAGTGCATAAGAGCCGGTGTAAGCATCATGGTGATAATGCTCATGGCCAAGAAGCCTTGATACAAGTCCTGCGTGAGTAAGCCCATATCTAGACCAGAGTTTGCTAAAATAAAGGAAAATTCACCCACTTGTGCCAATGTTAAAGCTGTAATGATGGCCGTGCGTAGGGGGTATTTTTGTATGAGTACAGCTGGTAAAATAAGTAAGGCTTTAATAACAATGAAGAGACATGTGTTGCCAAGTACTGTTGTTATATTAGTTAAGAAATAGGGCATATCAAGCAACATGCCCACCGAAATGAAGAAAATACTCATGAAAACATCACGGTAGGGTAGAACGCCGGAAACAACGCTCATGCTGTATTCAGAACGAGCAAGGAATAAACCGGCTAAGAATGCTCCTAAAGAAAGAGAAAGCCCCAGCCATGCTGTGAGCAGAGCTAAGCCCATGCACAAGCCTAGGGTGGTGAGTAAGAGTAGCTCTCGCACCCTTGTACGAACCACGGCTTCCATGAAACGATGCAAGCCAAATTGGGCAAATAAAAATACGCCACCTAGCACTAATACTACCTTACCGATGGCTAAAAAAGCGGTCAAAGGGTCTGGTGACACGTTACCGCTTAATAAAGGCACCATAAGCATCATGGGCGCAACCATAATATCTTGAAAAACAAGAATGGCTAAGGATAGCTTACCTGATGGAGTAGCCATGCTTCCTTTTTCTTGCAAAAGTCGTAAAACAATGGCCGAAGAAGAAAGTGCCACCAAGCAGCCAGTAAAGATACCCCACGCAAGGCTTCTTTCAAAAGCAAAAGTGTATATAAGTGTAATAACGCCTATGGTAAGCCCGATTTGTAAGCTTCCTCCTAGAAATACAGGCTTTTTTAATCTTGCTAAAGCATCGCCGGAAAGCTCCATACCAATGGTAAAAAGGAGTAAAGCCACGCCAAGTTCAGCCAAGATATCCAGATCGTGCGTATCGCTAATTATCCCCAGCACAGAAGGACCACATAATATACCCGTAAGCAAAAAGCCCACTGTGGCAGGAAGCTTGATTCTGCTACAAACCGTATTTACCACAATAGAAATAAGAAAAATAACAACAAGTTCATTTAACAGAGGGACATGCATAAAAATTCCTCATCCTATATGCTATTTAAAAGGTGTAATATGCTACGTTAATGCGCGTATACTGTACTGAATGGGAAGGATTTGTTTCATACTAATTTTGCATCTAACAAAGCTCGCCATGAAAAAACATACACAGTCCTGAAGAGAAATATAGCCTACTTTCAAAATTCAAGCTATAGCAAAGGGTAAAAAAGCACAAGGCTAGGATTTTGCTTGCCATGATAAAAAAAACAAGGTAGATAGCAAAGCGTCACTGTTACAATATATAACTCATAAAATTTATAGCGTATTTTACTTTGTGGAGTAGATAATGCCAAATAGCAACCAAGCGCGCTATGTGGGAGATATTTCCAAGCGCTTTGCCGCAGGCTTTCAACGTTTTCAACAGCAATGGTATTGCACAGAACATAATATCTATGACGATCTTAAAGAAGGGCAACAGCCTTTAGCTTTAGTTATTGCGTGTTCTGATTCAAGAGTGGATCCTGTATTACTTACCGATAGCCATCCTGGCGACCTTTTTGTCATTCGCAATGTGGCCAACTTAGTTCCCCCATACTCCCCTGACAGAAAACTTCACGGTGTTTCTGCTGCAGTGGAATATGCAGTACGCCATTTAAAGCTTAAAGATATTATCGTCATGGGCCATGCCAATTGCGGTGGCATTCATGCTCTTTTGGAAAAACCCAATGAAGATGACGAGTTCATCGGCGTATGGATGCAAATTATCAAAAGAGCCAAAGAAGTGGTGGATACCTTTTTCCCTCATGCCAGCCAAGAGGAAAAACTTAGAGAATACGAGCAATGGGGAATTCGTGTTTCCCTTGAAAATCTCATGACCTTTCCCTGGATTCGCGATGCCGTTGAAGGCGGGGAAATGAATTTACATGGATGGTATTTTGATTTGAATAATGGCGCCTTGTATCGCTATGATGATGAAACAGATGCTTTTGTCTCCATGGTAGGGTCCTGTAAAGGTCGACTTGGCGCTGAAGACGCTTAAAAAAAGCCCTCAAAGTTTAAGTATAGCTTTAACTTTGAGGGCTTTTTTAGCATATAACATTTATTTCTTTCTAAAAACTCTTTTTACTCCGACCATTTTTTCAAATGTTCTTCAATAAATGCGCAAACTTGTGCGTGCTCAGCTTTGCCTTGCTCTTGTATTTGCAAAGCTTTACCAAAGGCAAAATGCACGATGCGCTCCGGATATATTGCACCAAAATCCTTTATCAGTGAGCCTTGCGCCCATGCGTCAGTTTTAAGGGCTAAAGGAATAATGGGTTTTGCACTATGCTTAGCAAGCTTTACGCCGATACTATTAAATTTCTTAGGATTAAATTCCACTGAGCGTGTGCTTTGAGGGAAAATAATTAAAGAGGTGCCAGCGTCTAGTCTTTTTTTCCCTTCTTCCATGACACATTTTAAATCTTCGCGCGGGTTATTTCTACCTACGCAAATCACATCACGAGACGCAAGTACTTCTTTAAAAAAGGGCGTTTTCATGAGGCTGTCTTTAATGATAAAGGTTACAGGGCGGCGTGGACGAAGAATTCCCGGTAATAAAAATGTTTCCAAGGTGCTCATGTGGTTACCCACAAAAATACAAGGGCCTTCGACAGCATCCACATGGTCCATCCCGCTAATCTGTATCTGGCAACCAACGTTTTCTACGACTTTACCAAAGGCAGTACTTTCATTGGCCCAGCAGTAATCTGTGCAAAGTCCTTTTTGCGCCGCATAACATAAGCGAAAAACAGGGCCGCAAAGGGCTCGAGAATAAAATGCTAAGGAAGGAAAATGTCGCGCCACAAATCCTAAATCTTGCTTCATGGAGGCATAACTAGCCTCTAAACCATAATGCATATCAAATTTTTCTAAAGCTTTTTGCACAAGTATCACCTATGAGAACGACATGCTATGCATGAGGATTTTGCTT
Organism: uncultured Desulfovibrionaceae bacterium; assembly: GCA_964370015.1. Lineage (GTDB taxonomy): Bacteria > Desulfobacterota > Desulfovibrionia > Desulfovibrionales > Desulfovibrionaceae > CAYJAD01. The sequence continues at coordinate 29,785 of CAYJHD010000022.1, read as the reverse complement.
TTGTTGTAATAGTTTACGCCACCATTGTGAAAGGCGTACTTCGTCACCATTGTTACGCGCTTGATAAAAGCGACGCCCTTGTAATGACGTTGGTAAGTATTCTTGCTCCACCCAGCCTTGAGGATAGTTGTGTGGGTATTTGTATTCTTTGCCATAACCCCACTCTTTGTGCAACTTTGTTACAGCATTGCGCAAATGTAAGGGAACTGGTTGTGGTCCTTGAGTTTTAATATCTCTTTGTGCCAAAAGATACGCGGCATAAGAACTGTTACTTTTCCGCGCAAGGGCTAAATATACCACAGTTTCTGCCAAGGGAATAAAGCCTTCTGGCATACCCACAAATTCTATGGCTTGTTGGCAAGCCACAGCCAAAGGAAGTGCCTGTGGATCGGCAAGTCCCACGTCTTCTGAGGCGGAAAGGATAAGACGTCGACAAATAAAGCGTGGATCTTCGCCTCCTTCCAAAAGGCAAGCTAAATAATATAAAGCCGCATCCGGATCACTGCCGCGTATGGATTTAATAAGAGCTGAAGCCAGTTCATAGTGACTGTCCCCATCTTTATCATGACGGCTTAAAATTTCTGGCAGGCCTGCCTTTACTTTTTCAAGACTACGTTCTTCTTCTGGTAATGCAGAAACATATTCGATTAAATTCAGCAAAGCGCGGGCATCACCTCGCGCGGCAGCCACCAAGAGTTCAACAACTGCTTCTTGTAATTGTATCCCTTGTGCTTCAGCACCGCGTAAGGCCAGTTGTTGTAACTCGGCATTGCCAAGGGTGCGCAAACGCAAGACATGCATACGTGATAGCAATTGCCGTGTAACACTAAAAGAGGGATTCTCCGTGGTGGTGGCAATGAGAGTCAGCTCACCAGATTCCACCAAGGGAAGGAAAAAATCCTGTTGTGCTTTGGAAAAACGGTGTAATTCATCAAGTACTAAAATTTCTATACCGCTGAGTTTACGGCGCAATTGTTGTAATCCGGCTTCTGGAGCACTTATGCGTATATAATGTTCTGTGTTTGCCTTGGCAAGCAAAAGAGCCAACGTGGATTTACCGCATCCAGGAGGTCCAAAAAAAAGTAAAGAAGGAAGACGCTTGGCTTTCGTTAAGGCATTTAGGCGTTCCTTTAAATGTGTTTGACCCACAAAAAGGTCTAAGCTATCAGGGCGGAGGCGTTCCGGTAGGGGCTGGTGAACACTCATGAATTGAGAGCCTCTACATGTTTATGTGGTAATTGCGAAGCCCACCAGTGAATGCCAAGGCACAATAGCGACGCGGTTTCGCAACGTAAAATACGATTTCCAAGGCTCACAGGCTGATACTTATTTTTTTGAAAAGTGGCAATCTCTTGTGTGGAAAAGCCCCCTTCAGGGCCAATGGCATAAATGCTTACGCCAGGCTGTCCGGCAAGCTCTGGAGTAAGCATACTCACTCCTTCTTGTACTTCCCAGGGTAAGAATTTATGTTCAAAATGAGCACTTTGGTCCATAAGCTCTTGTACACCGCCGCGTAAAACGCGCACTTCTGGCAACCATGGATTACGGCATTGCTTCATGGCGGCAATGCACTGTCCAAGCCATTGTTCTTTTACCTGTTCGGGAACCTTGCCTTGGCTATGATCGCCTTGCCAAAGCCATACTTCATGCACACCCAATTCCACAGCTTTTTCCATGAAAAAGCCACGACGTGTGGCTTTACTCCATGCTAAAGCCATGATGGGTAAAGAACTTGGGCGAGCAAAAAACTCTTCTTGTAAAAGTGTTAATGTCACATTTTTTTTGCCAAGTTTTTCTATGCGACATAGACCTTGCTTGCCTTGTCCATTAAGCATGATAACTTCTTCCCCTTCTTGCATACGCAAAGCACCGGAAAGATGGCGCGCTTCTTGATCTTGTAATACACATTGTTCATGGGGAGCGTGAGGCCAATGTTCCGGTTCCATGTAAAAGGCAGGAGGCATAGTTAATCCTTATTCTTTGATGTCTTATAAAGAAGCATTACGCGCCTTACGCACAGCTACAAAAGTATCGCGTAGTGAAATAATGCGTCGATAGTTTTTTCGAATTTCAGCTCCTGCTGGAGTAAGATCACATTCAGGACACTCTATATATGTGCGCACAACATAGCGAATGCTAAGTACGGAATCAATTAAACCTATGATGGTATCCACTAAGTCAGGGAAGAAATTTACAATTTCATAACTCAATTCTGTGAGAAGGGTCACATAGCTTTGCATCATATGTCTATAACTTACGCTAACACCCTTTACACTGCGCTCGCGTAATTCTTCAAGAACACGAACCTTTCTAGCCTGTTGTATGTAGCCAAAACGTTCTTGTACTTCACGGTATAATTCACGCATTTCGCCAAAAGCATTTTCTTTAGATGGAGAATGCAAGTAGCCTTCCACCACCATACTGACCTTGGCAAAAAAATCGTCACTATAGGAAATAATACGTCTTTGGTGCTTGGTCAGCCATGTGTACAAAAATTTTAAGCGCTTTTCTTCTGTATCAGTATTTTCAATGACTTCTGTTTTTTTATAGATAATACGACCCGTATATTCGCCGCGTACAATGTCATTGAGGCGCAAAAACATATTACTGCTGTCTCTAATAATATTCAACCCTTGCAAGGGATGCCCCGTTAAAGGATGTAGAACCTCTTGGGATGCCACGGAAAGAGCGCGGTCTTGGCGTACATTGCGAGCATTATACGCATGTTGTCGATATGTAACTCGAATGATAACAACACGGTTTTCTTCATCAACAAAATAGCCACCGTCTTGAATACATTTTATGGCGTCTTGTTGATCATCATCAAGACCAATGAGCGCAATTTTTTCCACATGTGGATAGCGGCTATGATCACCTTGCCCAATGTATGTGGTGATGGTTCTGTCTGTTTGTCCAAGCACACGCAAAATGAATTTTTCTCCCATTTTATGTAACTTTCTGGCAAAAAGCGCGCTGGATGTGCGACGTTCAGACACCACAGGAAAACCATACAGTTCCATGAGATATTGATACACAAACATTCTATTGCGTTCGTACATATCGTTATCGCCGTAGCGAAACTTTCCCATGCGCATGCCAAAACGCTTCAGCTCACTATCTATATCTGAAGGAAAAGAGGCAAAAATACCGCTGAGATAAAACTGTTTAAAAGCATCTAAAGAAAGCACGTGTGCTCTGTCTAAACGCAAAAGGTAGGGTATAAGCGCAGGGTAGTAATCTAATAATGATGTATCAAGGCGGCCACAATCTTGTCTAAAAGATTCGTGTATGGCTCTAGGTAAGCGTGAGGCTATTGTTTGGAGATTATGCTTTAAAATGGGCTCTTCCAAAGGGCAGGAAGCGCCAATGGACATATCGGAAGCATTGAGCAAAGGATGCAAAGTATCATACTGAAAAATTTCTGATAAATAGGATAATGGACGAGCAAAAGCCACCAGAGAAAATCCCGGCAAATTGGCATATTCCCACATGTCATTATCGAAGGAAGGTAAAAGCTCGCGCCCTTCCACCAAGGGATAATTTTTAACAGACTGATAGGGCTTCACAAGGCAGTGGCGAATATGCACAGCATTAAGGAAATTATACAGATCTTCCAAAGTGGTAAGCTCAATATAATCCTTAAACGAGGAATGATCCTTCCAAGGTAAGCCATTCTTGGTGAAAATCTTTTTCCAAGAGATCATACTATCCTCTGCTTTTTAATCAAAAATAAACGATTCGTCCCCGGCCTTAAAAAGTAAGCATATTATTCGTGGCATACACTAAGCGCAAGGCTTTAAAGCTCGAGAAACAAAACTCAAGGCTTCACTGTATAAAGAATCTCCCGCATAAGGTGTGAGCACGCGAGTTCTGTTTACACCAACCATAAGAGATATAATCACTTGTGCAGTATCTGCAATAGCAATGTCTTTGCGAATTGTGCCATCTTCCACACCTTTGCTTAAGCAAGATTCAAGCTCTTGAGAAACTTGTTGGAAGCTACTGTTCATAATTTCTCTATCTGTGGTGGTTTTCATATCACTATAGGGTGAACATCGTACGAGAACTAACCAGTTAGAATCTTTATCAATAGAGAAATCTAAATACGCTTCACAAAAGTTAAGTACACAGTCATAGCCTGTTTCGCCTTTGGCTGTGGCTTCGCGCAGAACTTGAAGAAAATTTTCTAAAACATCTAAACCTGCGGCAAGAAATAATTTTTCTTTGTTACCATAATGGTGTGTTAAAAGCCCCAAAGCCACACCGGCTTTTTCAGAAATCTTTTTAAAGGTTGTTTCCACATAACCATATTCACCAAAAAGTTCTTTGGCGGCAGTAAGTAAGGCATCTTTTTTAGACTTTTGCATGTTCTTCTCGCAGTTTACTGAATATACAAGGGGCTTTGCCTATTGCAATCAGCAATAGTGCATTAAACACAAAAAATAATTTTTTTATCATGAAATGTCAACATTTGTCCTCTTGCTTTCCATGAGGAAAAGTACAAAAGCTCAAAGCTAGCATACAAAAACTGATACCTATGCCAAAAAGAAATACCCAAGAAAACGTCCCATATCCGAAAAGGAAGCCACATATCAAAGGGGCCACACTTTGTGAAAGGCGTAAGATGGTGCCGTTGACTGCCATGAGTGCTCCGCGAGCAGAAAAAGGGGCCACTGCGCTTAAAGATGTCATGGTGATGGGGTAAAGCAAACCTTGCCCAATGCCGTAACACAGTACCGGTAGAGTTAAAAACCAATAGCAAATTTCAAAAGGCCAATAAAAGAGCAAAAGCATGGAAAGCATAAAGAAAAATGCCCCCACAGAAGCCACTAAGCGCATGGAAAAACGTTGCGTAATAAAGCTTAAAAACAGCGTTGCCACCACTGTTCCCATGGAGGAAAGGGCAAAAAGAAAGCCAATCTGCATGGGGGACGCATTATAATGCGTTGTGGAAAGTAAGGGAAAATAGCTAATAAGAGGACCGTACAGTACGCAAAAAGCACAAAAGGTAATACCGAAGTGGAAAAAGGTTTTGTAGTGTAAAAGATATTTCCGTACTTCATTCGCGTATTTTTTCATGTCCCCTTTTCTTACATGGGGTGCAATGGGCGTAAAAAAAGCTAAAATAGCCAATGGCAAAGCTAGCAAGGATAAACGTAGGGACCATTGCCAGCTCACTTCACCTAAAAGGCCGCCCAAAGCTGGAAATATAGCTGCCCCAAGGCTTAAAGTTGTGGCTGCATAGCCCATGAGTTTTAGACGCTGAGTGTCGTCATAACAGTCGCCCACAATGGTAGAGTAGAGCACACCAAGACTACTGGCACCAATGCCTTGTAAAATACGCCAAAAAAGGAAGATGGAAAGTGATTGTGTAAAAGAGGCGGCAAAACCTCCCACAGCAAAAAGTATGAGACAGGGGATTAATACGTGTTTACGGCCCCATCTGTCTGCCAAAATGCCACAAATGGGGGCAAATATAATTCCCGGTAGTGTAAAGGAATAAATAAGTACACCAAGGGTAGTGGCATCAAGATCCATGGCTCGAGCCATGGCTGGCAACACGGGCAATGTAATGGCAATACCCATAACGCTCATGAGAGCTGTACCAAAAATAAGTACTCGCCGTGCCCATTCTCCTTGTGTCATCATCATCATGATTTATGACGCAAGACCTTGGAGGCATGCTCCCTTTTGTGAAGAATGGGTGATTCACTAAACATATTTTTTGCAGAATTCTGTGAATCAGAGCTGCTTTTTTCAGGGCTTTTAACCGTAGCCTTTTGCGCTTTTTTTTGTACTGGCTTTTTAGGAACACGTACATCTTTAGCCGCAAAAGCACATAAACTTTGCAAACGTGTTGCCACTAAGGCGTATAAGGATCCCTTGGTAAAGCTGTCATCTTTGCGTCTCTTTCCAGCTGACAGTCCAGTAAGCAATTCTAAAGCTTCATCAATATGTTTAATGGGGTAAACGGAGAACTTTCCTTGCTGTACAGCTTCCACAATGGAAGGAGATAGCATGAGGTTTTCCACATTGTCATGGGGAATGAGTACGCCTTGAGTTCCTGTGAGTCCGTGGCGTGCACACACATTGAAAAAACCTTCGATTTTATGGCTCACGCCGCCCACAGCCATGATTTGTCCAGATTGATTGAGAGCACCAGTAAAGGCCAAGTCTAAACGCACTGGAACTTCTGCAATGGCTGAGAGCAATGAAACCAATTCAGCACCGGAAGCAGAGTCTCCTTCAATGCCGGCATAACATTGTTCAATACAAATACTACCTGTAAGCACAATAGGATGGCGTCGAGCAAAAAGAGCTGTAAGATAACTTTTTAGAATCATAATGGCTTTGGTGTGAATGGGGCCTCCCAACTCTGCTTCACGCTCAAGGTCAATGATGCCACCATGACCTACGCCCACTGTACAAGAAATTTGATGTGGCAGCCCAAATTCAAAATCGCCATGCCCTGTCACCGAAAGACCATTAACTAGGCCTACAGCCTGTCCCCAAGTACGCACCTTAATGATATTGCGGTCGTATTCTTCTAAAAAAACATCTTGCACCAAGTTGGCTCTATAATGTTTATCGTCGGCGGCCAGCTGTAAAAACGCTGCATTGACCACGGTTTGTCCTTGTTGTGCGGCAAGGGCAGAGGCTTCCATCATAATTTCGCGTAGACGAGGGAATTTTAAACTCAGACGACGTTGATCTTCCACCAAACGGGAACCATAATCCACAAGCCATGCTAAAGCACTTTTATCAAAGGTGGGAAGTTGCGTCTTGTTAATAATTTGCTTTATTCTTTGTAAATAATAGCGAATTGTGGTGGCGTTACGCTCACTTTGTTCTGATAAATGTGCTTTAATACGAAACAGCTTGGAAAAACGTTCGTCGCCTTCAAGTAAGGTTTCGTAAATACCTTCACTACCAATGAGAATAACTTTTACTTGAAGGTCAACAGGTTGTGGTTCAATGCTTTTGGTTCTGGCGGCACTATCTTGTCCTTCGTTGGCATCTTCAATGCGAGCATACCCCGAGCGCAAAGAGCGTAAAAGCCCTTCCCAAGCTTGATAGTGCTGTATAATATCGTCAATACGAATTACTAAGTAGCCGCCGTTGGCTTTGTGCAAAGAACCAGACTTGATGAGTGAAAAATCAGTAATAAGCGCACCCATTTCTGATTCGCGCTCAATACATCCTAGCAAATTGCTAACGGTGGGGTGCTGTTCAAAAATAAGGGGAGCCCCCTTAGTTTCGGTGTTGTCCACAAAAACATTAATATCGTAACGGCTTAAGTCTGGTTCACCTTGCATGGCATGGGATAAATCTAAGCCCATGTGGCTTGCCCCGGCTGAGGATAAACCATCGCGAGAAGTGAAAGAATCCAAATTATTTAAGATATCTTTATAAAAATCATCCAAATATTTTTTTAATGTTTCATCAGGGTGTTTGCGTAAAAAACTTTCTTGCACAGGCTTAAGAATTTTTTCCAGCATGCGTACGGCCACAGTGCGTTCTAATTCTTTCTCATTTTCACGTAGCTCTTGCTCAACACGTGATAAATGACGCATATGCCCACTTAAACTATTCATAAGTGCATCGGCTTTACGCTTAAAAACTTGGCGAGTTTCTGTTTCAAGATGCTCAAATTCATCTTCGCTTAAACGCTTACCCTCCACCAAGGGATACAGTGTCACACCGCTGTTATCATCAACATCAAGACTAAAACCTTTAGCTTTAGCCAATTCGTTCATGCGCTTTAAAATGCCGGATTTTGTTTCTTGAAAGGCGTCTAATATCTTGGAACGGCTGGTAATATATAGTTCCGTTTCAAAATGGCGTGGTAATTCTTTACGAATTTTGCTTACCACATCTTGGAGCATTTTTTTGAAAATTCGGCCTTGACCGGCAGGCAAACGCAGCAAAATGGGTTTATCTGCATCGGAAAAATTATATAAATAGATAATATCTTTTGGAGTTTGAGCTTTACGCGCATGCGGCGTGAGAATTTCACGTACAATGTAAGAACGGCCCACGTGGGCGCCACCGCACAAATACACATTATATCCCTCATTTTGCATATAAAGCGCCAGCTCCATGGCTTTTAAGGCCCTGGGCTGTAGCATATATTTTGCGCCATTTCTGGGCGTGGGAATATGATCGCTACTTTCCCATGGAATATGTTTCATATCCGTGGAAATGCGAAGCTTATGTGCAGGAAGTACGGTGACGGTGGCCATATATTCTCGTTACTGCATTAATTATTTTCAGAGTTAGTATATAAAGCGCGCAAAATTTCATCGGCGCCGGCATCAAGAAGTTGTTTTGCTAGAGCCGCACCGGCTTGAGCTGCTTCTTCTGCGGGAGCTGTGATGGTTTGACGTAAAATAGTGCTCCCATCCACTTGTCCCACAAGACCTTCTAAGGTGAAGGTATTATCAGCATTTAAAACGGCATGCCCTGCAATGGGAACCTGGCAACCACCTTCAAGACCTGCCAAAAAAGCACGCTCTGCCGTCACACATACGCGTGTATTAACATCTTCAAAGAAGCCTAAAGCTTCCAAAAGATCTTCTCTATCGGCGCGACATTCAATGCCCAATGCTCCTTGTCCCACTGCGGGAACAAAGGTATTTTTTTCTAGGGCAATCATATGAGGTGCATTTAGTTCAAGGCGTTTTAAACCGGCTCCGGCTAAAACAATGGCATCATATTGTCCTTCGGTGAGCTTACGTAAACGCGTATCCACATTGCCGCGCAAAGATGAAATGCGCAAATCAGGGCGTAAAGCTAAAAGCTGTGCTTGACGGCGCAAGGAAGACGTACCCACATGAGCATTTTGTGGTAAATCTTCCAAGCTAGCATAATGCATAGAGAGGAGTGTGTCATGAGGTATTTCGCGCTCAGGAATACATGCAAGTACAAGGCCTTCAGGTAATTGCATGGGCACGTCTTTCATACTGTGCACAGCAATATCGGCTGAACCATCAAAGAGTGCCTCTTCAATTTCCTTAACAAAAAGTCCTTTACCGCCTACTTTTGCCAAAGGAACATCTAAGATAATATCGCCCTTGGTTTTTATTTGCTTTAAATCAACTTCTATGCCGGGATATTTTTTTTCAAGACAAGCCTTTACATGATAGGCTTGCCAAAGGGCCAAACGGCTGCCGCGGGTGGCAATGGTGCATTTTTTCATTCTGGTAAGTCCTTATATATATCTTAGTGACAAGTGGCGCAATTGCCGCCGCTACAACCGCCACATTTGCTCGATCCAGAGCTGGGGGCTGGCATACCTTCACCGCCACCAGAAGCTCCATGTAATTGCAAGCAAGGGCGTGACATAAGCTTTTCGCATTGGGAAGCACCACAATGCACGCAGCTTGGTAATGCATCACCAAAAACAATTTCTTCAAATTCACGATGGCATTTAGAACAAAAATATTCAAAAATGGGCATATGTACTCCAATATACTCAGAGATTATTTTTCGTTTAAAGTAAGCTCTTTAATGTTTTTAAAGAGAAAATAATCCACCAAATGGCACAGCATATGCCCCGTGGCAATGTGTAGCTCTTGTACCAAAGGAGTGGATGAATGGGGCACGGGCAGCAAAATGTCACACAAAGGTGCCATTTGTCCAGCTTTAGTATGGGCATTTGCGGCTAAATTTTCCTGATCCTGTCCTTGTTTGCCGCCAGTAAGGCCTATGGTGTGCAACTGATTTTGTTTAGCCACTTGTAAAGCTGCCAGCACATTGGGACTTGAACCAGATGTGGAAATGGCTATAAGCACATCTCCAGCTTGTCCTAATGCTTGAACTTGTTTAGAAAAAATTTGCTCAAAACCAAAATCATTGCCAATGGAGGTGAGGATAGAGCTATCGGTGGTCAAGGCAATGGCTGGTAGGGGAGGTCTATCGAGTAAAAAACGGTTCACCAGCTCTGCGGCAATGTGTTGTGCATCAGCTGCGCTACCGCCGTTACCACACAGTAGAATTTTTCCTCCACGGGCCAAAGCAGTGGCAAGTACACGTGCTGCTTGCTCTATGGCCTTACCATAATCTTTAAAATAAGCTGTACGTACAAGCTGCCCTTCTTCAGCGTACGCTTGTAAAATATCTTGCGCAGAAGGCAAAGTTTTGCCCATCTCTTCCCCTTGTAGTGACCAAGCAGATGTCTTTTTCATTCTATCCCTTCTTCCTTTACATTAAAGAAGATAACAGTGACGTTTTATGTGGCAAGGAAAATATATAAGGCAAAATGCATCAACTGACAAGATGCATAAAAACTAAGGTCACGATTTTGTTTGCCAAAAAGCGTTGTGACAAAAAAATGCGTAACATAGCAATATATACTGAAAATCCTTGAATTGTGTAAGTTTTTTTCGTACTATAAGAACATGAATACGATAACAAAATTACTTCATGTGCTTATTATTGTAAAAACCAGTAATGATAAAGCATCCACTCTTGCACAAGAGATAGCCCTTTGGCTCAAGGCTAAAAATCATGAAGCCACCATAGTGGAAAATGTAAAAAATATTCATAGTTATAATAAACAAAAATTTGATTTTGCCATTGTACTTGGCGGTGATGGTACCATGCTGGGTGTGGCTCGCGCTTTTGTTGAAAACCCCACTCCCTTGGTGGGAATAAACTTTGGCAGAGTGGGCTTTTTAACGGAATTGACGGCTCAGAATTGGGAATTGGGTCTCAGTACCATGTTGGAAGGTAAACACACTCTTTTACAACGAATGGCTCTTGGTTGGAGAGTGTACCGGAATAATGAAGTGGTGCATAGTGGATACGCCGTCAATGACGTGGTAATCAATCGCGGTGCATTATCTCGTGTTATAACCTTAGATGTACATGTGGATGCAGAGCCCATTGGAAATATTCGCGCTGACGGCATTATTTTTTCTTCTCCTGTGGGCTCCACAGGATATGCAGTTTCCGCCGGTGGTCCCTTGGTACATCCTGCCAATAATGTTATTGTCATAACAGCTATTTGTCCATATTTGTGCAATTTTCCAGCCATGGTTTTACCGCATACCATGCCTGTGCATGTTACTTTGCACCAATGTTCCATTGAAACCTTTGCAACTGTGGATGGGCAAGAAAGCTATGCCTTACAAACCCACGACAGAGTAGAAGTTTTTTGTGTTCCTCAGGCTGTACTTTTTGCGCGTATTGAGGAAGAAAGATACTTCACCCCTTTACGCGAACGCGGATTCATTCACGGCTTACAATAAACTCTTTATTATGGTAGGTGGCTTATGAAAGAAATCTCTAAAGTTTTGCAAACCAATGAAGTACACCTTGGCAAAGATATGTATTTTGATGCTTGGTTGTACAACTTCATGATTGAAAATAACTTTGCCTACCATATGAATAAAGAAATTGTGGCCTCTCCAGAGCAAATGGCTTTCATGGTGGCTTTGGCTGAAGATGAAGTGTACATTCCTTGCTCCGATAAACATTTTCAGTTGTTAACACAACCTCACCTATCTCGTGAATTGCGCCAACATTATGCCAGAGTGTGGCGCACCATAGTGAAGGTCTTACGCGGCTATGAACCGCAACGCACAGTGCGTCGACGCGTACTGGCATTTTGTCGATACCGCTTTCGCCAGCTCATAAAAAACCATACGGTTTTACCCACCAGAGCCATGAAACGTATGACCAGCCTCATGGCTGCACAAACCAGCGTGGATGACCCTTGGAGGGATTTACGCCAAAAAGCCAATGCTCACGCGCATGAAATTTTTACTTCTTCTGCTTTACAAGCCGCTTTATATAAAGCTCCTGCGCAATTGGTGTGCAAACAAAACCTCTCTCTTTTGCGAGAAGAAATAAATAGTCTTGAAATTTCAAGGCTTATGTACTTATCTGCCAATTCTCGCAACTTAATGCATGAAACACCATCTCCCCTTGAATGGCAACATATTTTTGAAAACCTTCAAGTGCTACATGAACCTTTAATGACATTGCTAGGTACGGAAAAGGACGAGCCCAAAACCATTTTATTTTTACCCGATACTAGCGGCGGTTTTGTTTTTGACATGGCACTGTTACGGCGCTTGCAACGTATGGGGCATAAAATTATGGTGGCCTTTAAAAAAGGATTTTATTTTTATAGTCCCACCATGCAAGATGTGGAAAGCGACCCCATATTAGGCGAACTTTTAGAAGAAGCCACCTTGGTACGAGAAGCAAACATCAGCAAGAATCGTTTGTTAAATCTCTTGCGAGAATCGTCACTTGTGGTTATCCATGACGGCACACGAGAGCGTCTTAATTTGTATCGCACCAATGTGGTTTTTGCCAGAGCATGGAAAGAAGCCGATGTTATTTTAGCTAAAGGGCGACGGAATGCAGAGATTTTGGTTCAAAGTTCACAAAAATTTACTCGCGATATTGTGTGCTATTGGATTGACAGCGAAAAAGGCTATACCTTACAAGAAAAGGCTCGCGCAAGGCATATACGCAAGCTGAGTGAGGCTGATATACGCGAAAGAGCCGAAGGCATTATTACTCAGATGCGCCAAGCTCATAAAGCCGGTAAAACAGTCATGTTTTACTCATGTATTATTGGGAGTATTCCCGGTCAAGAAGGAACAGCAGTGGCCTTGGTGCGCGCCTTTGTGGAAAATTTACGGCAAAAGTTAGATGATATTTTCATTGTAAACCCTGCCGAACAATCTCCCGACGGTATGGACGGGGATGATCTCATGTATATGTGGGAAAGAGTGCAAAGAAGTGGCTATATTCATGTCTGGCGTTTTCAGACGGTTCAAGATATAGAAGACAGCTTCGCCCTCTTGGGAAGAAAGGTTCTACCTGCATGGGCAGGTAAGGATGCTACGTTTTCCACCGGTTGTACCAAGGAAATGCGTATTGCCATTGATGTGCAAAAACGCAATGCAGAAATGCAAATCATTGGACCGGATAAAGGAAAGTTTTTTCGCCGTGATAGTTATGGTGTTGGTAAATATTTTGATGCGCGTATTTAAAGGGAGTTTTTCATGGCTACATATGAAGCCGTCATTGGGCTAGAAGTTCACGTTCAATTGGCGACACAATCAAAACTTTTTTGTTCTTGTTCTACCACTTTTGGGAAAAGCCCCAATGCAAACGTGTGTGAAGTCTGCTCTGGCATGCCAGGCTCTTTACCTGTGCTCAATGCTCGTGCAGTGGAATATGCGGCCAAAGCCGGCCTTGCCACCGATTGTACGGTGAATCTATCTTCTATTTTTGCCCGTAAAAACTATTTTTACCCAGATCTTCCCATGGGGTATCAAATTTCCCAATTTGATAAGCCCATTTGTGAACACGGAAAATTAGACATCACTGTGGGGGATAACAAGAAAACCATAGGTATTACTCGTATACATATGGAAAATGATGCCGGCAAAAACATTCACGATGCTCATGAAAATGCCAGCTATGTGGACTTAAACCGTGCGGGAACACCTCTTGTGGAAATTGTTTCTGAACCAGATATGCGCAGTGCAGAAGAAGCTGTGGCCTATCTTAAAGCTTTACATGCCATTGTCACCACCCTTGGCATCAGTGATGGTAATATGGAAGAAGGTTCTTTCAGATGTGATGCCAACGTGTCCATACATAAACCAGGAACTCCCTTTGGTACACGTGCAGAACTAAAAAATCTGAACTCCTTCCGCCATGTGCAAAAGGCCATTGAATATGAAATTTCTCGCCAGCATGATTTATTGGAAGATGGCGAAGAGGTTGTTCAAGAAACACGACTGTATGATAGCGTAAAAAACATTACGAAATCCATGCGTAGCAAGGAAGAAGCCCACGATTATCGTTATTTCCCTGACCCAGATCTCTTACCTATCATCATTGATGAGGAAGATCTTGCCGCGTGGAAAGCCTCTTTACCAGAGCTACCAAAAGCTCGCATTGCACGTTTTGTGGGTGAATTACATATTGGACAAGCTGAAGCGGAGACTCTTTGTGCCGATAAAGCCTTGGCAGATTTCTTTGAAGCCGCTTTAGCTGCTTCACCGAAAACCAAGGTGAGCCGCATAGCAAATCTTGTGTTGGGCGCTCTTTTGCGCGAATTGCATGCTCAAGAACAGCAAGTTCAGCAAATGGTCATGACTCCTCAAGCCCTTGGGGAACTGGCTCGTATCATTGACGAAGGTTTAATTTCTGCCAAAATTGCCAATGATATTTTTGCTGATTTATATAGTACCGGTGCCATGCCCGAAACCTATGTAAAAGAAAAAGGCTTAGTGCAAATTTCTGATTCCTCAGAGTTGGAAGCAGCCATTGATCAAGTACTTGCTGATAATCCAGCTGAAGTGGAAGCGTATAGAGGGGGTAAAACCAAGCTTATCTCCTTCTTTGTGGGACAAATTATGCGTGCCACCAAGGGAAAAGCAAATCCTGCTTTAGTCAATGAAATTTTAGCTAAGAAATTATAATAATTTTATATAAATATATGTACAAAAGCCCTCCGTACAATGCGTGCAGAGGGCTTTTATATATCTTATTGATATATTTAGAAAGAATTATTCTTAAACAACGCTGTTAACGCCAGTGAAGCTATTCAAATTGCCAGAGGAAAAAGAACCAATGCTGGCGGCGCCCGTTTGATCCCACCATGCGGCAAGACTTTCCATCTCTATGCGCTTACGCATGGCTGTGGGGTCAATCTGCATGGATTTGCGTGCTCCTTCAAGGCCTGCTAAAGCATCAACTTGTAAATATTTTTTGGCCAGCTCTTCGTCATTATCAAGAAGCGCTTGAACTTTATCTGCATCAGAATGGGAACTATTTACCACCACCTTACCATCCACCACCGTGAGGCGAAAATCAATGTTAGGATCAATTCCCATGTTTTCCATGCGGTTCTTCATATCATTGCCCACATTGTTTTCTTGTAAAAACTTTTCTAAATCTTCGGCTTCTTGTGTGCTTTCATCGGTGGCAAAAGTTGTTTTGCTGGTCACAACACCGGAAGAGTTTATAATAACAACGGAATTTACCGACAAACCTTGACTTTCAAGCGTTGCTTTAATATCGCTGGCCAGGGTGGGATTATCTTGTAAGTACTGAGATATGGCTGCGCTTTGGCTACTATCACCTTCCATGACCACGGCTGTTCCATCAAAGCGAACAGAAAAACTTTGTGACACGGTAACACCTTGATTTTGTAAACCCTCTATGATGGAGGTTCCAAAGGTAGCGTCTTCTAAGGTCACCTCTTCAGTGGTCATTGCTGGCTTTACGGAAAGAATTTCACCCGTGGAACTTACGGAGAATTCAACCGCACCGGTAAATCCTGCTTCATCTAGGGTTTCACGTAACTGTTCTCTATAAGAGGGATTGGTATCAAAGAAAGCTTGGGCTAAATCTTCATCTTCATGGGCCGTATCCACGGTGATGGCTCCGGTTTCGCCCACTGTGATGGAAAAATATGCCGATGGAGATACTATGGTTTTAGCAATGGCATCATTAAGTTCCTGGCTAAATGATTCTTCTAACTCACTCTTATAGTTTTCAATTTGCGAAAACGTAACACGTTCGCTACTAGAAACACCCATGGACTCCATGGCGTACCTTGCAAGCTCCACCATGGAAGATACAGTGCTAGCACCTTGGTACGTATAAGGATTTGCAGCAGAACTAGAGCTCGTAGAAGAGGATACAGCACCTTGTAATTGCTGATTATTCCACTGATACGCATATAAAGAAGCATTGGAGCTAGAAATACTTGCTACTGACATAGTTCCCACCTTAGTAAAAAATGGCTTTCATGGAAAAAATTTTCCCAGTAATACCGAACTACAAGGCTTTCATGCATAAGGTGTGCCAAATCTATAAAGTGCGGAAAAACACTAAAAAAAATGGACATAGGGGTAAAAAAGGCGTAAAAGCTAGGCCATGGTAGATACTACTGCACTGAGCGAAACTGTAACCTTCGATGATCCTGTGCTTGCCAACGCACTTTTTGGGCCGCACAACGCCCACTTGGAGCTTTTGGAGCAGCTAAGCGGGGCACATATTTATTCCCGTGGCGCTAGCGTTACAGTAAAAACGCCAAATACTCATATTTTACAAAGGCTTTGTAATCTTTTTGTACAGCTTTATGCGCATGTACAAGGAGGAAAAAATCTCACACGCTCTGATGTGAGCTCTGCCTATGCCATGTTGGAAAAACAACCCCAACTCAGTTTGAGCCGAGTCTACAAGGACACCGTTTTTGTGGCAGCGCCTCGCAAAACCATTGTTGCAAAAAATTTAGCGCAAAAAGAATATTATGAAGCGCTTATCAAGAAAGAGCTTGTGTTTTCTCTGGGGCCTGCAGGCACAGGAAAAACATACTTGGCTGTGGCCATGGCTCTTTCCATGCTTATGCAACATAGAGTGAAAAAGATTATCTTAACGCGCCCTGCCGTGGAGGCTGGGGAAAGACTGGGCTTTTTGCCTGGTGATTTAGCAGAAAAGGTGAACCCTTACTTGCGCCCCTTGTACGACGCCCTTTACGATATGATGCCGCAACCCAAGGTGCTTTCTATGCTTGAGACGGGAATCATTGAAGTGGCGCCTTTAGCTTTCATGCGCGGTCGTACCTTAAATGACGCCTTTATTATTTTAGATGAAGCGCAAAATACAACTCCTGAACAAATGAAAATGTTTTTAACGCGTCTTGGCTTTGGCTCACGCGCTGTTATTACCGGTGACGTCACACAAATAGATCTTCCACCGCAATGGGGCGATGCAGGAGCGCAATCGCGCTCTGGCCTTGTGCAAGCTGTAGAAATTTTACGTGATGTTAAAGGTATTGCATTTCATACATTTTCAGCAAAAGACGTGGTGCGACACAACCTTGTTAGCGCCATAGTGGCAGCTTATGATTCATATAAAGAAAAAATCTAGCGAAAACTCCTTTAGAGCTCTTGGTAAAATGCTTTATGGCCGCCATCATTGCGGCTATGGGCTTGTGGCCATGATTTGTGCCTTGTTTTTACTATCGCTTTTTGCTGGCATTAACTACGAGCATCAATCGCAAGTATATATTGCAGGTACGGTGGCCGAGGCAGATGTGGTGGCCAATCGCAACCTTGCGGTGGAAGATATTTTTGCCACTGGCCAACGCCGAGAACAATTACGTAAAGCACAGCCTTTAGTCTTTGACTTGGACCCAGCTGCTTTTGAAGATTTCAACACAGAGCTTATTAATCTTTTGCATGAAATTAATGGCTTAAACTACGGCGAAGAAGCTGTTGCCATGCGTAAGCTTGAAAAAGCCTTAACGCCTGAAATGGCAGAAGATGTGCTCGTGCAGCTGGCAAGATCCAACGTGCAAAACTACATGACCACGCATCTTTTGCCTAACGTACGTGCTTTATTAAACAAAGGCCTTGTTAATGATATGCGCGCTGGACGAGTGGGTGAGGGCGGAGCCATATTACGCAATATAGAAAGCGGACACGAAACGCTACGCCCTGAAATACAAAATCTACCTGATGTTCAATCCACTTTGGTGCAATTAACTTCTGTTATTCGTCAAGATGAAGCTTTGGATGAACCTGCAAGACGTGCCTTAGTTATTTTGCTTTCTGCATATATGCCTGCATCGCTTTCTCTTAATAAAGAAGTAAGTAATGCCAGAGCAGATGCTGTGGTCGCACATATTGACCCCATCTATTATATACTACAGCGTGGTGAAATGGTGGTGCGTAAAGGCGACCTGGTCACTCGTGAGCAGCAAGCAAAACTTCAAGCCATATATAATTCTGTGGGCACTTGGATCCATATTCGCTTTTCTTTGGGGCTTTTTGTTTTAAGTGCACTTATTTGCACAGGTCTTTTCATGGCCCCCAGTGGCAAACCTGGAACCCCTTTACGCTATAAAGATTACTTATTTATGGCATTTTTGCTGGTCTCTTGCTCATTGGCTGCCAAGGCTTTTTACGTTTTTGGCGTACGCACAGGTGACACAGTACAAGTGCAAGCTCTAGCTTATGCCTTCCCTGTGGCCGGGGTGGTGGGCCTTGTGGCCTTGGTTTTTGCCGCGAGGCGGTACTGCACCATGAGCCTTCTTCTTTCGCTCTTTGCCACCGTCATGTTTAAAGGGGATATATCCCTCTTCTTTTATTATTTCCTTGGTGGCATGTTTACCACGCTTCTTGTGACTCGAGCGCAAAATAGGCAAGATGTGGTGTGGAGCATTTTACCTCTCACGGCGGGGCAAATTTTCTTTTGGCTTGCGGCGGCACTTTTTGTGGAAACACCTCTTACCGAGTGGCCGTGGCAATTGGTTGGTGTGGTGGTAAATAGCATTTTCTCTTTACTCATGCTTTTTGCCTTTAGTCCCATTTTAGAATTGGTTTTTTCCTACACAACACGTTTTAGGCTTATGGAATTCATGAGCCTTGAGCACCCGCTCATGCAAGAAATGATGGTTACCATGCCCGGTACATATCATCACTCGCTCATTGTGGCCAATATGGTGGAAGCAGGTGCCAAAGCCATTGGTGCCAATAGTTTACTTTGTAAGGTGAGCGCCTTGTATCACGATGTCGGTAAATTAAGCCATCCGGATTACTTTATCGAAAATCAATATGGCGGTCGCAATAAGCACGATAAACTGGCCCCTTCCATGAGTGCCCTTATTTTAGCTGCGCACGTTAAAAAAGGTGGGGAGCTTGCGCAAGAGTACAAACTTGGGGACGAAATCACCGAAATCATCACCCAGCATCACGGTACAAGGGTCATTCGCTTTTTCTACCATAAAGCCGTAAGCAATGGAGAAAATGTGCGTGAATCTGATTTTTCATACGCAGGACCACGCCCTCAAACCAAGGAAGCAGCTATTTTAATGCTGGCTGACTCGGTGGAAGCTTCAAGTCGTACGTTAAGTGATCCCACTTCTGCACGCTTAAAAACGCATATTGATACCATTGTAAAGGGCATTTTTGCTGAAGGTCAGCTGGATGAATCCTCCTTAACCTTCAAAGATTTACATAAAATCAGCGAGCAATTTTTGCGTATTTTAACAGGCTTATTTCATCAACGCATTGCCTATCCCTCGGGTGCACCTACACCGCCCAATGGTGCTAAGGAAGAAACAAAAACTCCTGCGGCATTAGTTAAGGAAGAAGAAGCAAAATTTCCTACAACTGATACCAAGGAAGATATGGAAAAAATGGATTTAGCCGGAAGACAATAGTTTATCTCTATGAAGATTACCGTAATAAATGAGGCCGGCTGGCTTTGCCCTTTTCCCAAGAGCGTGCTGGCGGCCTTACTTTTAGCCATGTATCCCTGTGAGCAAGACTCACAAGTGCCATTAATTCTGCATATGGTGCGCGATGCTCGCGTGGCTAAACTCAATACACAGCATATGCGCGCCCATGGCCCCACCAATATTCTTTCCTTCCCTAGCACGCACGTGAGTTCGGCAAATTCCCTCCAAGCACTATCCTCTGCGCCACATATTTTAGTGCTTTCTGTGGATACCTTAGAAAGAGAATGCTTACTTTATGGGCAAGATTATGTAGAGCACGCTGTGCGACTTTTGGCTCACGGTCTTGGGCATGTGCTAGGCTATGATCATGGTGAAGAAATGTACGCTTTGTGCCAAGAAATGGAGTATGATGGATTGGCGTTCATAAGTGCGCAGGGGTGGTAAGTTTCCTTTTTATGCGTATCCTGCTCTGATATTTTTATGGCGTATTGTCTTGTAAAAAACGCTCCCACGCCTGTACCTGCATGTGTAAAAGCTTTTGCCCAGACTCAACACCCTTATTCTGCCATTGTTCAGGTAAATGTACCGTGTGAAGAACCTTAAGTAAGGCTAAAGCATACGCGCTGTGCCCGCAGGAGTGATGATAAGGTAATTGCACACAAAGGTGGTCCAAAGCAGCCCAGTAGAGTTCTGAAAGCCCCAGTTTATGTATTTTATGTACAAGGCACACTTGTGCTTCTAAGGAAAGTTGTCGTAACTGACATGCCGCTGCGAAAGTTTCCGCCATGCAAAAGGCCGCTTTGCTAAACGCAAGGGGGAGGCTCAATCTTTGCCCCAAATGATACAAAGCATGGTCTTGAAAAGAAGATATATTTTGCTCTTGGGTTCCCTCTCCATAAAAAGCCCCCAAGAACATCCAGCGTAACATGGCCAGATGATAGTTACCACCCAAACGGTACGTCTCGGCATTTTCCCCCATGGTATAACTATCCATGCACTGTCCCCAAAGGTGCCTTTGCTCATGGCTAAGAAGCGCAAGCTCTGCAAACCAAGGATTAAAGCCTTGCATTTTTTCCAAAGTGTACATAAATCGTGAAGGGCAGGGGGCCTGTAAAGCTTTAAACATTTCTCTGCCCACGCGCTCAGCAGGTATGTGCACATGTTTTCCTTCTTGAATAACTGCGAGACCTTGTTGTAATGCTGAAGCATGTACGGTAAAATCCTGAAAGGTGGCGGCAAAACGAGCCAAACGGTATATGCGAGTGGGGTCATGGTGAAAGGCTTGCTCAGATGCCGGCCGTAATATACCATTTTTCAAATCAAAAAATGCCAAGGGGTGCGTATAAAGTATGCCATTTTGGTCTAAAGCCATGGCATTGATGGTAAGGTCGCGATGCCGAAAATCATCCTCAAGGCAATTGTTGTGTAAAGGCATATATTCACGACCATTTAACAGCCATACATGAACGGATTTTCCCACTTGCTGCGCTTGAGGAAAAGCGTGCATAAAGTCTTGTGCAGAGCCGCTAAAAGCCATGTCTGCATCCTTGGGTATGTGCCCCATAAGTAAATCGCGCACTGCGCCGCCAACCATATAGCATTTCATGGAGAGAGCATTGCATATTATTGTGGAAAAAAAAAGTCTGATTTTATCCCATGGCTTATCCAGTCAGTCGGATACATCAAAACCATTGGAGCAATGGCATGGGCAGCAATTGCCTGCTCCTGTAACTCTTGTGGGGGCCACGGGGTCTGTACTTGATGATGCTTGGCAATTGGTGGCTCAAGATGCTTTACCCTTATGGGGCTCTGTGCTGGCTGAAAGCCAAAACGCAGGCAGAGGACAAACTCGTAGGCAATGGCACTCACCTCAAGGCAATATTTATGCCGCGTTGCGCTTGCCTGCGCAGGGTATTTTTTCAACCATAGCCGCCGCGCCGGCCCTTTCTACTTTACTTCTTTTAGCCATGCAAAATATGGCTTGCCCTTTACGTTTGAAATGGCCCAATGACTTGGTGCTCCCCATAAATAACCATAAAGTGGGGGGGATTCTTTTAGAGGAAAGACAAGGAATTTTACTTGCCGGCATTGGCATAAACGTAAGCCACGCTCCACAAGAAAACATTTTACGTAAAAATCATGCTTTATCTGCTGGTATTTTGCCCCATATTTCGGGTGTTATGGACAGCATAACGTTGTTAAATGATAGTGCTTTTGATACTAAAAATGCCATGGCACAAGCTTTATGGTTACATCTTGTAAGCCACATATATTTCTGCTACAAGAGCAAATTGCTCGACGATGGCACATGGAAAGACTTGGCAGAAAGTTTTTTATTATGGCACGGGCAACATGTGGAACTTGATGATGGCCAAGAAAAAATTTACGGCATTTTACAAGGGCTAGGAAGCCTAGGTGAAATAGTAATTAATGTTCACGGTCAACTACAGCAATGCACCAGTGGAAGTCTTCGTCTAAAAAACACCTAAGGCGAAGTGTAATAGTGAAGGATTATACCATATGAACACTCAGGAAATGAGAAGCTTTGAAGAAGTTCAAGAGCTTTTGCGAGGCAAGGCTATCTTAGTTGCCAACCGTGGCATTCCCGGACGCCGTATATGCCGCTCCATTTGTGAACGTTTTGACGCCATTGCCACCATGACGGCAACGGATGTGGATAAAACGGCACCCGCGGCTTCTTCCGCACAAGAACTTTTATTGCTTGGTAAAGACCCCCGCGCCTATTTAGACATCGACCGTATTATTACCCTTGCCAAGCAACGTGGCGTCATTGGTATTCACCCAGGTTGGGGCTTTGCCTCTGAGGATTCTCAATTCCCCAAAAAATGTGCTGAAGCCGGTCTTGTTTTCATCGGTGCCACAGCTGAGGCCATGAATAGCCTTGGTAATAAAGTGCAAGCACGTGAAATGGCTAAAAAACTGGGCATTCCTGTGGTTCCTGGTTCTGAAGGTGCTGTGGATATCCCCACTGCCCGTGAACTTATCAAAGAAATGGGCCTGCCCATCATGCTCAAAGCTGAAGGCGGCGGCGGCGGCCGTGGTATTTTTGCCATTTTCAATGAAGCAGAGCTGGAAGACGCTTTCTTTAAAGCTTCTGCCATGGCGCAAGCTTCTTTTGGTAATCCACGTCTTTTTGTGGAAAAGTATTTGGACAAAGTTCGCCACATTGAAATCCAAGTTATTGCAGATAAACACGGCAATGTGTTTGCCTTTGACGAACGTGATTGTACTGTACAGCGTAACCACCAAAAGCTCATTGAAATCACTCCTTCCCCATGGTCTGGACTTACTCCAGAACTTCGTAAAGAGCTTAAAGGGTATGCTTGCCACCTTATTAAAGAAGCTGGTTTCCATTCCTTGGCCACAGTGGAATTTTTGGTGGAAGCCGATGGCACAGCCTATCTCATTGAAGTAAACACTCGTTTGCAGGTGGAGCACGGCATCACCGAATCCCGCTACGGCATTGACCTTGTGGAAGAACAAATTGCCATTGCCTTTGGTGCAAAATTACGTTTGAGCGAAGAAGAAACGCATCCCATGCACTTTGCCATGCAAGTGCGCATCAACTGCGAAGATCCGCAAAATCAATTTGCGCCCAACTCCGGCTTGGTGACCCGCTACGTGTCGCCTGGCGGCCCTGGTGTTCGTCTTGATACCAACATGACAGCCGGCTATGAATTTCCGCCCAACTATGACTCTGCAGGTGCTTTGCTCATAACCTATGCCCGCGACTGGGATAAGACCCTAAGCATCATGGAAAGGGCCCTTGGTGAGTACATCATTGGCGGTATTAAAACCACCATTCCTTTCTATAAGCAAATTTTAAAGCATCCACGTTTCCGTGAAGCCAATTTTGATACCAACTATATTGCGCATACGCCAGAGCTCATGTGCTATACAGATATGGCACCAGAAGGGGAGCGTTTGGCCAACCTTGTGGCAGAAATTTCTGCTAAAGGTTACAATCCTCACGTTAAACTTGGACAATATCGTAGTGTTGATACGCCGCGCATGCCTGAATTTGAGCCAGTTCTGCCTCCCATTCTCAGCACAGATCGCCGCAACCCTTCTCCTTACCCCAAGGGCGATAGACAAGCTTTGCTTGACTATGTGCGCGATACCGACCATGTGCACTTTACAGATACCACCCCCCGTGACTTTACTCAATCCAACAGCGGCAATAGATTCCGCTTGGCTGAAGATAAGCTCATAGGACCGTATCTTGATAACGCTGGATATTTTTCCATTGAAAACGGCGGCGGTGCCCACTTCCACGTGGCCATGCTTGCCAATATGACCTATCCATTTACGGAAGCCAAAGAGTGGAACTCCTTTGCGCCCAAGACCAATAAACAAATTCTTGTGCGCTCCACCAACGTTCTTGGTTATTCACCACAACCGCGCAATTTAATGCGCTTAACTGGTGAAATGATTTGTGATCACTATCAAGTGATTCGCTGCTTTGACTTCTTAAACCATGTGGAAAATATGCTTCCCTTGGCAGAAGTTGTCATGTCCCGTAAGGATGCGGTGTTCCAACCAGCTTTATCGCTTTCCTATGCCAAAGGCTTTGATGTAAACCACTATATGGGCGTAACAGAGTCCATTTTACGCATGGTGGCCAGCGTCATGGGCGGCTCTTTGGAAGAAGCTTCACGTAATATTATTCTAGGCCTTAAGGACATGGCCGGGGTGTGCCCACCACGCTTCATGACAGAGCTTGTGACCACACTTCGCAAGCGTTGGCCTGACCTTGTCTTGCATTACCATAGACACTACACCGATGGGCTCTTTGTACCTGCTTGCGGTGCCGCCGCCAAAGCCGGTGCGCATATCCTCGACGTAGGTTTAGGTTCTGCTGTGCGTTCTTATGGTCAAGGCGATGTCTTGTCCATGGCTGCTTACTTGGAAGATGAGCTCGGCCTTAAGACCCACTTAAACAAAGCTGCCATCCGCGATGCCAACTTTGTATGCAAGCAAATCATGCCTTACTATGATCGCTACTGCGCTCCTTATTTCCAAGGCATTGACTATGATGTGGTAGAGCATGCCATGCCCGGCGGTGCCACGTCTTCTTCACAAGAAGGCGCTGTGAAGCAAGGGTACATCCACCTCTTGCCTTACATGTTGAAGTTCCTTGCTGGTACACGCAAAATTGTGCGCTACCATGATGTGACCCCCGGTTCTCAAATTACTTGGAACACAGCCTTCCTTGCTGTGACCAATGCTTGGAAGCGTGGCGGTGAAGAAGAAGTTCGTTATCTTTTACAAGTTATTGAAGAAATAACCACACATGAAGATGCTGAACTTAGCCCAGAAATGCATGCGGCTCGTTTAAACATCTATAAAGATTGTAACGATGCTTTCCGTAATTTGCTTCTTGGTAAATTTGGCAAATTGCCTTTGGGCTTCCCTCCAGATTGGGTGTATGAAAGCGCTTTTGGTAATACCTGGAAAACAGCCATCGCTGATAGAGTAGAAGTATCACCTCTGGAAACTTTGCAAGATATCGATCTTGCTAAAGAAGAGCAAGCTTTCATTGATATCATGCGTCGCAAGCCCACCGATGAAGAATTTGCTTTGTATCTTAACCATCCTGGTGATGCCATTAAGACAGTGCAATTTAAGATAGAGTACGGCGATGCCAACAACTTACCTTTGCATGTTTGGTTTGAAGGTTTAAGTTTAGGCCAAGACTTATACTTTGAAGATAGCCAAGGCAAACCTCACCACCTTGTGTTTTTGTCATTCACCGAGCCCAATGCTGCCGGTATTTCTGTGTGCCGTTACGTATTAGACTCAGAAATCATGGTGACAGATGTGCAGGTAAAAGAACCTAGCACTGGTGCCAGCAAGGGCGTGCCTAAAGCAGATCCCAATAACCCACAACATGTGGCGGCCCCCAGCAATGGTGACCTTTGGGTTATGTATGTGCATCCCGGTGACGTGGTGAAAAAGGGCGAAGAGCTCTTCAACGTGTCCATCATGAAACAAGAAAAAGCCGTGCTGGCCCCCATGGATGGTGTGGTTACACGTGTGCTTAAGACTGCTGACTATAAAGAAAGCAAGCAGATGATTTCTGTGGTGGAAGGAGAGCTTATTGTGGAGCTTGGGCCTGTGCCTAAGATGTGCCACAACGAAGCATGCGGCCACCCCATACCCATGGATGGCATAACGTTCTGCCCATACTGCGGTGAACCTGTAGCATAAAAATAAAAAGCCTTTCTGAGTATGACTTGGAAAGGCTTTTTTTATGGCGTGTCATTTGCGAGTCTTATGGTCATGCCTTTGAATAGCTTAGCCCCATTGTGTTTGAGAAAATATTACAACTCTTGTCTGTGTGGTTTTTACAACAATCTGTGGCATTTTCATGCAAAAATAATCATGCTATGTAATTGGTATATTATGCTTATCTTAATGAACACAAATTCATAAATTGGCTAGACAGTATACAAAAAAATTGCTACATATAAAAAGCTTTAGACAGAACAGGTATATCGTCTTTTATAAGAGATGGTTTTTGTATGAGGCAAAAAAAATAGCTCAAATATAGTTGGGCTATATTTGTAATGTTCCAATTGTTATAATCGTTTAACAGAACTATCACTCTTATGGAGGACGGAATGGAAAAGAAGCAGCCTGCAACAAAGTCTGCCCCTGCAACTGCAACAAAACAAGTACAAAAACTTATTCTCACTGGTGCCGATATTGTGGCCATGGGAGAAAGTGCAGAGTTACTTGTGGGTGGTAAGAACTATAATACTGCGCTGATTTCTGAAATTCCAGGAATTCAAGCCCCGCACTTTCGTGCCATTTCTTCTGATGCATTCCATAAACTCTTGGATGAAACCAGTGTCATTGGTTCCGTTGTCCGCTCTGTGGTGGAAAAAGAATATAAGCGCATTGATTGGATGGATTCTGAAATCAATCAAGATCCTGAATTTTTACAAAAATTTGTGCGTAGCCTAGGGCGTATGGCACGCGAAGCCAGTGCTTCTTTAAGTGATGTGCGTATCCCTTTGCGTACCTTCATCAACAATGTGGTGGAAGGTTTTGCTACATCTCCTGAAGGGATTGACCAGTTACGCCAGCGTTCTGTTCTTGTGCAAACAGCTATTTTATCCGTTGAAGTTCCTAAAGAAGTAGCCATTGCTGTGGGCGAAGCCTATAAAGCCATTTGCGATGAAAATGAAGGTGAAATCGTTCCCGTAGCTGTCCGTTCTTCCGCAGCTGGTGAAGATTCTCGCAAAAAAGCTTTTGCTGGCCTTCAAGACACATATCTTAATATGGTTGGCGAAGATAAAGTGGTTATGGCTTACCATTGGGACTGTGCCTCTGCATACAACTTACGCTCCATGACCTATCGCCGTGAAGCCATTTTAGATGCTTTAGCTAAAGCCGAAGAAGTGGGTGATCAAAGCATTGCTGAAAACGCCAAGAAAGAATGGGCCATTGAAAACACCTCTCTTTCTGTATGTATGATGCAAATGATTAATCCTGTCATTTCTGGTACTGCATTTTCTGCAGATACAGCAACAGGTTGCCGCGGCACAGCACGCAAAGACCTTGTGAGCATTGATGCTAGCTATGGTCTTGGTGAAGCCGTTGTTGGTGGTAAAGTTACCCCTGATAAACTCTATGTTTTCCAAAAAGATAACGGTTCTGAAGTAGTCATTCGCCAAATGGGTCGTAAAGATATGAAAATTATTTACGACGAGAAAGGCGGCACCAAAGAAGTGGACGTGCCAGAACTTGAAGCTTTGCGCTGGGCTCTTTCTCTTTCCCAGGCAGAGCGCGTTGCCAAGGGTGTGCGTGCCGTTAGCGCTGCCTATGATGGCATGATTATGGATACGGAATTTTGTATCGATGCCAAAGATCGCCTTTGGTTTGTACAAGCTCGTCCTGAAACTCGTTGGAACGACGAACTTGAATTGCACCCGCACACCATCTTCATGCGTCGTAAAGAAGTGGATGCCAAAAGCGCTGCCACAGCCGAAGTGCTTGTGGAAGGCAATGGTGCATCACGTGGCGCAGGGCAGGGGACAGTTAAATTCTTGCGCTCAGCTTTGGAGTTAAACAAAATTTCCAAGGGCGACATCCTTGCTGCAGAACGTACCGACCCAGATATGGTTCCTGGCATGCGTGTGGCTTCTGCCATCATGGCCGACGTTGGTGGTGACACCAGCCACGCCGCCATTACCTCTCGTGAACTTGGCATTGCCGCCGTTATTGGTATTCAACGCGTAGACATTTTACGTGCCCTTGATGGCACCGAAGTTACCGTAGATGGTACCACCGGTAAGGTGTACCGCGGCTTACTTCCACTCAAAGAGGTGGGCGGCGAAATGGATCTTTCCAAATTGCCAAACACCCAAGCTAAAGTGGGCCTTGTACTGGCTGACGTTGGCCAGTCCCTCTTCCTTTCTCGCTTACGTGAGATTCCAAAATTTGAAGTTGGTTTGTTGCGCGCCGAATTTATGCTTGGCAATATCAGCATCCACCCTGCAGCATTGGAAGCTTTTGACAACGGCACTTTAGAAACTGTAGTGCAAAAGCAAGCTCGTGTATTGGATGATCGTTTATCTAAAATCTTACGCGAACAAATTTCTGCTGGACTTATTGTTTCTAACTTGGATTTACGCGCACACGTTGGTGAAGTTACTGGTTTATCCAGTGAAGTGAAAGCCCTTGCCGCGGATTCTGCCTCTTCTGCTCCAGAAGAGCTCTTGCTCATTCACCGCAAAATGCGTGAAATAGAGAATAAAATTGACCAGTGCTGGGAAGCTGCCACACGTCGTATAGATATTATTAAAACCAGCGATGACTTACATGAGCATGTTCGCATTATCATGGGCTTTGATGATGAAATTGCCATGCTTTCTCCTAAAGACCCTGAAGACGTAAAGCGTCGTGCAGAAATTGAAGCTACCATTGATGCACATGTTAAGAAAATTAACACAGTGCCAGCTATTTTAGATGTGGTGGAAAATATCACACGCTTGCGTGAAGAAGTGGGCTTACGTTCCGGACTTAAAAAGGAAATGGACGAAGTTCACAACCTTATTGAGAAAATCCGCACCATTATTAAAGAGCGTGGATTCCGCACCGGTAAAGAACATTATGTACAAACCTTGGCTCAAGGTCTTGCACTCTTTGCCATGGCTTTTTACGGTAAAACCATCATTTACCGTACCACAGACTTTAAGAGTAATGAATACTGCAACCTTTTAGGTGGTAATCTTTTTGAAAATCAAGAAGATAACCCCATGCTTGGTTACCGCGGTGTATCTCGTAATATTCATGACTGGGAAATTGAAGCCTTTAAGTTGGCTCGTGGTGTATATGGCGGCAGCAACTTGCAAATGATGTTGCCCTTTGTGCGTACCCTTGAAGAAGCTCGCTCCATGCGTCGCTACTTGGACCAAGTGCACAAATTACGCCCTGGTCAAGATGGTCTCAAAATTATTCTCATGGCGGAAATTCCTTCCAATGCCATTTTAGCTAAACAATTCATTGAAGAATTTGATGGCTTCTCCATTGGTTCCAATGATATGACACAAATGGTTCTTGCCACAGACCGTGACAATGCAAGTTTAAGTCATATCTACGATGAAGAAGATCCCGCTGTTATTTGGGCTATGCTTGTGACCATTTTTACCGGTCAAAAGTATTGTAAGAAAGTAGGCTTCTGCGGACAGGGTGTTTCCAATAGCCTTATCCTACGCGGACTTGTTGCCATTGCAGGTATTGCCTCTGCTTCCGTTGTGCCTGACACTTACTATCAAACTGTTCAAGATATTGCTGCCATTGAAGCAGAAAATATTAGCACAGCTGATTTGGGTAAGTGGCTCATTGAGCAACACCATGCACGTCTTGGTAAACTCATGGAAAGCGAAGGCTACGGCCATATCTTAAAGAAATACAATGAACCTGACGATATTAAAGAATGGTATGAAGGTGAGTTACAACGTCGCCACGAGCAATTACGTGAACACTTAGATACACCTAAAGAATCTTTCTATCGTACAGAGCTTGGTAGCTTCCGCGCCACATTCCATAAGCCTGTTATTTATGCAACATGGGATTGGAATACCACAGTAAATGACGCCTTGCATCAAGCTGGCTTTGCTAACTTTGAAGAACAGCAAAAAGCTTTAGAGGTATACCGCCAACAAAGCTGGTAGAAATAATACACATCAAACTAAGAAAGTCCCTTTTGTTTACAAAAGGGACTTTCTTTTAG
Organism: uncultured Desulfovibrionaceae bacterium; assembly: GCA_964370015.1. Classification (GTDB taxonomy): domain Bacteria; phylum Desulfobacterota; class Desulfovibrionia; order Desulfovibrionales; family Desulfovibrionaceae; genus CAYJAD01. The sequence continues at coordinate 293 of CAYJHD010000022.1, read as the reverse complement.
TATAAGGTTTATTGTTCACAAAAATTCTTTCCTATTCACACTCTCTCCCCAAAAATTTACTTGCGATAGGCTTCAACTGCTGCGTAATGTAGTACTATAAAATTTACACTTTCCGTGTTCGAATACGATTTTTCTAGAAATATAGTATTAAAGCGCAATAAAAAAACACCCTGTTTCAAGAGTGTTTTCCAATGGGATGCAACAGAAAATATTGCTCAAGGACATATTTACCTTCGCTTATAAAAATTTTTGGAAGAGGGGGGTGTGGGGGGAGAAACCTTTTGTAAAAGGTT
>CAYJHD010000021.1:0-35513 GCA_964370015.1 uncultured Desulfovibrionaceae bacterium | reverse complement strand
CTCGATTTCACAAGCACGTAAAAGTATCTTGATTGTAGTATCCAAGGCAAAATGCACTTAAGAGTCCACAAACAAAGATACTCTCTGAAGGGGGCCTATGCCCTTTTAGATACTGACCTAAAAGGGCATAGACAAACAATGTAGCTTAGCAAATCAAAGTTTGCAGCAAGTCCGTAAACAGGACTTATTTGCCATCAAACTTAGCGTACTTTTTACGGAAGCGATCAATACGACCAGCTGTGTCCAAAAAGCGTTGCTTCCCTGTGTAGTAGGGATGACATGCAGAACATACTTCCAAAGAAATGCGCTCGCCTTTGGTGGTGAGCAATTGTTCTTCGTTGCCGCAGGCACAAGTGATTGTTGCCTTGTAGGTCTTTGGATGGATATCTTTCTTCATTTCTATTACCTCGCATAGTAAAGGGGAAAAATAACTATACCCTTTTCTCTGCTTTGGCAAGGGGAAAAGAGGGTAAAATTTCTTTTTTTGTAGTAAAGAGCCTTTGGCTCTTGCTAAAATTTCCGATGTGAAAAATGTATCTTAGTGTTATGTATAGTTTTTTTGTATGCTTTAATCAAGAAATCCATTGTAATTTACAGGAAAAAGCGTTACAGCAAAGCCATGAAACGTAAGAACCAAACATCACATAACGTCGGCAAGATACACAATGAATCCCCCCTTGGCAAGCACTCTTATGCAGGAAAATCTTCAAAAGTTCGTGCAGACCAACTTCTTTTTGAACAAGGGCTTGCAGAAAGCCGTGAACAGGCCAAACGCTTTATCATGGCAAGGCAAGTTTTTGTGGGCGATCCCGGCGTGGCTGTGGATAAACCAGGGCAAGCTTTTGCTCCGGATACTGTGTTTAAGATTACAGGCCAGGAGCGTTATGCCAGCCGCGGTGCCTATAAGCTTTTGACTGGCCTTGAGTATTTTTCTTTGGACGTGACGGACTTTATTTGTCTTGATGCCGGAGCTTCCACCGGTGGCTTCACTGACTGTCTTTTGCAGCATGGCGCGGCTAAAGTGTATGCCGTGGACGTGGGCCACGGGCAATTGCATGAAAAATTGCGTCAAGATGCGCGCGTTATCAATTTAGAAAAAACCAATCTTCGTGTGGCAGAACCAAGCCTCATTCCCGAAATGGTGGATATGGTGGTGGCGGATGTGTCCTTCATATCCTTAACCATGGTTTTACCCTCGTGCATGCCGTGGCTCAAAGTGGGCGGCAAAATCATGGCACTCATTAAGCCGCAGTTTGAAGTGGGCGTGGGGCAAACTGATAAGGGTATTGTGCGCGACGAAGCCGTACGTCAAGGGGCCATTGATAAAGTGGTGGCCTTTTGCCAAGAAGAGCTTTGTTTGCACTTTGAGGGTATTGTGCCCTCAGCCATCTTGGGCCCCAAGGGTAATCAAGAATACTTGGCGCTCTTTACAAGACAGGCCTAATGCTTTAAACGTGAAAACCATTTTGAAAATCAAAGTTAAATAAAAATATTTTTTTAACGTGCATATTTCTTTTCTTAAGGAAAATTTAATAATTGCCCCTTAGGTTGCTTTTGACAAAACTATTACGCATTGCAATAAGGCCTCTTCCATGAAAAAAATGCTTATCCTTCCGCTTATTTTAGTAAGCACCGCTTGTGCTCCCTTTGCTCCAGATGTGCGTGTGGCCCAGCAGAATTTGCCTGCCGCCATGCCAGCGACCTTCCCATCGCAAGGCGAAAGCTCTGCCACCATGGCCACCAAAAGTGAAAGACCGTGGTGGGAAAATTTCCAAAGTAAAGACTTAAATGCCTTGGTGGAAAAATCCCTCACCACCAATTTTGATATTTTAACGGCTTATGCCAAATTACGCCAAAGTGAAGCCGTAACCAAGCGCGCCACGGCGGGACTGTTCCCCACCTTAAACTTTGATGGCGATGCCAGCACCAGACGTAATGTTTCCACCAATCATAAAAATGATACCACCACAGATCAAACCACCAATGGCTATGGTTTAGGTTTGGCGGCATCCTTTGAAATTGATTTGTGGGGGCGTGTGCAGTCGGAGCGCGAGGCAGAGCTTTTACGCACCAAGGCAACAGAATATGATTTGCAAACGGCGGCCATGAGTATGGCGGCAGAGGTGGCCGATGCGTGGGTATCACTTTTGGGCAATAGACAAGATTTAGCCGTATTGGAAGCGCAAATTGCCATCAACGAAGACCTCGTTGCTTTGCAAACGGTGCGTTTTAACAACGGCCTTGGCACCAGCTTAGAGCTTTTGCAACAAAAGGAGCTTCTTGCTTCGGTGCATGCCGAGGTTCCGGATTTAAAGCAAGAAGCTGTGGCCTTGCGTAATTCCTTGGCCATCTTGCAAGGAACCTTACCCGGCGCAGGTTTAAAAATTGATGAAGCTGCCGCCTTGCCAGAGCTTGAAGCCATGCCGGAGCCTGGCTTACCTGTGCAATTGCTTGATTCTCGCCCCGACGTGGCTGCGGCTTGGGCCAATCTTGCTGCGTCTGATTGGGATGTTTCTGCGGCCCATGCCAATCGTTATCCTGCTTTGCGTTTATCGGCTTCCGGTGTGTATGAAGCGGCGGAAAGCACCTTCTTGGTGACCAATTGGATATCTTCCTTGGCGGCGGCGTTGACCATGCCTCTCTTTGATGGCGGTGCCTTGGCAGCCGAAGAGGCTCGCACCAAGGCTCAGAGCGATATTGAATTGCAAACCTATGCCAAGACTGTGGCCAGCGCCATTGAAGAAGTGGATAATGCCCTTGCCAACGATGCCGGCGAGAGCAGAAAATTACACCTTTTGGAAAAACAATTTGAATTTGCTTCAGCCGCCATGGTGGAAGCCAGAAATAGTTATTTGGGCGGCGTGTCTACCTTTCTTAACTATATTACTGAATTAAAAAATGTACAAAGCCTTGAACGAGCCATAGCCAGACAAAAAACGCAAGTGGTGCGTTCACGCGTGGCTTTATACCGTTCCTTAGGGTCTTTAACCTTTCCTGTAACCTTACAATAATAAAAGTAACATAGGTTTAGTATGAGTACTTCTGTGCAAAAAAAGAAATTTTCCACTGCCGCCGTTGTTATTGGCGTGCTTCTTTTGGGGGCAGCAGCCGGATACCTTATGGTTGTCACAACACCCAATGCAAAACGCGTAAGGCCTCCCATTTCCAGCCCATTGGTGACGACAATGGAAGTAAAACGCTCCACGGCTGAGCTTAAAGTGGAGGCTTTAGGTTCTGTGAAAGCCGATCAAGAAACCCAAGTGCGTATGCGTGTGTCGGGACAAGTGGAAGAACTTGGCGACAACTTTGATGCAGGTGGTCTTGTACAAAAAGGTGATTTACTTTTACGCATTGATGCTCAAGACTATGAAAATGCCTTGGCCCTCAAAGAAAGTGCCTTGGCCAAAGCCCAAGCGGATTACGATTTGGAAATGGGCCAACAAAGGGTAGCACGCACGGAAGTGGCTCAGCTCAATAAAACTTCCAGCGGTGTGCGTAATACGGCACTGGCCTTGCGTGCGCCGCAATTGGCTCAAGCCAAAGCCACTTTGCAATCGGCCGAAGTGGATGTGAAACAGGCTAAGCTTGATTTATCGCGTACGCGCGTGGAGGCGCCGTATAATGCCTTGGTAACCATGCGTAATACTTCCCTTGGTAGTCAAGCATCTCCTTCGGATACAGTGGCAACCTTGGTCAGTACCGATGATTTTTACATAGAAGCTGCCATTCCTTTAGATAAATTACAAAAGCTGGGCATGGGTATTTTTGATAATACTGAAGCAGAAGTCTTCACCGCCGTGGGCGGCATTCGTCAGGGGCGTGTGCGCCATAGTATAGCCTCTTTGGATGAAACCACGCGCATGGGACGTGTACTCGTTGAAGTGGAAGACCCCTTGTCTTTGCATAGTGATGCTCCTGCTTTGCTCCTTGGTGACTATGTTCGTGTGGAGCTTAAAGCTGGCACCTTAAAGGAAGTCATAGAGCTGCCCCGTGTGGCTTTGCGTGGCAATGACACGGTGTGGGTGGCCAAGAAAAATGACGATGGTAGTACCAGTCTTGATATCCGTTCCGTCAACGTATTGTGGAAAGACTTGGATGTGGCCTTGGTGGATAAGGGCTTAGAGTCGGGTGATCGCGTTATCACGTCTCCTTTGGGTGCTCCCATTCAAAATATGTCTGTGCGCCTTGAAGGTGAAGTGGCTTCCAAGGGAGCAGGCCAAGGTGCCAAAGACGCTAAAGGACCAAAGGCCGGTGCAGAAAAAGGTGCTGGTCCTGGCGATGGTGCCGAGAAAGGCCCACGCGGTGCTCGCGGGCAAAATAAACCCGCTGCGGAGTAATATATGAGCGTTACACCACAAAAAAAATATTTACGTGGCCCTGTGGGCTGGATGGCAAGCAACCCTGTGGCAGCCAATTTGCTCATGGTTATCATGATGATAGGCGGCATTATTGTGGCTTCACAAGTGCGCCGCGAAGTATTTCCTTACTTTGAAATGACCACCGTGACGGTTTCCGTTTCAGTGAGTGGAGCCACCCCCGAAGAAATGGAAAAAAGTGTGGCTCAAGCCATTGAAGAGGCCGTGCAAGGCCTTGATGGTGTGGAGGAAACCACTGCCAGCATATCCACCGGTTCTGCTTCGGTGACCATTGAGGGCACCGACGATGTGGACGGCAATGTACTCTTACAAGATGTGAAAGCCGCCGTTGACCGTATTACCACTTTCCCTGTGGATGCAGAGCGCCCCACGGTGTCGTTACGTTCTTCGCGCAGAGATGCCATGGAATTGTCCTTGGTGGGTGATGTGGATACCTCCGTACTGCGTTATTGGGGGGATGTAATTAAAGAAGAACTCATCAATGATCCTGCCATTACCCAAGTGGAATTGGAAGGCATACAAGACCATGAAGTATGGGTGGAAGTAAGCCAAGAAACCTTGCGCCGTTATGGTCTTACCATTCAAGATATTTCCAATGCCATTGGCACCGGAGCCATTCAGCAAGGCGGCGGAAGCCTCAATGCCGACAGTGGTGATATTTTACTGCGCCTCAATGAGCGCCGTGACTATGCTGTGGACTTTGCCAGTATAGCCATACGCACCAATGCTGATGGTTCTCGTTTGCTCTTGGATGATATTGCTAAAATTACCGATACGTTTGACGATACGCGCAGTTGGAGTGAGTATAATGGTAAAAACTCCGTCTCCATAGAAATTTATAGCCTTGGCAACGAAGATCCCACAGAGGTGGCCAAAGCCACCGAAGCCATAGTGGAAAAGTATAACAACATCATGCCAGAAGCTTTGGAAGTGTATATTCAACAAAACATGGCAGAAGTGTATAATCAACGTAAAGAACTCATGACAGAAAATGCCATCTTGGGTGGACTTTTGGTGTTCATATGTTTAGCCATTTTCTTACGCCCTTCTTTGGCCTTTTGGGTGAGCCTTGGCATTCCTGTATCTGTGTTGGGAGCCTTTTGGTTCTTCACTCCCTTTGGCATAAGCCTTAATATCATCTCCATGTTTGCCTTTATTGTTACCCTTGGCATTGTGGTGGACGATGCCATTGTGGTGGGGGAAAACGTGGCCGCGTGGCTGGAGCGCGGGGTGGATCCGCTGGAAGCTGCCGTGAAAGGCACGCGCGAAGTGGCCGGACCGGTGACGTTCTCGGTGTTGACCAATATGATTTCCTTCATGCCCATGCTCTTTATTCCCGGAACCATGGGTAAGGTGTGGATGGTTCTTCCCCTCATTGTCATTGCTGTGTTCATTTGTTCGCTCATAGAAAGCGTATATGTATTGCCGGCGCACTTAAGTCACTTGAAAAAACGTGTGAAGGGGCAGTCCTACGCTGATAAAAAAGGTTCCATCTTTACAGCTCCTTTCCGTGCTTTTTCCGCATGGCAAGCGCGCTTTAGTGATAACTTCATGCATTTTGTGGAATTCAAATTTGGCCCCTTTGTGGGCAAAATATTACACAGACGTTATGAAACCGTGGCCGTGGGGCTAGCCATACTGCTATTCACCGTGGGCTATGTGTATTCTGGACGCATGGGCTTTGACCTCATGCCGCGTGTGGAATCTGACTATGCTTTTGCTCAAGCCACAGTGCCCTCGGGTACTTCCAAAATAGAATTGCATCGCGTTAAAGATGCTTTAGTGGACGCTGCCCGCAAGGTGGCGGAAGAAAATGGTGGTGAGGCCTTATCCACCGGCATTCAAGCGGAAGTTCGTAACACAAGAATCATGGTCTTTTTGCACCTTGTGGAACCAGATATACGCCCCATGAGCACGCAAGAAGTGACCAATCTTTGGCGTCAAGCTGTGGGTGCTGTGCCTGGCATTGAAAGCCTAGTGTTTCAAGCAGACCGTGGCGGCCCCGGCAGTGGTAGCGGCTTAACGGTACGTTTGTCCCACCGTGACACAGCCACCTTAGAAAAAGCCGCCGCAGAACTTGGTAATATTTTAGCCACATATGATGGTGTGGGTGATGTGGACTATGGCACCAGCCGCACTTTGCGTCAATTTGATGTGCGCTTAACGCCGCTGGCTGAACAATTGGGCTTTACGGCGCAAGAGGTTTCTCGTCAATTGCGCTACGCTTTTGACGGTGTCACAGCTTTACGTCAACAGCGTGGTAATAGTGAAATAACCGTGCGTGTGCGCTTACCAGAAGAAGATCGTCAACGCGAGGCCACCTTTGAAGAGCTCATTTTGCGTACGCCTTCTGGTCAAGAAGTACCTTTGCGTGATATTGTTCTCATTGAAGATGGACGCGCAGACTCCACCATTAAACACACCAATGGACGCCGTACTGCCGATGTAACGGCCAATATCACTCCGGCTTCTGCCACTGGCGCCATGATGACCGTGGTCACGGAAGAAGTTATGCCCAATTTCATGGCTGGGTATGACGGGCTCTCGTGGGAATTTGGTGGTCGCCAAAGTGATATGGCTGATAGTACCACGGCCATGATGCTTGGCCTTTGCATGTCTTTATTGGGTGTGTATGCATTGCTCGCCATACCTTTTAAGAGCTACACACAACCGCTCATCATCATGCTGTCCATACCCTTTGGTATTGTGGGCGCCGTGGCGGGGCACTTTATCATGGGGTATAGCTTAAGTGTCATCTCTCTCTTTGGTATTGTGGCTTTATCAGGCGTGGTGGTGAACGACTCCTTGGTGCTCATAGACTTTGCCAATAAAGCTCGTTTGCAAGGTATGAGTGCCTTTGATGCCGTACAACAAGCGGCCATACAAAGGGCAAGACCCATTTTGCTCACCACCTTAACCACCTTCTTTGGTCTTATGCCCATCATATTTGAAACTTCGCGCCAAGCTAAGTTCCTTATACCTGTGGCATTATCCTTGGGCTTTGGTATTCTTTTTGCGACCTTCATCTGCTTATTGCTGGTACCGGCCTTTTACTTGGTGCTGGAAGATGTGCAAGATTGGTTTAGAGAGAAATTTGCCAAAAAAGCTGAAGTATAAAATGACTATTATATAATATAAGAAGCCCTGTGTGAAAAATACAGGGCTTTTTGTTTAGGGTTGAAGGTGTAAAGTATTTCGACAGTTGTGTCGGAATACTTTACATGTTGAAAGGAGTGTCTTTTTTTTGTCTTTAATGTACATATGGTTGTAGTGTGGTATGTTTTTTGCATTTTTGTTAAAATTATATTTGCAGATAAACGACTTGGAGAAGGTGTATGAGAAAATTTTTTGGTACAATTGCATGTGCTTTTTTACTATGTGTCGGGGTAGTACATTCCCATGCCGCTCTTTTGACTGAATGGGACTATACATTGTCAGATGTTGGAATACATGATGTTTCTTATGGGTATGAATTTACAGCTGTTAGTTCAGTCACTGGGGTCGCTGTTAAAGGGGTTACATATTATTCAGGTACGCATGCGCATTCTATTTTGAGTAATGTTTCGACATCAAAAACGGGGACAAGCACCATAAGAGAGGGTATTTCTTCCATCGGCAACGATAGAGTTATACGATACGACACCTCCGTAAGAGCTAATACAGTAAGTCCCAATGCACAAAAGCTCACTAATCTTTCCTTCACGTATAGTATGAAGGCCGCCAATGGTGCTGCTTCCATATCTGTTGCGTTTGATATTCCTTTATACACGCATTATGATGCCATTTCAGGAACGTCTTACGTGTATTATAATGAAAACGAAGTCTCCATGATGGGAAAAAGCTCTACCATGTATGACAATTATCTTTATGTTGCATTGGGCTTTGATTTGACGGTGAATGGAAGCTCCTTACTAGAATATACTGCCGCAGATGGAACCACTTATAAAGGGTGGGCTAGAGATAGCGCTGCTGAGCCTTATGACAACATTGTGACGAGTTCAGTGAATATGGCTTCTTTTTCTTTAGGTAGCATTGAAGCCATGTCTGCGGAAGATAGAGCTTTTTATTTGGCGGCCATTAACCAAGACACTACTCCCACTCCAGAGCCTGCCACCATGCTCTTGACGGGCCTAGGTTTGCTTGGCTTGGGTGCGGTGAAGCGTCGTCGTAATAAGTAATCTTTACAAAATATTTTTTAAAGGGTTACACGTCTTTTTTTAAGAGGTGTAACCCTTTTTTATTATACAAGCGAAATTACGATTAAATTTTAGTCGATAAATCTTACAAGTTCAGCCACTTCTTTGCGCGGGGTGGGGGCTGTGTCACCTTCGGGGTAACCATATACCACCAAGGCCGCCACGGTTTCATCTTCGGGTAGGTTGGCAATTTTGGCCAATTCCACATCGTCAATGACGCCCATGATACAAGTGCCTACGCCGTGGGCATGGGCGGCTAAGCAAAAGGTTTGGCAAGCAATGCCAGCATCAAAAACTTCCCAAACGCCGGCTTTGGAGGTGGCAAATTCATTCTTTTCCGGATCAAGCTTGCCACTTTTGCCTTTAACAAAGCTTAAAATGGCGACATTTTTAGCATTCTTTAAGGTATTAATATTGTACGTAAAGCCTTTTACTCCGTCGGTGATAAGCTGAGCAATTTTTTCTGGATTGGTAATGAAAGTGTAACGAGCAATTTGATAGTTGGCCCAAGAGGGGGCAAAGCGTGTGGCGTCCATGATGGCATGCATCACTTCTTTGCTTACAATTTCATCTTTGTAGGTGCGAACGGAACGACGATCTTTTAATAAGGCAATACCTTGGGTGCAAGACATGGGCTCTCTCCTTGTTGAGTATCTAGGGTGCATTTAAATGGTAGACTTCACATGGGGTGCATTTTATCCATGACAAAGTCTGTAATGTAGAAATATAAACATATATGACGTCATGGCAAGATTTCTAAAAGACAAAAACAAAAAATTACCACTTGCCAGATAATTATTTTGTTTTTATAAAAAATAATCTTTTTTCATATTATACGAGGAGCCTAAGTGCATGGAAACATATGCTGGTGAAATAGTAGTAGGAATTGTGGGCGGTAGCGGCCTGTACAACATAGAGGGCATAGAAGACTTGCAAGAAGTAACGGTGGAAACGCCGTATGGAGCGCCTTCTGATGCTTTCATGGTGGGTAAAATGGCCGGCGTAAAGGTGGCTTTTTTGGCAAGACATGGCAGAAAGCACAGTTTTCTACCCACAGAAGTTCCGTACAGAGCCAATATCTATGCTTTAAAAAAATTAGGGGTTACCCATCTTATTTCTGCTTCTGCTGTGGGCTCTTTGCGTGAGCACATGCCACCGCGTGACATGATAGTGGTTGATCAGTACATAGATTATACCAAGCATAGAGTGTCCACCTTTTTTGGTGAGGGCATGGTGGGGCATGTGAGCATGGCCAGGCCCACGTGCGAAAATTTAGGCGCCCTTGTGTATGCCGCCGCTCAAAAAGTGCTCGAAGGCAGTGAGCAAAAAGTGCATAAAGGTGGTACCTATGTGTGCATGGAAGGACCGCAATTTTCGAGCCTTGCCGAATCATTGCAATATCGCGCCATGGGTGTGGATGTCATCGGCATGACCAATATGCCCGAGGCAAAGCTCGCCAGAGAAGCACAAATTGCTTATGCGCCACTGGCCATGGTGACGGATTTTGATTGTTGGCATGGCCCAGACGAAGAAGTAAATGTGGAAATGCTCATAGAAAATCTGCATGCTTGTGCGGCCAACGCTCAAAAGATTGTGGCTTTGTGCATAGCCGATATTGCCAAGCAAAAGCCTGCTTCCATAGCGCATGATTGTTTGGATGTGGCTGTGTTTACTCCATACGAAGCCCTTTCAGATGAAAAAAAGGCATTATTGAATTTTTTAAAGGGTAAATAAGTATTTTTATACTAGATTTGCTGCTTATGAGTAAGTGAGATGTTGAGGGGGCATTGTCGCCTCATAAATCCCACTAAAATCCTGTTGCACCTTTTACATTATATGGCTATAGTACCGCACTTGTCTGTGGGCTTAGCCCCTATAAAATAGAAATACGCTTTATTTGGAGGCATTCGTATGTTTTTTGTTTCTGTAGCTCATGCCATGGGCGCTCCTGCTGCCGGCGGACCTGCCAGCGGTGGTGATATGTTAATGCAATTTGTACCCCTCATTCTTATGTTGGGTATTTTCTGGTTCTTGCTCATTCGTCCGCAAAAAAAGCGTGCTCAAGAGCATAAGACCATGTTAGAAAATTTAAAGCGCGGCGATTATGTAATCACTTCCGGTGGTTTACTTGGCCGTATTTTAGAAATTGACGCTGAATCTGTTCTTCTTGAGTGCGGCGAATCTAAGCTTCGCATGACTCGCGGTGCCATTGGTGGCTTACACAACCCTAGCGGTAAAGAGCAAGCCCCCAAAGAAGAAAAGAAAGGCTGATGCATCTAATTTTCTTGGGTCCCAAGAAATAGATTTCAGATCTCATTCCAATGCGCCGAGCGTTTGCTTGGCGCATTGCGCGTATATATTGCACAAAATTTTTCGGAAGGTGACTCATGTCCTTGTCTCGTTGGCGTATTATCATAGCAGCACTGGTTTTTGCAGTGAGTATTGCCTATGTGTTACCAAGTATTCCTTGGGTACAAAATTCTTTTTTATCTAGTATGTTGCCCGCTTCTAAGATCAATTTAGGTCTTGATTTAAAAGGTGGTATTCACCTTACCCTTGAGGTGGAAGTGGCCAAAGCTGTGAGCAATTCCTTGGCTCAAGTGGGTCAAGATGTGCGTGCCGATGCACAAGATGCCGGCATGGCTGTATTGCGACCGCGCATGGTGAATGCCACCACGTTGGAATTTATCTTACTTAAAAGCGGTGAACAGCAAAAACTGGAAGAGCTTTTGAAAGAGCGTTACTCCAATATTCAAATACAAGGCACAACAACCCTTGAGAGCGGGCAATTGCAATATGCTGTGCAATACACCGATGTTGCCGCCAAGCACATTGCCGACATGGCTCAAGATCAAGCCTTGCGCACCATTCGCAATCGTATTGACCAATTTGGCGTGGCTGAGCCCGACATTCGTAAGCAAGCCGATTATCGCATCCAAATTCAATTGCCGGGCATTTCTGATCCACGCCGTGCTGTGGAGCTCATTAAGCAAACAGCTCTTTTGGAATTCCACATTGTGCGTGATGATATTAATCCCTCCAGTGCAGTGCTTCCCGGCGACGTAACCGCCTTACCCCTCATGGATGCACCTGTTTCTGAAAGCGGTGCTTTGCCCATGCTTGTGGTGGATAAAGATCCTGTGCTCACCGGTGAAGATGTGGTGGATGCACGCCCAGGCTTTGACCAAATGAACGAAGCCTATGTGTCGTTGAATTTTAACAATCGCGGTGCTTCCATATTTGAGCGCATCACCGGCGAAAATGTGGGCCGCCGCATGGCCATTGTGCTGGATGGTAAAATTTACTCCGCACCCAATATCAACGAGCGCATCCCCGGTGGACGCGCCAGTATTTCTGGTTCTTTTTCCACTGCCGAGGCGCAAGACTTAGCCCTTGTGTTGCGCGCAGGATCCTTGCCAGCCCCTGTGGTTGTGCTTGAAGAACGCACCGTTGGTCCTTCTTTGGGACAAGAATCCATCGATAGTGGCATGCTTGCCGCCGTTGTGGGCGCCGCCGCTGTGGTTATCTTCATGGCCATTTATTATGGTATGAGCGGTGTCATTGCCGACGTCATGTTGCTTTTCACCTTAACCATGCTTTTTGCCGGCCTTGCGGCCTTTGGTGCCACCTTAACCTTGCCGGGCATCGCCGGTGTGGTGCTCACCATTGGTATGGCAGTGGATGCCAACGTGCTCATATTTGAGCGCATACGTGAAGAATTACGCCGCGGCCTCACACCTTTGGCCGCTGTAAAAGCCGGTTTTGATCGCGCGTCTTTGTCCATCATCGACTCCAACCTCACCACCATCATTGCCACGGTGGTATTGTACCAATTTGGTACCGGCCCCGTACGCGGTTTTGCCGTCACTTTGTCCCTTGGTATTGTGGCTTCCATGTTCACGGCGGTTTTTGTATCGCGCGGTATTTTTGAATTATGGGCGCAAAAAGCCGGCTCTAAGGGCCTGAGTATATAAAGGAGAGCGTCATGGGTTTTGCATTTATTAAAGATACTACCAATATAGATTTTGTGGGTAAGCGTAAAATCGCTTACGGCATCTCTGTTTTACTTGTTCTCATAGGCATTGTGCACTTGCTTTTTGCCGGTGGCCCCAAGCTTGGCATTGACTTTGCCGGCGGTGTGGTGGCTCAAGTGAAATTCGCCGAGGCGGTGGAAGATGATGTTTTGAAAGCTTCCTTGGATATTCCTGAGCTTCCGGGCATTTCCATTCAACGCTTTAATACCGATGGTACCGAATATTTACTGCGTTTTTCCACCTTGGATGCCAATGCCGTGGAGCTTCGTGACAATGTGGAAAAAGCCTTAACCAAAGCTTTTCCAGAAATTGAAGCTAGCATTGAACGTCTTGAGCAAGTGGGCCCCAAGGTGGGGGCAGACCTCACCAATAAAGCCTTAGAAGCCATGTACTATGCTGTGCTTCTCATTGCTGTGTACATTTCCGGTCGCTTTGAGCAACGCTGGATGGTGGCGGCCTTCATGGCGGCGGCCCTTTGGGGTAGCATGTATGCCATGGGCTTCACCGGCCTTGGCATGGGCTATTTGGTCTTGGTGGCCCTTGGCCTCACCATTGCCATTTGCTGGAAGTTGCGGCTTAACTTTGCCCTAGGGGCCATAGTGGGGCTTTTGCACGACGTGTTCATCACCGTGGCCATATTAAGTCTCTTCGATGCCGAATTAGACTTAAACATTGTGGCGGCCTTACTTACCCTCATCGGTTATTCCTTAAACGATACCATCATCGTCTATGACCGCGTGCGCGAAAATCTCTTGAAGATGCGCGAAGATAAGTTGGAAGATGTGATTAACAAAAGTGTTAACCAAACCTTATCGCGTACCGTATTAACTTCTGGTACCACCATGGCTGCGGCCTTGGCACTCTATGTGCTTGGCGGTGGTATTATTCATGATTTTGCCTTCACCGTCATCATTGGTGTGGTTGTGGGTACCTTCTCTTCTGTGTATGTATCTTCTGCCATTCTTATGGCTTTAGGCACCACCGAAGACTATATTCGTGAAGAGAAAGAAGAAGAATTCGAAAAGCCCGGTGAGCACGGTGTTGTTTAGTTGGGAAGGGGATCTTTTTTTAGGAAAAAAAAGATCCCCTCCCCAAACCCCACCCCTCAAAAAAACCAATGGCGGATAGAATTTTTCCTCCGTATTTCTTACGGGGCCGCATGATGGGTCGAGGGGGAGGAAGCTGAGAGCTGTTTTTGTTGCAAGAAGCGTGTTCTTGGTTTTGAAATAAAAGTGTTATTGACATAGATTGGGAGCCATAACTCTGTTTGGTCAGGGAAAAAGTGGCTCCCTCTTTTTTTGTCACCCATTGACGAGAAATTTTCTGGTGTTATTTTTCTAGAGATTGAAGCAAAATACGGCTTCATGCGCTTTGTGGAGGATTGTGATGAGCGTTTCGTATAAAGATTATTATCAAATTTTAGGGGTGGACCGTAAGGCCAGTAAGGATGAAATTGCTAAAGCTTTTAAAAAGTTGGCCCGCACCTATCACCCCGACTTAAACCCAGGAGATACCAAGGCCGAAGAAAAGTTTAAAGAGCTTAACGAAGCCTATGAGGTGCTCAAAGACCCAGAAAAGCGTAAAATGTATGATCAATTGGGTCATAATTGGCAGCATGGTCAGCAATTCAATGCCGGCGGTTTTGGTGGCGGTGGCTTTGGTGGCGGTGGCGGCGACTTCTCCGACTTCTTCGAAAGCATTTTTGGACAAGGCGCGCGCGGCGGTGGTTTTAGCGGTTATGGTGGCCAGGGTAATTTCGGTGGCGGCTTTGGTGCCGACCCCTTTGGTTCTTTCTCACGTCGTCCCACCAAGGGAAAAGATATTCAAGCTGAAATTGTCATTACCCTCGAGGATGCCCTCAAAGGTAATAGACGCAATGTGACGCTCAATACCTCACAAGGTAAGCGTGAGCTTGAAGTGAATATTCCCGCCGGATCCAAAGAAGGTTCTAAACTTCGCCTAACAGGGCAAGGAGAACCCAGCCCCCATGGTGGTAGTGCAGGGGATTTATTCTTGCGCTTAAAGTTCATGCAGCATGCGCTTTTCAGTGTGGATGCTTTGGATATTTCCTATGACTTGCTTTTAACCCCTTGGGAAGCGGCATTGGGTGTAAAAGCGCGCATTCCCACCCTTGAGGGTGAAATTGAAATGAATATTCCTGCCGGAACTTCCTCGGGAAGGCGTTTTCGCTTGCGCGGTCGCGGCCTTGGCAAAGAAGGTGCTCGCGGAGATCAAATGATACGCGCCATGATCAAAGTGCCGGAGAGCTTAACCGACGAAGAAAAAGCCCTGTTTGAGCAATTGGCAGAAATATCTGCTTTTAAAGTTCGTGACGAAGAAGAAGGGTAAAGTGTTTTTTATGGGGGAGGGAAAAACCTTTTCCAAGCGGAAAAAGTTTTTTCCCTCCCCCATACCCCCACCCTTTTCCAAAAGCCTCTTTATTGTGACCAGTTAATTGGGGAGCCTAGCGCAATTTCAGTGAGTACGTAAAATACATGCGCGGTACTAATGCTTGCATAAAGAAAGAGCCTTATTGCATTAAAAGTTTTTGGAAGTGGGATTTCTGGGGGGAGAGAAGCTTTTGTGGCGGTTTCTTCCCCCAGAAATCCCATAAAAATAAGAGCTAAGTTAAATCAAAACTAAATATATACTTCAGGAGATTACTATGGATATCAGTAAATTTACCGAAAAAGCCCGTGGAGCCATCACGGAAGCTCAAAGCCTTGCTGCTGGCTTTCAGCATCAAGAAAGTGACGTGGAGCACTTTGCCTTGGCCTTGGTGACACAGGAAAAGGGCATAGTACCGCGTATTTTAGAACATATGGGCATACAAGTGCGCGCTTTGGAAGTGGCCTTGCAAAATTTGCTCTCCAAGCGTCCCAGCGTGAGCGGCGGTGCCACTCAGGGCATGGACGTCAATAAAATAGTGATAACACAACGCCTTGCCAAGGCTTTGTCTGAGGCTGAGTCCGAAGCCAAGCGCATGAAAGATGATTACGTGAGCGTGGACCATCTGTTTGCGGCATTGGCAGACTTGCCCACGTCCAGTCCTTTGGGCATGTTGTGGAAAGAATATAATATTACCAAGGCGCGCTTTGTCATGGCCATGGAGGAATTACGTGGCGGCGCAAGGGTGACCAGTGCCAATCCAGAGGATACCTTCGAAGCTTTGTCGAAATATGGTAGAGACTTGGTGGAAGCAGCTCGCCAGGGGAAAATGGATCCTGTCATTGGTCGCGAAGAAGAAATTCGCCGCGTGGTGCGTATTTTATCGCGCCGTACCAAGAATAATCCCGTGCTCATAGGCGAAGCTGGCGTGGGTAAAACGGCCATTGTGGAAGGCTTGGCTTTTCGCATAGTCAATGGCGATGTGCCCGAGAGCTTGAAGGGAAAAGCTTTGTATGCCTTGGACATGGGCGCCTTGATTGCCGGGGCCAAGTATCGCGGCGAGTTTGAAGAACGTCTTAAGGCTGTGCTCAATGAAGTGGAACAATCTGAAGGGCAAATTATTCTCTTTATCGATGAATTACATACCATTGTGGGCGCAGGAAAAGGCGATGGTGCCATGGACGCCGGTAATTTGCTTAAGCCCATGTTGGCTCGAGGCGAATTGCATTGCGTGGGCGCAACCACGGTGGATGAGTACCGTAAATATATAGAAAAAGATCCGGCCTTGGAGCGTCGTTTTCAGCCTGTCATGGTGGAAGAGCCCACGGTGGAAGATACCATATCCATTTTGCGCGGCTTGAAGGAGCGTTTTGAGGTGCACCATGGTGTGCGCATTAGTGACTCTGCCATTGTGGAATCTGTAACGCTTTCACATCGTTATATTACAGATAGACAGCTGCCGGATAAAGCCATTGACCTTGTGGATGAAGCCGCCGCCATGATTCGCACAGAAATTGATTCTTTGCCGGAGGAATTGGACGCGGTGAACCGTAAGGTCATGCAGCTGGAAATTGAGCGTGAGGCTTTGCGCCGAGAAACTGACGTGGCGGCCCAAGATCGCTTGCAAAAGTTGGAAGGCGAATTGGCGGACTTGCGCGTGCATCAGGGGATTTTGCGCGGACAGTGGGAAATGGAGAAAGGTTCCATTGATGGAGTGCGCGATATTAAGGAACGCATTGAGCAAACGCGCTTGGCCATAGAGCAAGCAGAGCGCGCCTATGATCTTAATCGTGCGGCGGAGTTAAAATATTCCACCTTGCATGAGCTGGAAAAACAATTGGCGGCGGCAGAAAGTGGCTCTGAAGGTAAACAACGCTTGTTAAAGCAGGAAGTTCGCCCTGAAGATATTGCCACCATTGTGGGGCATTGGACGGGTATTCCCACGGCAAGGCTGCTGGAATCTGAGCGTGAAAAACTTTTGCGCCTTGGCGAAGAGCTGCATCAGCGTGTGGTTGGTCAAGAAGAAGCAGTGAAAGCCGTGGCCGATGCGGTGTTGCGTTCTCGTGCAGGCCTTTCTGACCCCATGCGTCCCACAGGTTCTTTCCTCTTTTTGGGGCCCACGGGCGTGGGTAAGACGGAGCTGTCCAAGGCTTTGGCCGAGGCGCTTTTTGATACGGAAGACAATATGGTGCGCCTTGACATGAGCGAGTATATGGAAAAACATTCCGTTTCGCGCCTCATTGGGGCCCCTCCGGGATATGTGGGCTATGACGAGGGCGGTCAATTGACGGGTGCTGTGCGTCGTAAGCCATACTCTGTGATTTTATTTGATGAAATAGAAAAAGCTCACCCCGATGTATTTAATTCTTTATTGCAATTGCTGGATGATGGGCGTTTAACCGACAGCCAAGGGCGCACGGTGGATTTTCGCAATTGTATTGTGATTATGACCTCAAATATAGGCTCCATGCATATGCTGGAGGGTATTGATGAACAAGGCGTACTCTCTGAGCAAGCTCGCGGGCTTGTCATGGAGGATTTGCGTCAGCACTTTAGGCCGGAATTTCTCAATAGAGTGGATGAAACTGTGCTATTTACGCCGCTAAGCTTGGCGCAAATAGCCAGTATTGTAGATTTGCTTTTAGAACGCTTGCGTACAAGGCTGGAAGAGCGTAAGATACAGCTTACCTTGACGGAAAAAGCACGTGATTTTGTGGCTGAAGCAGGCTATGATCCTGTATATGGTGCCCGTCCTTTGAGAAGGTATTTACAGCAACATTTGGAGACCCCCTTGGCGCGTAAGCTCATTGCAGGAGATGTGCTTGAAGGGCAGAGCGTTACGGTGGATGTGCAGGATGAAGCACTTATTTTTATATAATATCCTACAAAGGTAGAAACTATGGCAAATGCGGCATTGATTTTGGCGGCAGGTAAGGGCACACGCATGAATTCGGAAAAACCGAAAGTGTTACACAACCTTTTGGCAGAACCTATGCTTGCGCACGTGCTTCGAGCATTGCGCCCTTTGTTCAAAGAAAGTATTTGGACTGTCATTGGGCATAAGGCAGATCAAATTCGTGCTGCATTTGCTCATGAAAAACTTTCTTTTATCATGCAAGCGGAGCAAAAAGGTACAGGTCATGCTTTGCTTACGGCCATGCCCACCTTGGTGGAAAAGAAAATATCCTATGTTTTGGTGGTCAATGGCGATACGCCTTTGCTCAATACGGATACGGTACGCTTTTTTATGAATCAGGCTTTAGATCCCATTCATAAAAACGAAATTGCCACCACAGAAGTGGCTTTTGCCAGTATTTTTGTACCCCATGCCAACTCTTATGGGCGTGTGGTACGTCTTGGTGAAGTGGGCAGTGTTGTGGGAGAAGAAAGCGGCGATGTGCTCGCCATTGTGGAAGCCAAAGACTATGATGAAGAAATGTATGGCTTTCCCACAGGTGAAGTGAATGCAGGCCTCTATATGCTTTATGTGCCCACTTTGGTAAAACTCATACCCATGATTACCAATAAAAACAAGAGTAATGAGTTTTATATCACAGACTTAGTGAAGCTAGCTGTAAAACACGGACATAGCGTGCGCGGTATTTTATGCGGTAGCACCACTGAAGATAGTGCCAGTCTTATGGGTGTAAATAATCCCATAGAGCTCATCGAAGCAGAAATGCACATGACACAGCGTCACGTGGCAAAGGCCTTGTCGCAAGGTGTTATGATTCACTCTCCGCAAAGCGTGGTGCTTGGCGCAGCGGTTCAGGTGGAGCCAGGTGCAGAAATTTTTGGGCCTTGCGAAATTTATGGAAAAAGTATCATATCCAAGGGCGCAGTGGTGCAATCGCATTGCGTGTTGCGAGATACCTTCCTTGATGAGGGAGCGCAAGTGCATAATTTTAGTCATATTCAGCAAGCTCGCGTGGGTAAAAATGCTAGCGTGGGTCCCTTTGGGCGTTTGCGTCCGGGGGCTGTTTTGGAAGAAGGTGCCAAAGTAGGCAACTTTGTAGAAATGAAAAATGCCACATTGGGCAAGGGAGCCAAGGCAAGCCATTTGAGTTATATTGGCGATGCTGAGGTGGGTGAGGAGGCCAACATTGGCGCGGGCACCATTACTTGCAATTATGATGGTAAGAATAAGTTTACAACCAAGATAGGCAAAAGTGCCTTCATTGGGAGTAATACGGCCCTAGTAGCCCCTGTAACAGTGGGCGATGGGGCGCTTGTTGGGGCAGGCTCAGTGATTACCAAGGATGTACCACAAGGGCAGCTTGGCATAAGTCGCTCGCCGCAAAAAACATTGCCGAGAAAGTAATGATTTTTTGTGTTAATAATGTGTTAATATATAAAGGCTAAATGTGACGAGGGGCATTAATTACAAAAAGATTGGCATATGCTCCTTGCCAATGTGCCAAGGAAATGTTATTTTTAAGTTATGGAAATACTCAATTTACTAGAAGAACGCGTATCCCTACTTATTCAAGAATTAGAAAGGGCTCGCGAAGAGAACATAAAAATTCTCGCAGAAAGTGGTGAACAAGTGGCACAGCTACAAGAAGAACTACAATCCATGAGAACAGAGAATCATTCATTGAAAACCTTGCTCGCGCAAGAAAAACAAGTGAAGGATGCCATGCTGCAGCGAGTGGATTCTATGCTGGAGCGCTTGACTACAGTAGATGTGTAGTATTTAGAGAGCACCATGCAAGATTATAAGCTTACCTTATTAGGGCTTGAAGTTGCTTTTAGGGCAGATGTTGAGCCGGAGCGAATAGAAAAAGCTAAGTTGCTGGTGGAAGAACGATTTGAAAAATTGAGGCTTCAAGGTGGACGAACAAGTAAGGAAGTTTTGCTTACTTTCGTTGTGCTGGGGCTTGCAAACGACTTATTACAGGCACAGGATGAACTGGGCGGAACTCAAAACCGCATTGATTCCATGCTTGCAAAAATAGAAGAATTATTTTGATGTGTGTAATTAATCCCTGGAGGGTTTGTGATTGTTGAGCCGTTGCTGACCTTACAAGCTTAAAATTGGGTGTTAAAATTTTGGTTGTGAGCATGCCGTCTTTTCGGAAGCCTAATGCCAAGGTTGCGGTGCCCCCCCTGAGAAATCAGGTTCTGCAATGAGTTCTCCACACGGCATTCTGGGGATTAAGCGCCTTCTACCGGGTGGTAACCCTCCTTCGTCGTTGTGCAAACTGCGCTAATGCAGGGTGCAAACAGTACCATGTGGGCTTTGCTCATGTGGTTTTGTTGTATCATGCCTTATCTATCTCCCCGCATATTCCACAAATGTTTTTTGTCGCTACGAAATGGCGCGCAAGGCTTGTATCTTTGCGTTCCATTTCGGTGTTTATCGGGTTATGGCCTGTTTTTATAGGAGGATAAGGGAAATGGATACAATGACATGGGGCGTTGCGGCTGTGGTGGCCGCCATTTGCCTTGGCATTGGAATGTTTGTGCAACGAACACTCACTGCCAAGCGTCTTGGTGATGCAGATATGCTAGCTAAGCGCATTGTGGATGAAGCACGTAAAGAAGCACAAGCGCAGAAAAAAGAAATGTTGCTGCAAGGGCAAGATGATCTTTTTCAGCAAAAGCGTGAAATGGAAGTGGATTTTAAGGATCGCGAGCGTGAATTAAAAGCCCGTGAACGTAAAATGGATGAAATGAGCGGACGTTTGGAAGAAAAGCTGGAATTAGCTACCACACGTGAACGCGATATTTTAGGTGTTGAAAAAGACCTAGCCAGAAAAGAGCGCGCCTTGGCTGAAACTGAAGAATTTTTACAAATTCAAATAGATAGGCAAGAAAAAAGCTTGCAAGAGATATCCGGTTTAACGGCAGAAGAAGCCAAAGCTCGCCTTTTTGAAGAGGTTGAGTCTCGTACAAGGCATGAAGCTGCGCGCATGATACGCCTCATTGAAACTGAAGCTAAAGAAACGGCAGATCGCAAAGCTAAAGAAGTTTTGTGCAATGCCATCCAGCGTTATGCTGGTGACTTTGTCTGCGAACAAACAGTCACAGCGGTGACTTTGCCCAGTGAAGATATGAAAGGCCGCATTATTGGCCGCGAAGGGCGCAATATTCGCGCTTTAGAAGCTGCCACAGGTGTGGATCTTATCATAGATGATACACCAGAAACGGTGATTTTATCGGCTTACAGCCCTTTGCGTCGTCAAGTTGCTCGCATGGCCCTTGAGCGTCTCATCCAAGATGGCCGT
This sequence comes from uncultured Desulfovibrionaceae bacterium, assembly GCA_964370015.1. Lineage (GTDB taxonomy): Bacteria > Desulfobacterota > Desulfovibrionia > Desulfovibrionales > Desulfovibrionaceae > CAYJAD01. The sequence goes on along the minus strand of CAYJHD010000021.1, from coordinate 14,289 downwards.
ATTCATCCGGCCCGCATTGAAGATATAGTGCAAAAATGTGAACAAGAGCTGGATGCGCAAGTGCGAGAAGCCGGCGAACAAGCCACGTTTGACGCCGGTGTACATGGTATTCACCCTGAAATTGTGCGCCTACTTGGTCAGTTAAAATATCGTACCTCATTTACGCAAAATGTTTTGCGCCACTCTTTGGAAGTGTCGGCCTTATGTGGCATGATGGCTGCAGAACTTGGCATGGATATCAAAAAAGCCAAGCGTGCAGGATTGTTGCATGATATAGGCAAAGCTGTGGACCATGAAGTGGAAGGATCGCACGCGCTTATTGGTGCTGACATAGCTAAAAAGTACAATGAATCTAAAGACATCATCCACGCCATTGGCGCGCACCATGAGGACATCCGTCCTTCCACAGCTTTGGCTGTGTTGGTGCAAGCGGCGGACTCCTTGTCTGGAGCACGCCCAGGCGCACGTAAAGAGCTTTTAGAAAATTACGTGAAGCGTTTGGAAGACTTGGAAGGCATTGCCACATCTTTCGATGGCGTAGCTAAGGCTTATGCCATTCAAGCAGGGCGCGAAATTCGCGTCATGGTGAATTCAGAAAATGTGGACGACGATACAACCTATGTATTGTGTAAAGATATAGCTGATAAGATTGAAAAAAATATGACATATCCCGGCCAAATCCGCGTTACTGTCATTCGTGAGCGTCGCGCAGTGGGCTTTGCCAAGTAAGGTTTATCGCAACAACGCTTTACTCATGATTATGTGGAGGAGAGAAGAGCTTTTGCCAGCGCAAAAAAAGTTTTTCTCTCCTTTTATTTATAGTTTTTAACAAATGCGCTGTGCTGTGGTGGCGATGCATTGTTCTTTTATGGCAAACTTTATGAGGGCAAAGGCTAAGTTCATTGGCCTTGGGGCTACGTTGATGCTAGTAAGCTTATTCGGTGGCTCCATATATGCACACGCTGTGGCTAAAATATACGGCGCGCTGGATATTATGAACCCCGTCATGCATAATATTTGTGCTTTAACTTTCGATGATGGGCCGCATCCGCGCACAGAAAAAGTATTACGCGCACTTCAAGAAGAAAATGTAAAAGCCACGTTTTTTGTATTGGGTTCACAGGTGGAATACTTGCCCCATATTGTACAGCGTATTCACGCTCAAGGGCATGAGCTGGCAAACCATGCTTACACCCATACAGCGTTGACGAGCTTGTCCCGTAAGGGAATTTATCAAGAAATACATAAAACCAATGAACTATTACGTCATTTGGGTATTCCGAAGCCGCGGTTTTTGCGCCCCCCCTTGGGTGCATACAATGGCACCGTGAAAAGAGTTCTAGATGAAATGGGCATGGACTTGGTGTTGTGGACCACGGATAGTTATGATTGGCAAGGGCGTCCGGACTATGCCAATATGCCCAATATGCTCAACGATAAAATGGACGTGACTACGCAGCGTGGCGTCTATTTATTTCATGATACCAAATTGGTCACGGCGCAAGATGCAAAGCGCATTATTCAAGAACTTCGCGCCTTGGGCTGTCAGCGTTTTGTGACCATGAGTGAATATTTTTCTTGTTTGGCATATCCAGAAGTGTTGGCCAAGGTGCGTGCGAAAGCACCACAAGGTAATACCCTGAAAAAATAAGGCATTGGCCAAAAAAGGTAAACGCCGCAAAATGTCACCAAGTTATTTATGGTACAGTGTTTGCGGCGTATGTATATTCACGGCATATGGATATGCCAAGGGATATGTTTTACATTTATAAAATTATGAACGTCCCACGCTTTTAGCTGCAAAGGCAGCGGCGCCAAATCCATTGTCGATATTGCATACGGCTATGCCTGGCACGCAAGAGCAGAGCATGCTGGTGAGAGCCGCTTTGCCCTCAGCACCCACGCCATAGCCCACAGAGGTGGGCACAGCCACCACGGGGGCATGTACAAAGCCTGCCACAATACCGGGTAAAGCACCTTCCATGCCGGCCACGGCAATGATGATACGCGCCGCTTGCAAAGCTGGAACATGGGGAGTGAGCCTGTGCAAGCCGGCCACGCCAACGTCAGCGATGAATCCGGCAGCGATTCCCCAAAAGTGTAAAGCTCCATACGCTTCCAATGCCACAGATCTATCAGCGCCGCCAGCTGAAATGACAATGACTTCACCTTGTGTGCTCCAAGGATTTTCTGCACTGGCTGGCATAGGAAATTCTTTGCCAAGACTAAAGAGTCTTCCTTCTTCTAAGCAAAAACCTTGGGGAAAGTGCTCACGCAAAAGAATAAATTGCTCATCTTGCACGCGAGTCACAAGTACCGGGCCCGACTGATAAAGATGGCGTACGGCAGAAATAAGCTGTGAAGGGCTTTTGTGCGGTGCAAAGACAACTTCCCCAAGGCCCGTGCGCGTTGCACGATCTGTATCAAGGGTAAGGCCGCATAAAGTATCTTCCACGGCCCCTGTGCTTTGTGGGGATGGGTGTTGAGAATTGTTGTCATTTTTACGAGACTGAAAGCAACTAAATTCTAAAGCTTCCTCCACAGAAAGTACCCCGCTGGCCACTTTTTGCAAAAGATTTTGTATATGATTTTTTGTCATAAGTATCTCTATTATTATAAGATGATAAAAGATGATGCGGCTGTAGAGTAGCTTGCAAAAAAAAATATGGCAATACAAAAGCAGGGAAAATTTTCCTTTCAATGAAAAGAGATACTTGCCATTATCTCCACAAGAGGGTAAAACAATCCAAGTATGTCAGCACATCGTATTCTTTTTTTGGCTCCGGCGCATGCTGTTACTCGTGTCTTTCCTCCCTTGCGTGAGGCTGGCTACGAAATAGGTATAGCCGAAAACCTTCAGGGCGCTTCTGTCTTCATTCGTAAGTCGGGCCCTGGGGTTATTTTTGCGCGTCCTGCGTTGCCGGGCTTTAAAGCTGAAGACTTGCTTTCCGTGGGGCAAGATGATCCGGCTTTTCCTCCGGTCATTATCATTACCGATAAAGGCAATGCCCAAGAAGCACAGCGCTTTATGGAGCTTGGCGCCGCGGATTATTGGCTTGAGCCCTTGGATTACGATAAGATTGTTGCTGCCACACGTACGCGCAAGAAAAAGGTAGAGGCTCCTGCTTCCACCTCCTTGGGCGGACGCACCCCCACCTATGCCGGCGGCCCCAATATTGTGGGCGAACATCCTGCCATGGCAAGAGTTATGGCTCTGGCCAAACAAATTGCCCCCTCCAAAGCCACAGTGCTTATCAATGGTGAATCAGGTACAGGTAAAGAGCTTTTTTCCAGAGCTTTGCATGCGTGGAGTAATAGAGCCAATGGACCTTTCATTGCCGTGAACTGCGCGGCCTTGCCGGAGCATTTGCTGGAGAGCGAACTTTTTGGGCATGAAAAAGGTGCTTTTACTGGAGCCATAGCACGCAAACCAGGTAAATTTGAGCTGGCCTCTGGCGGTACTATTTTGCTGGACGAAATTTCCGAAATGGACTTGGCTTTGCAGGCCAAGCTTTTGCGCGTGCTACAGGAAGGTGAAGTGGACCGCGTGGGCGGCACCGATACCTTGCGTGTGGACGTGCGTGTGCTGGCCACCACCAACAGAAATTTAGAAGAATGGGTTAAGGAAGGAAAATTCCGCCAAGACTTATTTTTCCGCCTCAATGTGATTCCTTTGCGCTTGCCTTCTTTACGCGAGCGCGAAAATGATGTGCTTACCCTGGCACAATTTTTCATGACCAATTATTCAAAGGAATACGGTCTTGGAAAAAGCTCCCTTGCTCCTTCGTCGGTGCAGTGGCTCAAGCAATATGATTTTCCCGGAAATGTGCGTGAATTACAGAATCTTATGGAGCGTGCCACCTTGTTAGCCAATGGTAATCCCATTGAACCGGGGCATTTTTTGCTGGATCCAGATGCTTGGCCTCTTTTTGCTGAAGATACGCAAAGTGTTGCAGCAGAGCAGGGGCTACAGGAAGGCGAGCTCATCACCACCGATGCAGCACTTCTTGATGACCAAGGCGGCCTTGGTATGTTACAGGAAAGTGCGCCCCAAGAAAACACATCTCCACTTTTTGGAGATGCTGTGATTCCTTTGCATGAAATGGAGCGTATAATGATTATGAAGGGGCTAGAAGCCACTTCGGGCAATCGTACGCAAGCGGCTGATCTTTTAGGTATCTCTGTACGCACCTTGCGTAATAAGCTCAATGAATACAGAGCGATGGGTATAGAAATCGAATAAAATTTCCCTTGTCATTATGGGCAAGGGTATATGTCCTTTGGTGCTCGTGCAAGGTCAAGCTTGTATGGGCGGCGAAATTTTTTTGGAGAGTGTATGTTAGACTTGATTCGCAACAATTCCCAGTCCATGGGAGTGAAAGTAGCTTTTGGTATCATTATTTTGGTCTTTGTTTTTTGGGGTCTTGGCTCGGTGCAAAGCATCAATAACTCCACCACCGTTGCCACTGTTAATGGTGAGGCCATCACCGTCATTGATTTTGAGCAGGCCTACCAACAAGCCCGCGAATCCGTGCGTGCACAAAACCCGCAAATCACCGCGGAGCAGCTTAAGCAAATGCAAATCCCTCAGCAGGTTATGCAACAGCTTATCACCACTGCTTTACTCACAGAAGAAGTAAAACGCTTACAATTGAGCGTGTCCCCTAAAAACTTGCGTGAAGCCATTGTCTCCATGCCGGCATTTCAAGATGCCAATGGTAAATTTGATGCCGCCACCTATAAAAACGTTGTGGAAACACAATTCTTGGGTGCCGGTAACTTCGAAAAGCTCATTGCTCAAGAAATGGCACAAAGCATGTTGCGTGAAGATCTTACAGCCACAGCACAAGGCTACACTTCAGAGACGGAAGCTTTTTTTGGCTACACCTATGAAGAGCGCGGCGTGGACTATGTCTTTTTCCCAGCCTCTGACTATTTGGCAGGCGTGCAAGAACCCGCAGAAGATAGCGTAAAAGCCTATTTTGAAAGCCATCGTGCAGAGTATACCTTACCAGCCAAGGTGGACGTGAGCTATATTCGCGTGCATCCTTTGGAGCTTGGTAAGCCCGATAGCTTAAGCGCTGAAGCTGTAAAGAGCTATTATGATGCCAATCAAGATACCTTTTCCACGCCTAAGCGTTTTAAAACACGTCATATTCTCTTGCTCTTACCTGAAGATGCTCCTGCAGAAGATGTACAAAAAATAACAGAAAAAATGCAAGGCATCGCCGCTGAAATTCAAGGCGGGGCAGACTTTGCCGCCTTGGCTGAACAGCATTCAGAAGACACCATGTCCAAAGTCAATGGTGGTTCTTTAGAGTGGGTAAAAGCAGGCGACACCGTGGCTCCTTTTAATGATACACTCATGGCCATGACCGCAGGTCAAGTGTCTGACATTGTGCGCACCACTTTTGGTTTGCACATTATTAAGGTGGATGAAGTCCAAGAGCCAAGCGTACAACCTTTGGCAGATGTGGAGAAGACTATCCGCGAAACTTTGGCCAATGACGCCGGACTTGGAAAAATCCGCGAAGTGCTGGATGCTCTCATCGAGGCCAATGTGCTGGGTAATGACTTGGCACAAGCTGCCAAGGCACAAGGCTTGGAAGTGAAGCAAACGGGCCTTAAAACAGCTACTGAATTGGAAAGTGAGTTTTTTGTAACGCAAGCCAATGCGGCGAAATTCCTCGCTGTGGCCGCCGGTGTTCCTTTGGATACAGCGGTGGAAACCACTGACAGTGGCTATATTGTGGCACGCGTCACTGCCAAAGAAGAAGCCAGCGTGCGTCCTTTTGTCGATGTAAAGGCTGAGATTGTGGAAATTCTCAAAAAGGATGCGGCTCTTAGCAAGGCTTTGGAAGTTGCCAATGAAGCTGTTAAGGGCTATGCAGCCACAGCTCCAGAAGCTAGCAGCGTAAAACATATTGCTAAAGTGATGCGCGGGCAAAACGTGGGTGAGCTTGGCAATGCGCCTGAACTTGGTACAGCCCTTTTTGCTGTTCCTAAAGATCAGTGGCTCCCATCTGCTTATACAGTGACTGTAAATGACAGCTTAGGCGCTGTGCTAGCCCGCGTGACCAGCATAGGTACCTCTTCTGCAGAAGCTTGGAAGCCCATGGAAGAAATTTTAGCCACAGCTTTGACCAATCAACGCCGTGAAAAAATGTTTCAACTTTTCCTCATGACTTTGTCGGAAAAAGCTGAAATCAAGATTTTAAATCAAGGCTATTTAGACGCCCTCATGGCTCAGTAGGGTTTTAGGAAGGAGAAGCGTATGTGCGGTATTATAGGTTATGTTGGGCATCGCCCCGCTGTGCCCTTGGTGGTGGAAGGCTTACGTCTTTTAGAATATCGCGGATACGATTCATCCGGAGTGGCCTTTGTGCAAGCAGGACAACTGCGTGCCATACGTGCCAAAGGTAAATTGGCTTCTCTCGAAGAAACACTAGCTCGTGAATCTTTAAGCATAAGCACTGCCGCCATGGGGCATACGCGCTGGGCCACCCATGGTGTACCTGCCGAACGTAATGCGCATCCGCACCTTGCCAACGGTGGTAAAATTGCTTTGGTGCACAATGGCATCATTGAAAACTATCAAGAATTAAAAGACGACCTCTTGGCCAAGGGCTATGAATTTAGCTCTGAAACCGATACGGAAGTTTTAGTGAATCTCATAGCCGAAGGGCAAAAGCATAACGATACTTTATTGGATGCTTTTGCCTGGGCTTTGCGTCAAGCGCATGGTGCCTATGCTGTGTGTTTGGCCTCGCAAGATGATCCTAATACCTTATACGCCGCCCGCTTATGCGCTCCGCTCATTTTGGGCGTGGGCACAGGTGAACACTTTGTTGCCTCAGATATTCCGGCTTTTTTAAGCTACACCAGAGATGTTGTCTTTTTAGAAGACGGTGAAATTGTTAAAATTACGCCTAAGTCTTGGGACGTGCTAGATTTAGATACCTTACAGCCAGTGCAAAAAGAAATATCTCATGTGAAATGGGATATGCAATCGGCGCAAAAGGGTGGCTATAAGCATTTTATGCTCAAGGAAATTTTTGAGCAACCTCAAGTTGTGCGTGATGGCCTTGTGGGGCGTTTTCATGATGGTGTTGTGGCTTTACCAGAACTTGAAAAGCTCCCCATTCCCAAACGTTTGCATATTGTAGCTTGCGGCACTTCGTATCATTCTGGCTTGTGGGCAAAGCAATTGCTGGAAACATGGGCCAAGGTGCCCGTGTCCATGGAAATTGCTTCCGAGTTTCGCTACAATGAAATTTTGCTCGATCCAGAAGATATGGTGTTGGTCATTAGCCAAAGTGGTGAAACGGCTGATACTTTAGCTGCATTGCGTGTGGCCAAGGAAAAAAATATCCCCACCATAGGTTTGTGTAATGTGGTGGGATCAAGCATTGCGCGCGAAGCCTCCGCCGTCATTTACACCCAAGCAGGGCCGGAAATTTCCGTGGCCTCCACCAAAGCCATGTGCTCACAAATGCTTGTGCTCACTCTTGTGGCAATGCATTGGGGACAACGCAACAACACTATTTCACCAGAGCAGTATCAAAATTTGGTACGCGATTTACAAAGCATTGCTGACACCTTAGATGAAGCCTTGCCGGAGATGCGCTCCATGGCACAAGCTTTATCGCGCAAATACACAAAATTTAGCAGTTTCTTCTACCTAGGGCGTGGGCATGCCTTCCCCTTGGCCTTGGAAGGAGCTTTAAAGCTCAAAGAACTTTCTTACATTCACGCCGAGGGCTATGCCTCTGGTGAAATGAAACACGGGCCCATAGCCCTCATTGCACCGGAATTTCCCACCTTTGCTTTGGCCTTTGACGATGTGCTCTTCCCCAAAGTGAAATCCAACATTCAAGAAGTGCAAGCTCGTAGTGGTAAGGTCATTGGCCTTGTGAATAGCGATGCTGGCCAGCAGGAATTACAGGTGGATGATGTATGGCGTGTGCCCTTTGCCGAAGGCTTCTTGGCCGCTTTTTATGCTTTGCCGGCTTTACAGCTGTTTAGCTATGAAATGGCAGATTACCTAGGTACCGACGTTGACCAGCCGCGTAACTTGGCCAAAAGCGTCACTGTTGAGTAGTAACAAATTCACATAATTATGAAAAAAGACTTTTACTTTTGTAGAAGTCTTTTTCTTTTTGAGGAAGGTATGAAACGATGTAAGGGCGCCTTGGGCGGTGTGGTGTTAGCGGGGGGCCTTGCTTCACGCATGGGCTTTGATAAGGCCACCATTCGCCAGCAATCTCCTTGGGCAAGATATAATTTGCTGGAGCACAATGTTCGCTTATTACAAACGGCGTGTGATACGGTGTGGGTGTCATGCCGAGCCGATGGCTTGCGAGACGGCTTTACTTGCGTGCCGGATATCTATCCTGAGCGTGGCCCAGCCGGTGCCATACATGCTTCCTTACTTCATGCGCAAAGCCTAAATCTTGATGGCATATTGGTGCTGGCGTGTGACATGCCCGCTGTGACTGAGCAATCCTTGCATAACCTATGTGAAGCGCGTGTGGCGCCTGCTGAGGCCTTTTCTGCCTTACAGGTGCAAGCACACGAAGCTCCTACCCTTATGACGGCGTATTGGCAGCCTGAGCGCGATTTTGTGCAATCATTGTTAGCCATCTATGAAGTGGGGTCTTTGCCGTATTTTCAGCAAGCGGTGGAAGAGCAAAAGGTGAAGCTGCGCTGGATTGTGCCAAGGGAGGCACAAAGACGTATTTTATATAGCTCGCCAGAGGAGCAAGATATTTTCTTTAATTTGAACACCCCTAAAGATGTGGAAAGCTGGCAAAAGGGCTTGCGTTAAAAAACAGAAAACCTTGGTCTTACAAAAGACCAAGGTTTTACGCCAAAATTTGTAAAGTAAATTTTAGTAGCGGTTGCGGGGCTTAATACGAGCAGCCTTACCTTTGAGTTCGCGCAAGTAGTAAAGGCGGCTACGACGCACGCGACCAAGAGTAATTACTTCTACACGCTCGATAAAAGGCGAATGCATGGGGAAGATACGTTCCACACCAACGCCGTCGGATACCTTACGCACTGTGAAAGTTGCGCCAGTGGTACCGCGTTGAATGCGAATAACATTACCTTGGAAAATCTGAATGCGTTCTTTTTCGCCTTCAACAATACGCGTATGCACTTTAATGGTATCGCCAGAACGGAAAGCTGGGATATCCATACGCATATTTTCTTGTTCAATCTTCTTCATTATATCCATTATGAAGCTCCTTTTGGTCACCGTCTTGTCCTCTCGCATCACAAGAAGAAGCGGTGTTAATATCTTAACCTTGCTCAAAGAGCAACAGAAATTTTTACAAGTTGTCTAATATATGTCTTGTAAAATCCTGTCCACCAAGATGGCGGCAGCAGCCCTTACGGATAAATGATTGTAATCACTAAGAAAACGTAAGGGGCGCAAAAATCCATCACAGTTTTGCAAAACTTGTGGCGCAAGTCCATGTCCGGTGCCCAAAAGTAAAAGAGCCGGAGCTTCTTCTAGCCTTTGACGAGCTTCGTCAAAAGGCATGGCGTGAGTTTTTTCATCACCCCATTGGGCCGAGCTTCCCCACAGCTTTGGGGCCATGCCCGTTTGCTGGAGAATATGGTCTTGTGCCTCTGCTATGCTTGCCACCGGTCGCACAAGCTTTAGGGCTTGAGCCCTATCTGCATGGCTTTTGCCTGCAGGGCCGTGGAGCCAGTGGCGTAAAATTCCGTGCAATACCTCTTGTTGGTCTTTGAGGGGCGTTACTATGTAATAGCCTCCGAGTCCATAGGTACGGCAACTACGAGCTATATCGTGAATGTCAAGATTTGTCAAAGAAGAAGTGCCACAATTTTTCCCTTCAATGATGACAGGGTGGTGCACAAGGGCAATATATAAATTTCGCCCGGGTAATGTGCGCGGCACAGAGGACAAATATTGAGCATCTTTGGAGCTGAGAGGGGCTTGTTGTAAAAGGTCTGGCCTTTGGCGCAAAGTGCGCTCCAAGGAGGCCTCACGACGCCAAGAGGCTATGCGCGCATGGTCTCCACTGCGCAAAACCTGCGGCACTTCATGCCCTTCAAAATTTTCTGGTCTTGTGTAATGCGGATACTCCAGCAGGCCGGCGGAAAAGCTTTCTTCGGTGCCGGAGGCTTCTTTACCCATAAAACCTGGTAAAAGGCGTGCTACGGCTTCCACAATGGCCAGGGCGGGTACTTCGCCGCCATTGAGTACGGCATCACCCATGCTCACATATTCCACCGGTAAAATTTCTTCTAATCTGGCGTCAAAGCCTTCATAGCGGCCACATACCAGCGTGATACTTTCTTCTTGGGTCAATTCTTTGGCCATGGCTTGTGTGAAGGGCTTTCCGGCAGGCGACATGACCAATATGCGTCCTGTCTTTCCCGCACTGCTCCTGCTTTGGCTTTCTTGTAGACTTTTTAGGAGAGGATCCAACATGAATACCATGCCGGGGCCGCCACCATAGGGTCTATCGTCCACAGCTTTATGCACGCCGTGGCCGAAGTCACGCGGGTTATGCGTATGAAAGTGCACAATACCAGCCTCTTGCGCTTTGGCCATGAGGGCCGTTTGCAAGGGGGATGTGAAAAATTCCGGAAAGAGGCTTACTAGGTGAAAATGCATAGTAGGGCTTAATATCAATAAACTATCAATTAGGCAAGGCGTTACTTTGCGGTGTGGCACTGTAAAGAAAAACTTCCAATTGCCGAATGTAATTTATAGACAGAAGACTCCCTTAAAGGTAGTTAGGAAAAAAATGAAAGGATGGACGTATGACCATTAGGCGTAGGATTTTATTTGGCATGGCACTCGCTGCGTTATTAACCATGGGAGCTGTTATCATAACCGCTTCTTACAAAATGGATACTGTTTTTGTTAATAATTTCAAGACAAATAGTGACGGTCAACTGGATCGCATGAGTAGCTTTACCAAAACATTTTTCTTAAATGCTTTGAGTATGGCTAATTTTTTGTCTGCAGAATCAGAAGTAGTAGACAACCTCTCGCAATTAACCAATTATAAAATTGTCAAAGAAGCTCCCAAGTTAGAGGAGTACTCCTTTGGCGAGAAGCAAGTGTTTGATACTCTGACCGCTGTGCGCAAAATGTCCAGCGCGTATCAAATGATTTTCGCCGCCAATGCTGATGGCGCTGTGACCATTAGCCCGTATACGCCTTTACCCCATGGCTTTGATACCACCACTCGTGGCTGGTTTGCCGATACCATGCGCGCCGGAAAAGGGATTGTGACTGAAGCGTATATGTCCACCACAGGTGGCATGGTATGCACCGTGACTAGCCTTATTCGTGACGCCAATGGGCGCGCCGCTGGCGTTGTGGGTATTGATATAGGCCTTCAAGGCATCACAGAGCAAATCGCCGCCGCCACAGTGGGTAAAACAGGCTATATGCTTTTACTAGATCATAAAGGCCAAGTGGTGGGCGACCCAAAAAACTCTGGTGCTCATGTGTCTCAAAGTGAACGCTGGTTAGGTAAAAAAGTGACTGATTTGCCAAGTGCCGTTCGTGGTCCCATGCAATCCTTGGTAAATATGAAAAATGGCTTCCAAGCTTTAGAACTTAATGGCGTGGAGATGTTTGGTTCTGTGCGTACCACCGATAATGGCTGGACCATCATCATGCTACAAGAAAAGGCAGAACTTTATGCCGGCGCCATGGGTGTAACCATAGCCATTGCTCAAGTGGGTGTGTTGGTATTCTTCTTGGTCTTCGGTATGGCGTGGGTTATTGCTCGCACCATTGCCACTCCCATAGCCACCTTGGTTCAAGCCTCTCAAGCCGTCTCTCAAGGCGATTTACAGGCCATTCCGCGCGATGGTAAAGCCTTTAAGGGCGAAGTGGGCGTTTTACATGCCAGTCTTTTACAAATGGTGGAAAAGCTTACCGAACTCATTGCCACGGCGCAAAGTAAAGTGGATGAAGCTGAACAAGCTCTTATGACTTCGCGTGATGCTTTGGAGCGCGCTGAAGATGCCAAGAAGGAAGGCGAGCTTGCACGTCGTCAAGGTATTTTGCAAACGGCGCAAAGCATTGGTGATATTTTGGGAGAACTCACTGTTGCTGCCAAGCATCTTGCCGGTGAAGCAGAAGAAACAGGACGTTTGAGCGCAGAGCAGCAAATGCGTATGGGCGGCACGGCTCATGCCATTCATGAAATGAATACTGTAGTGGCGGAAGTGGCGCATTCCACATCGCGCACGGCGGTGCTGGCCGATGATGCTCGCCATGAAGTGCGCAAGGGTAGAGAATTGGTGCATAACCTTGTGAACAGTATGCATGAAATTGAGAATAAGGCCGTGGCTTTGCAAAATGGCTTAGGTTCTTTGCGCAATCATGCAGATGATATTGGTAAAATCATGAATATTATTAATGATATTGCCGACCAAACCAATTTGCTTGCCTTAAACGCGGCCATTGAAGCGGCTCGCGCCGGTGAGGCTGGTCGCGGATTTGCCGTGGTTGCCGATGAAGTTCGCAAGTTGGCGGAAAAAACCATGGAAGCCACAAAACAAGTGGACACCACCATTAAGACCATTCAGCAAAGTACCAAGGAGAACACAGAAGCCATTGAAATAACAGTGACATTTGTAACAAATTCGACCTCTGTTGCCGGTGATGCCGGTGCGGCTTTGCAAAGCATTGAGGCCATGGTGGAAAATACAGCTTCGGAAATTCGTTCCATCGCCACCGCCAGTGAAGAACAGTCGGCCACCTTGGAAGAAATCACCAATAGTGCCAATGCTGTCACCGACATATCTCAGAATGTGGCTCAAAGTGCCGCTTCTTCCCATGAGGCAGTGGAGGAGTTGACAGGCGTTACGGAAAAACTCAATGGCATTGTGCGTGATTTGCAAAAAGAAAATGGCTAGTGCTTTTTAACTTCTTATGCTAGCAAGGGACTGCGTTGCGCGGTCCCTTTTTTTATGGAAAAAGCACGACGAATATTTTTTAATTGTGTGGTAAGAGTTATGGAATTTAGTGAATGGTTTTTTCTTTTTGCATGGTTTTTAGCGGGTTTTATTAATGCCATTGCTGGCATGGGGGCAGCCATGGTGGCTGTGCCTTTGGTGACGCCTTTTATGCCGCCTGCCATGCTCACGCCCGTGGCCTGTATTATTGTTATGGTCATATCCATGCATATGTCGTGGAATTTCCGTAAAGGCTGTCTTATGGGCTCACTGAAAAATATGCTTATTGGCGCTGTGCCGGGATCTCTGGTGGGCTTAGCCATGTTGGTATATATTCCGGTGAAGTCCATGCAATTGTTCACGGGTATAGTCATGGTGGCCTTTGTTATTTGGCAATTTGCGCGTAAAATGAATACGGTGCAAAGGCCGGAAACATTGCCCAAAAGTCTTTTTGCCGGTTTTTGTTCCGGTGTGCTGAACACCTCCATTTCCTTTGGTAATCCTCCGGTGGGTGTGTATGCTTTGTATCTTGGTTGGACGCCTTTGCAGACGGTGGGCACAACTAATATATTCTCTATTTTCGCTTATATTTTCGCGTGTGTCATACAGGCTTCTGCCGGATTATATACGCAAGAAGTGCTCACATGGGCGGCCATGGGCGTGCCTGCGGCCATGCTTGGTATTGTGTGTGCCATGCCTGTGGCGCGACGCATCAATGCCAGCACCTTTAAGCGTGTGTTGTTGGTGGTCATCGCTTGCGGCGGGCTTACTTGTATGTGGCGAGGCTTGTCCATAACACTTTAAGGGAAACTTTAGCTTACTGGATAATTGCTTTTGCGCTATTTATCCAAAATTTATCTTTTAAGTGCTGACGGCATCATCGGCGCGCCATTGAACGCACGTACTTGAGTACGTTTTGCCTTCAATGGCGCGCCGCTTAATTCGCTGAAAATAAGCAATCTGCTTTGTCATACTTGTTTTTTGCTTCAGTCACGTATGTCTTGATACGCTCCTTACGCAAAAAACTTCGTATTCCTCGCATCTTACCCATTTTGAGCGAACTGTATTTGGAATGTTTTTCAGCAGATGCTTGAAAGTGGACAATGTGTTTTATCTTATCTTTTTTGAGCAGACTATATTGTCTTACGGACAAGGGGGAAATGTAGCTTTGCCTGTTAAGGTTCATAACTACTCAACAAATATAGTAGCATTCTAATTAAAATAGCATTCTACATGCGGCAAAGAACAAAGAGAGGGGGAGAGGCTTAATCGCCGATGGTTTTTTTGAAGGGGAGGGTTTGGGAGGGGAAACTTTTTTTTCCTAAAAAAAGT
>CAYJHD010000020.1:0-35984 GCA_964370015.1 uncultured Desulfovibrionaceae bacterium | reverse complement strand
CACAGCGCCATATGGATGCGCAAGATTATGAAGATGCCTTTGAAATTTTAGAAAAATTGGTGAAAAAATCTCATGCACAAGCGGAAATGCTTTTGGGAGATATGTATTATAGCGGTCTTGGCGTGCAAATGGATAGAGCCAAGGCCACGGCCTTATATCAACGTGCCGCTAATCAAGGGCTTATGGAAGCACAGTACAGTTTAGCATATATGTATGAACAAGGGGAGTCAGTTACACAAGATGTAAATAAAGCCCTTGAGTTGTATACTAAAGCGGCCAATGCAGGGCATGGTGAAGCCATGTACAGTCTTGGTGAAATATACGAGTTGGGTTCTTATGTATCTGTGGATAAAGCACAAGCTTTTGCTTATTTTTTGAAAGCTGCCACGGCGGGCGTTGTACCTGCACAGTATAAGGTGGGAGTGTGTTATTATATGGGAATAGGCATCGAAAAGAATCAAGCCGAAGGCTTAAATTGGTTATATAAAGCTGCCGATGCAGGAGATTCTTTAGCCAGTGATTTTTTAAAAACACACAAATAAAAAATATTATTCACGGCAAGTAGAAAAATTGTCAGTACAAAGATGAAAATATTGTTACAGAAAAATTGGAACACGAGAAATAGCCATACGATGTGCAATTCATAGATATTGTTTCACTCAGACGATGGATTTTAATAGTCATATGAAACTTTTTTTGAAAGTGAAGAACCACCAGCTAAGCTGGCGGTCTTCACTTTATCCTTCAAAGGACTAAGAAGAGGCGTTGTAGAACGTTAGTTCCAAGACTTTTTGGTTACTGTACTTGGGCTTTCAAGGGTTTTTCTAAGGCTTTCGCGTGCGG
Source organism: uncultured Desulfovibrionaceae bacterium (assembly GCA_964370015.1). Taxonomy (GTDB): domain Bacteria; phylum Desulfobacterota; class Desulfovibrionia; order Desulfovibrionales; family Desulfovibrionaceae; genus CAYJAD01. The sequence continues at coordinate 35,141 of CAYJHD010000020.1, read as the reverse complement.
GCGAAAAAGCATCAAGAGAAAGCTGAGGGGGTTTTCCTAACATGAGCTCTGCCAAGGTTTTTCCCATCATGGGCGCCAATTGGAAACCGTGGGTTGTATAGCCACAGTTATGGTATAAGCCTCCCACAGCTTGTGAGGCACCCACCACAGGAAGTTTATCTGGCATATAGCCTTCAAAGCCGGCCCACCAACGCACCACAGTGGCGGTATTCATGATGGGGAAATAGTCAGCGGCAGTGGCCGCAGAGTCACACATTCTTGAAATTTTTTTAGCCTTGTGCTCCTTTTTGTTTTTTACCTTAAAAGTGCTTGGTGCAAGGGGAGGAAAAAGAAAATAGAGATATGTGTCTATACAACGTAACTTTTTGTGTGGATGTTATAGAAAAACCGCTCTCAACGATTGTTGCGAGCGGTTTTTTGTCTCGTATATTTTTTATTCGTGAATATGTTCGCAAATGCAATCTCTTGATGTTAATAAGTGCTTGCGCAGTACATGTTCTGCTCTGTCGAAATTTTTCTGCAAAATATGATCTATAATGAGTAAATGATCAGCAACACTTTCATCATAAGCTATGCCAAAGAGCACAGAGTGAAAACTCATGGTGCAATACGAGGCTCTTAAGTGCTGGCGTGTAATGTAAGCATTGTCCATGGCTTGTACTAAAGGATAATGGGGGTTTGTTTCATCTGAAACCGCATAGTCAATATCGCCTTTACTCAATTTCAAAATATTTTCGCGGATCTTATATAAAATAGATTCAGGAAGTGCCTGTGGATTTTGACGTAAAAAATTCAGCGCAGCACTTTCCATTAAAATGCGAAAGTCAAAAATATCATTGAGCTCTTTTATGCTAAAACTTCGAACATACACACCTTTATTTGCCGTAGCCACAAGTAGCTCTTCAGCCACCAATTGTTTTAATACTTCTCGTATGGGCGAACGACTCACTTGCAAATCTTCTGCAAGCACAAGCTCTTGTAAATGTGTGCCATGCTTGTACGTACCATTGGCAATACGTAATTTTATAATATTATATACCTGATCTCGAATGGTAACAATTTTATTCATACTCTTTCGACTCCCATATCTCTAAAAAGCACACGTAAGTCAAAATATTATCCAATAATAACAAAGGCGTCAAGAACTAGAGGTGGTTTTACGCTTAACTTGCCATAAAAAAATACAATATGGTGAAATAAAACCCCCTTGACATTGTACCATGTATACAATAGGCATAATACATGTATACATGATGCATAAGGGATTGTTGTATGAAAAAAAGTTTTATTAGCAATGTACAACGTTTTTCCTTGGACGATGGTCCGGGAATACGCACCACAGTTTTTTTCAAAGGTTGTAACCTTGGGTGCTTATGGTGCCATAATCCGGAGTGTATATCGCCTCTGCCTTCTCTTCACATGGAAATTGCTTCTTGTACTCATTGCGGGCGATGTAGCAATGCATGCCCTGAAAAAGTTCACCAGCTCACCGAAAATACGCACTCATTGCTTCGCGAGCGCTGTACAGGGTGCGGCACATGCGCCACCGTCTGTCCTGAAAAAGCTCTTAAGCTTGTGGGTAAACAATATGAAGCAGAAAATCTTGTTAAAGAGATTTTGAAAGATAGGGTGTATTACAAAAATTCCGGCGGAGGCGTCACTTTTTCCGGTGGGGAGCCGGCGCTTTTTTTTAAAGATATTATTCCCGTGGCAGAGCTTTGCAAAAAAGAAGGCTTGCATATAGCACTAGACACTGCCGGCAATGTTCCTTTTGCAAATTATGAAGCTCTACTCTCCGTTGTTGATGTTTTTTTGTATGATATTAAATGCTTTACAAGTGATTTGCATCACATATGGACAGGCGTGCACAATCCGAGAATTTTAGAAAATTTACAAAAACTTGATGAACATAAGGCCTCTTACGTCATTCGCATTCCCATAATCCCTCATTTTAACACTTCCTTACAAGAACAAGAATACATGGCGAATTTCTTAACATCACTCAAACACATCTCGCTTATTGAACTTCTTCCTTATCACAACTTTGGCCTTGCCAAGTACGAAAAGTACGGCTTGAAAAATGCTTTACCCACAAGCACAAGTCCTGATGAAAAGCTTATGCAATCCATTGTGCAACTATATATAGAAAAACAACTTCCTGCCTGCATTCGCTAGGAGCAGCAGAGATATTATTAACCCGGCTTACTGCCTAAATCCAGGGAGCACTTTCATGATGACAACACCTTTAACCCCCAGTAAAAACGTTCAGTATCTCATTGACCATAGGCATGATGCACACGATAGAGCGCAAATTCCCACACGCAGACCGCATTATGAAAAATCTTATGCAGAAAATGCCCATGAAGACGTAAAGCTTCGCATTGCAAAAGGTTTTGCATCATTTTTAGCTGAGAAAAAAATTCTCATCTGCGAGCACGATATCCTTGCCGGTTTTGCCTATCGCTACACATATAAACCTTCTTCTCCCTTCAACGTACCAGATGATTATGATCCACTTTTCCGCCCACCTGCAGGCATAGATACTTTTGAAGAAGCGGAAGCCGGTATTGTGGCCAATGGTTTTGCCGATGATTCAGAAGATGCAAATCACATGCGCACCTTCGCCCAATGCGTAAGTAAGTGGTTGTATAAGCATTGGGAGTCCGGTCATATTATTCCATATTTTGAGAAACTTATTCAGCAAGGTTATAATGCCTATATTGCTGAAACAGAGAAAGCCTTAGAAACAGCAGATGAAGCGCAAAAAATCGACTTAACAGCCATGCTTATCACTGAAAAAGCAGCTGTTAATTATATTACACGCTATGCAGATATGGCTGCAAGCATGAAGGAAAGTGCTACGCAGCCTGCGCATAAAGCACAGTTGGAAAAAATGGAAAAAGCTTTACGCCAAATAGCTGGTGGCAAAGCCTCCACGTTTTATGAAGCCGTGCAGCTTATTTGGCTTAGCCATGAAATGCTCTATGCAGAAAATTTCCCCGCCTCCCTCTCTTTTGGCAGGTTAGACCAATATCTTTATCCTTTTTATGCGCAAGACATGGCCAAAGGTATACTTACCTATCAAGAAGCCATAGACATTATAGACGCGTTATGGGTGAAATTTGGCATTACTTTACACGGTTATCAAAATGTCACCATTGGCGGGCTGGATGCAGAAGGAAAAGACGCGTGCAATGAGCTGACCATCATTATGCTTCAAGCTTGCCGCAAAACACTCTTTGACCAACCCTTATTGTGCTTACGCTATCACAAGAATATGCCCGAAGATGTGTGGGCAGAGTCGGTGGAACTTTTAAAAACAGGCATTGGTTTGCCAGCCTTTTTTATTGATGACTTTTGTATTCCTGCCAAAGAACGTATGGGACACAGTAAAGAAGATGCCGCCAATTATGGCCTTGTGGGTTGCGTAGAAATGTCCTGTCCCGGTAAGGAATATGCTAAAACAGAAGCCCTTAGAGTTAATGTGGGTAAGATTTTAGAAATTATGTTCTTTGATGGCAAAAGCAATTGCGCAGATAGAGGTGCCATCATTGGTAATGCTTCCATGCCCTCCATAGCTGTCAGCGATAAAAGCATTAAAGACTATACTTTTCCTTTGTTTACACAAACACGTCTTCAAGACATCACAAGCTTTGAGCAGCTTGTGCAGTGGTATAAAGAAGAATTTACAGCGCACATGCGTTTTTCCATGGATTCCATTAACCGCTTAGACAGCGCCCTGCCTAAATGCTATCCCACGCCATTTCTCTCCGTGCTTATAGACGGTTGTATTGAAAAAGGTAAGGACGTTACAGCAGGCGGCGCTATCTACAATAACTCCGGTATTAATTTATGCGGACTTCCCAATGTTACCGATTCGTTGCAAGCCATTCGTGAGCTTGTATTTGAGCAACAAAAATACACTTTGCAAGATTTTAAAAACGCCATGCAAGCGGACTTTGTGGGCTTTGAAGATTTTGAGAAAGATATTCTTGCCTGCTCTAAATATGGCAATGACGAAGATGCTGTGGATGCTCTCATGGCAGAACTTGTGGATGCAGCCACACAGCAAGTCAGCATCTATACCAATCCACGCGGCGGACGCTGGCAAATGGGGCTATATTCTGTGGAAGACCACGCTAAAATGGGTATGCACACCGGCGCCTTGCCCGATGCAAAGCGCAATGGTGAAGCCATGGCCAGTGCTTTTTCTCCTGTACAAGGTAGAGATCACGTGGGACCCACGGCTACTCTTAATTCCATGCTAAAAACAGATTTATCCGGTGCCACCAATGGTATGGTTATGGATATGAAGTTTACCCCATCTTTCTTTGATAAAAAGAGTCATACAGATGCCTTGCGCATGATGATTGACGCGTATGCAGAGCAAGGTGGCGGAGAAATTCAATTCAATGTTGTGAATAAAGCTACTCTCATAGAGGCGCAGCGTAATCCTGAAAAGCACAAAAATCTTGTGGTGCGTGTGTCTGGGTTTAGCGCTGTATTTACCAGCCTCATTGAAGAAACACAAAACGAAATCATTAAAAGAACTGAGTACGGAGACATTTAAACGCAATGACGCGGCAGGTCAGCATACGTCTTATGTGTAAGTAATTTTTTAAGGCGTATACTGGTAAACATATAAGCTATAAAGGAAGGTAAGATGAACAGTGTTTTGAGGGTTATTACTTTATCCGGCGCGTTTTTAGCATTTTTAATTGGCTCTGGTGTGGCTACTGGGCAAGAGTTAATGCAGTATTACAGCCCCTACGGTTTTGATGTTTTTGGTACAGCTATTACCATTGCAGTTATTTTAATGATTGCTAACTATGGATACGCGTGGGCAGGAAAGCACGGTAATATTGAAAAGGGCAGTGATGTTTTTGCCTTTTATTGTGGGCCCCTTGCCGGTAAGATTTTTGATTTATTTACTGTGCTGTTTTGCTATATGTCTTTTGTTGTTATGGTGGGCGGCGGTGCAGCTACGCTAGAGCAACAATACGGCATGCATCTTATGGTTGGTGCCGTGCTTATCATGCTGATGGCTTCATTCACTGTTATCCTAGGCCTTAATAGTGTCGTGAACATTATTGGTAAAATTGCCCCTGCACTCATTGGGCTTATTGTTATTATTTGTCTCATTAGCCTTGTGCAAAATGCCGATGGCATTGTTAAAAATATTGCAGCCATTAATGATGGTAGTCTCAAAGTTACCAAAGCAGGAACCAATTGGTTTACTTCAGGTGCTTCAAATGGGGGCTTTTGTATTTTATGGCTTGCCGGTTTCACCGCTGCTCTTGGCATAAAAGAAGATTTTCGTACCTTAATGCGGGCAAATATAGCTTCGTCCATTGCGCTTGTCATTGTAAATATGATTATTGGTTTTGCCATTTTAGCACAAATGGATGTGCTGAGCACCACACAAATTCCTAATTTGATTATTGCAGAGGGTATTTGGGAGCCTTTGGCTTATATCTTTGGTGTGCTTATCTTTATTGCTATCTACACCACAGCTTGTCCACTTCTTTGGACCACAAGTTCTCGTTTTGCTCCAGAGGGCAGTAGCAAGTTTAAAATTATTACTTTGGCACTTGCTCTTGTGGGTATGGGGATTGCTCTTTACTTGCCTTTTAACATTTTAATGAACTATATCTATACCATAAATGGTTATCTAGGCTTTGTCGTTTTACTTATCATGTGTGTTCGTATGTTTATCATGATTCGTAATAGTAAAGTAAAATAACGCTTTGTTTCCATAGTTGATTCATATTGTAAAGGCTCTTGATTATAGTCAAGAGCCTTTACAATATTCAAGTTATAATGCGTTTTAAAAAAATGAATAAATTCTATTGCTTATTGCGTTGATTTCAAGTTTACGCAAAAAGCCCCACCACGCGCTTGTCTCTTGCACTACCTATATAAGTAGAGAAGATGCAGGCCCATGACGGGGCTATACGAATGGTAATACTAGCTATTGGTGAGCAGATGGCTTTCAATGAGAACAGTCAGTTTATTATCATCACTGATGTATTCTTGATATTCCTTTCCATCAATGTTCACAGGGGTATTTTTGCTTTGCCAGCCATCAAGCGCGGCGCTTTTGTCTTGTACAAGGCTTTGTTGCAAGTCTTGTGCAGCCTTCATATCATCGCCCAGCATAATGACTTCCATATTACTTAACGTAGTGCTGTCCTTGGCAAAGAGGTCTTGTACTTCTTTTACCGAATGTAAGCCGCAAAGCAATACGTCCATGGAATCGCTCTCTTCACTGCCGCCATCAATGGATAGGATATCGGCAATATCCATATTTTCCAAAGTGTCTTGGAGCACAAAGAGGTCATTGCCGTTGCCGCCCATCACTTCCTTATCAGAGAAGTCAAAGTAAATGGTATCATCGCCGCTGTTGCCAAAGAGGCTATCTTCGCCTGCACCGCCGTATAATATGTCGTTACCTTCACCGCCAACGAGGGTATCATTGCCAGAGCCGCCGCGTAGATCATTGTTATCAGCACCGGATAACATGGTTAGCCCTTTGGGTTCCAAGGCATAATCTTCACTTGCCAAGGCCTTAACTATGTGGTTCACCTCATCATTGTCGCCGTCAACAAAGCCTAACTTGATATCTTTTCTATCAGCATCAAAGACAATATCCCAGTTTTGGTTATCTACGCTTGTCATGGTGATATCGCCCATGACAATTTTGTGGATACCGTTTTCATAGCTATAGTATACAATGGTTGGAGATGTTTCCCACTCGGGTGCTTGAATTTCTTGCCAAGTGCCCACGCCATTCTCATCCACAATCCATGCAACGCCAAGTTCGTAGGTGGCGCCGTTTTTGAGTAAAACCTTTCCGGGACCGTCGCCACCAAAATCAATTTCGATTTGCGCAAAGGCTTTACCATCCACCAGTGTGGAACTTGTTTGCCCGTGTCCTTCTGTTCCAAAGGGTTCATCTCCCACAATATGCGGGCTATCGTCTTGGAATTTCAACGTAAGGCCAGACGTCACGCTGGTGGTAGAGCTGTCTCCATCGCCATCGGTTATGGTAATGGTGGCCTTTACATCAATGACATCTTTTAGTTCGAGGTAGTGGTCTTCATTTATTCCTGATTCTGTATTGATTTTTGTGCCATCTGCATGATCAAGGGGAAGATTTTGTTTAAGACAAACATTGCCTGCATCATCCAGGTACACTTCGAAAACAATGTCTTTATTCTCGCCTTGACCGATGGAACCGTAAATTTTACCACCTTCTTCATACATGGTAACTTTTTCGCCGCCACTTGTAATATTGTAGGTGGCAGTGTCTTTTATTACTAAGCTGTGTTCTGTTACAGTGATGGAGTTAGCACTTGCAGCACCGTCAGCGCCAAAATCCGCATGTTCTTTAATTAAGTTAATGGCGAAAAGCGCACTTAGCTCTTGCTTTGCAATGCCGTTTATTTGTGATTCTTTTATCCAGATGGTGTGATTATAGTCGGTGTTTTCCCCACTATTATTCTTATCTAAGGTATAAGAATCGTCTATGGCAGATTGCAAAGTATCGCGAATCACAGGGCCATCGTCCTTGATATCCACGGTGATTTTTGTGCTATCTCCCAGTGCTGAGTTTGGAGCTTCTTTGCCATCTTGAATGAAGACCTCGAAGGACACCACATGGTGAGCGGTTTCGTCATACTTATTTACGCTTTCGTTGTCATTGTGCTTATTACCTGTATACGCTTGGGTTTGGTCGTATTCAAAGGATAAGGTGAATTCGCCCGTGTCTGGGTTATGGTTAAGCTCTGGGCTAACGATGAGTTGCCCTGCCACGCCATCTTCAAGGGTGAAGCCATTTGCAGCCTCGGTGGAGAGCACATAGATGCCTTTTTCATTCAACGTCACTGTAAACTCTTGACCGCCAATGGTGATTTTTCCGCCGTCCATGGTGTCTTTGGAGGTGAAGACAATTTGGCCTGTGGCATTGGTAGATAAGTCACTATCATCGGTCAGTAAGTCTGTTTTTGTTACAGTGCTGTCAGCATCTGTAGGTTCTTTGGGCTCTTCAATCTTAGGTGTATTGATGGTTATGGTGAGTGTAGCATCGTCAGAGTCTTGATCGCTGTCGGTTATGCTGTAGCCAAATGTAAAACTATTTTCGCCCGCAGATAAGTTCTCACTGGGAGTGAATGTATAGTTTCCGTCTTTGCTAAAGAATATGGTATTGCCATGATCGTCTTCAAAGCCAAAGTCAAAGCCTTTGGGCACCGTGGTTGCAGCTTCCCAACCACCTGTGGTTGGCGGGGTGATATCGGTAGAATCTAGCTTGGCAGCAGCATTTTCCCATCCGTCAGCACCGATGGTATCAGCATTGTCTGTACCTTCTTTGGTGCCTTCACCGGTAAGAATATTGCCTGTGTAGCTACCGTCAGCGTCGGCAGTTTCTTCGGTATCGTTCTTGGCAGTGGGCTCAGCATCAGCGATATTGATGACTACATCCACATGGCCTGTTATATCATCATTTTCATTAACAACAGGTACCTTTACAGTGAGTTGGTCCTCATTTTCGTGGGCATCATGTTCATGGCTTTCCGTTTGGGTAAACTCAAGGTTACCATGTTCGTCTACGGTAAGCTTGCCGATGATGTTTCCGTGCTCGTCTTTTACTTGGATTTCACCATTTTTATGGAGTTTTCCAAAAGTACCGTCTTCTTTTTCGTAGCCAAAGCTTCCGTTTTCAGGTTTTGAGATGACATCTTTGATTTGATCTTGTTCAGTATCGCCAGTATTGACAACGGCTCCATCAATTTCATAGGAATCAACGGTTATGCTTACTGTGTCGGTATCGCCGTCTTTGTCTTTGGCTGTGATATCAAAGCTCATATCCACGCCATCAGGCAATTCTTTATGTTGTAATACAAGCCATTGGCCTGTTACGTTATTTACAGTAACAGTATAGTATAGGTTATCATGGGCATCTGTGGCTTTTAGGGAGCCGTCGGCTTGCACTGTTAAGGTGATTTTAGAACCATCGGCAAGAAGTATCTCACCATTGGCAAGTTTGAAACCATCTTCATGAATGCCGTCGGCGGTAAGTGTAGTGCCTAAATCAATGGAGCCTTCGGCTTTGGCGATGTAATCTAAGGCTTGCTCGAATTCAGCACCATTGGCCGTGGCATATGCATCACTGTTGGCAGTAGTTTTCAGATCAAGAATATCATCTTGAATGGTAACATGGACGGAACCTGGGCTTGTGTTTACGCCATCATTAAGGCTGAAGCCAAATTCGAGAGTATCTTTGGATAAATTGTCTGCATCCGCAGCATTGGGATTAACCGTGCCGTCGCCATCAAGATCATCATTATAATCATTGCCGTTTGCCGCATCGGGGGAATCATGCAGGACGGATTCATTCAAAGTGACAGTGTAATCGATAGTTCCTGTGGCGGTTTCATTTGTGGTAACGGTGATAATTTCTTTATAGCTGCCGTCATCTTTGCTCCCCACGTAGCCAATTAATGTACCGCCATCAGCATTCCATAACACTTCTTCACCTTCCGATGTCCAAAGGTTTGGTTGTGTGTCATTCCAAGAGAAAGTGACATGAGCACTGTCCGAGTCGCTGTACACGATTTTGCCGTCCACGGAAACATGGGAGTCCACAATATGGTCATTGCCATCAAGGTTTTGACCTTCTTTACCATGGAGAGTGCCATTGCCAAGGTACGCTTCGGAAAGGGTACCATTGGTGGTTTGACTCACGTTAATGATGGGCGCGTCGTTGTTTGCTTCCACTGTAATGGTAAGCTTGGCAGAGGCAGAATCGCCATCGGCATCGGTGATGGTATAGCTAAAGTCAAAGGGGGTGTTCTCGGTGAAGGCGTCTTTGGAGGTAAAATCATAAGAACCATCAGCCTTAAAAGTGATGCTATTACCGTGAGTGTCGGTAAAAGTAACAGTGTCGTTGCTTGTGGTCTTTGTCCAAGTGTTGTCAGGCGCCGTGAGAGAGTCTAAATCAAGCTTGGCATTTTCGTTTTTGTAGCCATCAGCACCGCTGATATCAGCATTGCTTGTGCCGCCTTGTGTGCCTTCTCCTGTGATAACATTGCCGCTGGTACTGCTACCTTCTTTTACGCTGGTCATATCATCATGGGCTTTAGGGGCATCGTCAAGAATGGTAATGTCCAGTGATGGTTCATTTTTTGATGTGCCACCATTGACGGTAATGTCTAGTTTAATGTCGATGTCGGCATTGCCGTCGTTGTTTTTGTCACCATAGCTGGTGGTGATATCATCTTCGCGGTCAATGTCGTCACTGCCAGTATGTGTATAGGCTTTATCCATGCTAACTTCATAAGACAGTTGCCCACTATCTTTATCAAAACCTGTGACGGTGACTGTGTAGCCATCAAAGATGAGGCTTTGTTCACCATCAAGATCACCATCTTTAAAGGTAATAGTTTTACCGCCAATGGTCACTGTGTCCACAGCGTCATAGCCATTAATATCTATGAAACCTGTTTGTGTATAGGAAGCGGCATCGGCGTCATTGATGGTGACAGAGCTACCTGTAATTTTAAATTCTAAATTTTTCACATCCACAGAGACTTTACCGGATTCCGTATCATTATCACTGTCAGTTACCGTATAGGTAAACTCAATGTTTGGAATAATGCCATCAGGAACGTAAGGTTTTTCCACATGCGCACCAGAGATATTTGCGTTGAATTTGAAGCTCACATTGCCTCCTTCAACGACGATATCACCAATTTTTTGGCCTTCGTGCCACACCTCAGTGCCGTTTTCTATGCTAAATACGGAATTAGCTTCAACACTAAATGTAAGAGTGGCGCCTTCTTGGTCTGCTCCGTACGCAAAGGTAAAGAGGTCAACTTCGTTTATGGATGTGCCTGTGCCTAAAACCACTGTGATATCACTGCCATCGGTTTTATCTGTATCTGTCCACGCTGCGGTGACGGTGGGGCCATCATCGTTGATATGCACGTCGATATTTGCATTTAGGCCTTGGCCTGTGCTGTCATTGCTATCTTGAATAAATACTTCCAAAGATTCTGCGCTGTTTTCAGTTTCATCATGGTTGCTTGTATTTGTGTGACTAAGATAGGGCTTGGTTTGTGTGTAGGTATAGTCCAGTGTAAAGCTTCCGGTGGTGTTATTAGACGGACCGGTAATATCAAAGGTGAATTCTCCGTATTGACCAGTAACGGTGATGGATTCAGGGGAGAGTGTCCATGTGCCGTCAGTATTTTGGGACACGGTGAATTCTTGGCTTTCATTGATACCATCGCCATCGGCATCAAAGCCTAAATCAAGGGTTATTTTACCGCCATTCATGCTTTCAACAGAAGTGAATACAATGGAATTGGAACGTGTAATATCTGTATTTTTATCATATTCAGTACCGTGTTCCAGCTCAGAATCGTCCGTTGCTACAAAAGAATTTCCACCATCTGGGCTAACAATTTGGGGTACATCGTTGGTGCCGTTAACGGTGATGGTGAGGTCTTTAGAATCATGCGCACCGTGTTTGTCGGTGGTGATTATTGTGAAGTTTTCTTCTTTGCTGTCGGCGTCACCGAGCGCATCCACTGCGGCCTTTTGTGCATCGGTCACACCTAAGGTGTAAGTATAGGTTCCATCGTCATGGATAACCAAATTACCGTAGGTGCCTTCAACGCAGACAGAACCAGTCATAATGCCACTGGCATCAGGTGTAATGCTACCTTTGCCACCTTCGGCGGTGATGGTTTGGATATTTCCATCGTTATCGACATCATCCGTAGACCATGTTCCTGTGGCAGTAAGGTTATCGTCACTGGTGTCATGGGGAGTGTTATCTTCTTTTACAACAGAATCTGTGGGAGTAAGCGTAAGTTCAGGCTTATCGTTGGTACCGGTAATGCTCACTTCAATGGTTTGTTGCACTTGTGCATCACCATCTGAAATGGTGACAGTGTACTTTACTATGACAGTCTCGCCATCTCTAAGCTTATCTGCAGCGCTATCTTCTGCGTTATTCAATATGAAGGTATAGTTACCCTGAGTATCAATACTAAAAGAACCATAGCTGTCGTGGGCGGCATCATCGGCTTTGGCTGTGAAAGAGAGCGTGTCGCCGTCCTTATCAAATGCCGTAATTTTACCGCTGGCTGTTGGCGTGCCAGCAAAGGCCTCGTTGTGATCAACAGTAGGTGTGTTAAGGTCATCACGCACACCGGCTTCCACAATTACAAGGTTATCACCTTTAATAATGATTTCAGGTGTATCATTTTTACCCGTGATGGCTACAGTGATTTCTTGTTTTACCCATGCATCATTGTCATCGCGAACATAGATGGTAAATGTGTCTTCTCCATGGACATGGGTGTCAAGGTGTTGCGTTTTACTTGTGTCCACAGTGTAGGTATATTTTCCTGTAATAGGATCAATAACAAGTGTACCGTAGGTGCCGTTTTGCGTTGTAAGTTCTTTGCCGTCGGCATCCATGCCAAGGTCAAAAGTTAAGCTGTCATTAGCATCATCGTCCTTACCAATGGCTGTACCGGATACAGCTAAGGACGTATCGGCATTACCATCCTCAGTGATGGAGAGGTTGCCGGTATTGGCATCGGCATCGCTTTTTAATTCCAATGTGGGTATATCGTTTGTGCCCTTAACATGAACAGTAATATGGGCAGCATTGCCTTGTAAGCCTTGCTTGTCAGTGGGGGTTACCACGAAAATGTCTTGCTCTATGTCGCCTTCATCTAAGCTTTGCGTTTTGTTTTGGTCAAGGACATACACATATTCACCTGTTTGAGTGTTAAAATATAAGTCGCCATATGCACCAACGATCTTAGCATCATAGGCAGTGTATCCGGCATCGTTGTGCGCAGCTGAATTTGGAATACTGAAGGTGATATCTGAGCTATCAACATCAGAAGCATGTACCTTACCGTTGGCACTGGGCATGCCAACAAAATTTTCATTGGGGTCAGTGGCTTCTGTGAGAAAATCACCATCTCCAACACCCGCTTCTTGGACGGTGACGTCAAGTATGGACGGATTGGGATTGGTGGGATCTTCCGGATTGTCTGGATCTGCTGGTGGATTGATGGTGGGGTTATCGTTTATGCCATTGACGGTGATGCTGATTTGACTTTTTTCAAAGGCGCCGTGCTGGTCTTTGTTTAGTACGTCAAAGGTTTCGGTTGCATGTGGAGTATCGCCGCCAAGGGCTTCCAAAGCTGCTTTTTGTGTGGTGGTCACACCGACTGTATAGGTATAAGAGCCGTTGGGTTGTATCACAAGATTTCCGTAAGTACCTTCAATGATGGTTTCGGTGGTGATGGCATTGTTTGCATCGTCACGGTTGATGTTTTGTCCGGCCACCGTAAGTGTGGAGCCATCGTTGTCCACATCGCCAAATGCAATGTTACCTTGGGCTGTAGCATCAGTTACGGCGTTTTCTGTAACCACGCCATCTGTGGTTGTGATTTCCAAAGAGGGCTTATCATTGGTGCCGCGAATGGTCACATTCACCGTGGTGATGGCAGTGCCGCCATTGCCGTCACTCACCACAATGGTAAAGCTTTCTGTAACCTCTTGATTGTGGGCAAGGCCATTGGCTTTAACATCATCAAAGGTATAGCCAAATTCACCGGTGAGCGGATTAATGGTCAACGTGCCGTATTGGCCTGTGCCATTCTGCACGCTGAAGGTGAGTGTATCTTCATCGTCGTCATGAGCCAGCACACGACCTGTGGCGTTAAATTCACCATCATATATTTGGTTGGGTGAGCTATGTGTACTATCTGCACCGCCAGCGTCACGTCCCACGCCGGACTCAATAACATCCACAGCACCGGGGAAGGCGTCGGGAATACCTAAAGTGCTGTCAGGGTCGGGGGTTACCACAATACCTAAAATGGAAGGGGGCGTGTTGAGCGGACCCACTGCGCCATCACCTTCCTGTGTAGTATCTTGTACGAAGGTTTCAGGGTAGGATTGGTCAAGGCTACCCAAGCGATCAATACCACTTAGTAAGGTGCCAGCAATGGTATCCACACTGTTACCGCTACCTTGAGGGGTGCTGGTGGGACCAGCCGCAGGCATAAGTTCTTCGCTAAGGGTTTCGAAAAAGGATTCGCCATCCACTTCGGCACCGCCAATGATGAAGGTGGGCATATTTTCTGAGGTGTAGGCCACATAGAAGTCTGTCAAAGATAAGCTTGCGCCGTCTTCAAAGTTCATGACTAAGTTGTCGCCATCACGAGTGAGCGTTGCTTCGGTAGAGTTAAATTCAAAAACTAAACGATCTTCCGCTTGGGGAGTAAGGGTTGCAGTTTGGCCTGCAGTGGGTTTTTGTAGTGAAATGTCAGCCATAATATCCTCGAAAAATTAATGCTAATAATAAAAAAAACGCCGTGAATCAGGCGCGACAATAGAGCATGTCCAAAAGGTACACTCTTGACAAAGTAGGAGGAAAAGGTGTGGCAAGGGTATTGCCAGCAACGAGGAAGACTCCTCAGGCCGTCCGAGATATGGAAAGCCCATCAAACGAGTGTTTGCCAAAAAAAAATCGCTTTCAGGCGAAAATTTGACTGTCGAGTCATTTGAGCACATAAGGGGTGAGCTTGTGTAGCTTCACCACACGAAGCACAGCGTTAGCAATAAAAAGTAATTTACTAGGAAATGCTCCGTAAAACATATTTAATTAGTATGAATTAAAAAGTCAAGTGAAATGCTTTCAAAATCCTGCAAAAACAAAAGACTATAATTGCAGCATGTTGAATGTTTTTTTGAGTAAGAAGTTAAGTGTGTGCAGTGTTTTTTGTGAAGAGCGTTGTTTTTGTCGAGTGGCTAGTTTTGCTATTGCTTATCATCATGAAAAATACGTAAAATCACTGCAAGTTATTGAAAGTAAGCAAGTTACGAATCTGTTATGGGATTCACATGCACCATGCAGTGTTTAATTGTGGGAAATTGCTTTTCCAGCGCATCATGTAAGTCTTCAGCAATGGTGTGCGCATCATGCAAGGAGAGTTGACCGTCCAAGGCTATTTCAATATCGAGATACAACTTTGATGCAAATTGACGAGTTTTTAAAAGGTCAATGCGTTGGATGTGCGGTTGTGCGGCAATGAATGATTGAATTTCGTCATGCTGCTTCTTATCACAGGCCTTATCGATAACTTTATCACTCGATTCTTTAAAAATTTCCCATGCAACTTTACCGATAAAATAACAAATACCTATGGAAGCCAGCGGGTCACAAATGGGGAAACCTAGCTGCGCTCCGAAAACACCTATCAAACTTCCAATGGAAGAAAGCGCATCTGAACGGTGATGCCAGGCGTCGGCCATAAGTGCTGTCGATTGTATTTTTTTTCCAGCATGGCGTGTATACCAGAACATGAGCTCTTTAATAATTAACGATAATAATGCTGCGTATAAAGCAAGGTTTGTGGGTGGTACAGCGGAAAGATATGTCTTCGTATAAATATTTTCTATGCCTGACCATCCAATACCAAGCCCCGTAATGAAAAGAAGCACGGAAAGAACAATGCCAGCCACGCATTCAATTTTTTCGTGTCCGTAGGGATGATCTGTATCTTCGGTACTTTTTGCAAGCTTTACGCCGATAATAACAATAAAGGTGCTTAATACATCTGAAAGAGAGTGAACCGCATCAGAAATCAGCGCAGTGGAATGCCCCACCCAGCCTGCAAAAAACTTAATGGCTGCTAAAATTACGTTAAATACGATGGTTACAATGGAAACTTGAACGGCGTATTGTATATTTTTTTCTTCATCTACGGCATGCATCTTGGCACCTCTCATGAAAAACTGTTGCTAAAAACTCTTTCTCTTTAGGTCTTGGTAACATATTTGCTACAAAAGATAAAATAGGCAATTCAATTGCATCCATGTCCGTGACCATGGCGTATATATGCCAAAAGAACTTCCCATTCAAACAGGCTTATGGATTTTCCGTGGTTAGTTTGACATATGCTCTTTGAAAGTTTTCACAGGAGAGTATGTATGTGGAATATGTGTTTTGTCATGAAATAAGCTTAATTCTGAATATTCAAGGTGTATGATGGATGTTTTTTGCCCAATAAAAGGGCTGCGGCGCGCATGAAGATTGCGCATGTGTATCTTCAGAGCGTATCTTCTTACTCAGTTTGTAAACCAAGCAAGAAGATATTGCTGTGAAGTTCTATTTTTGTCTAGTGTGCTTTGGTATTTGTACCGTACTTCTTTTCTCCCAACTCCTTTTTTTACTAGAAAGCGTGTGCAATTTTTAAGTTATTCATATGAGTGTGCTTTGGTTATAACCTGACAAGCCACCTGCTCGTCGAGTGGAAAGCCCTGTGCAAAAAATTAATTTGCCATGAAAACTTCTTCCGTTGCAGCTATGGTTTCTTGCCCGTGACGGGTGTTTTTTTGTTGTCTTTCCAGGGCTTCTTTGTGCTCAAGAGGCATGACTTTTACAAAAAGAGGTAAGGCGGCTTCCCAATTTTTAAGTAATGATTCTGCTTTTTCACTGCCTGTATAGTGATTATGTTGCTCAATAAGGGAGCGCAACAGATTACAATCTTCAGAACTTTTGACCGATTCTAAATCGACGCTATCTGTGTTGCAGCGATTTTGGAAGCGCTCATCCTTATCATACACAAAGGCAACGCCACCACTCATACCGGCGGCAAAGTTATACCCACACTCGCCAAGTGCAACCACAACTCCACCCGTCATATATTCACAACCATGATCGCCCATGCCTTCCACCACAGCCACTGCTCCGGAATTACGCACGGCAAAGCGTTCACCGGCCATGCCGCAAAAATAAGCTTCGCCACTTGTTGCACCATATAAGGCCACATTGCCCACAATGGCTTGCTCTTCGGCAACGAAATGACTTTCCCGTGCAGGAGTTATGACGACAATACCGCCGCTAAGTCCCTTACCCACATAATCATTGGCATCTCCGCGTACGGTAATGGTGACGCCGCTGGTTAAAAATGCCCCAAGGCTTTGTCCGGCAGAGCCTTGAAGATTGATGGTGTAGGAGTGTTGCGGTAAGCGGCGCTTCATCAAGCGTCTTGCAATTTCACCGGCAAGGCGTGTACCGATGGCTCTGTCGGTATTTATTATGGTTCCGCTGTATGTGCAACGTACTGGCTTTCCGAGTAAAAGCTGCTCAGCTCGCTCCATTATTTTTCTATCTAAGCGCGATGGTGCCTCGTGGGCATCTTCACATGCTTTCCATGGAGCAAGGCCTTGGCAAGTGCATTTGAAAAATGCTGACAAATCAAGATTTTTCGCTCTTTCTGATAAATTAGCGCGTGCTTGTAAAAAGTCTGCTCTACCAATGAGTTCTTGTACTGTGGCTATGCCAAGTTGTGCCATATGCTTGCGTAAGTCTTCTGCCATGAAGAAAAACATGCGCTGTATATGCTCAGCTTTGCCGCTAAATCTAGCGCGTAGCTTTGGTTCTTGCGTAGCAATGCCTGCAACGCATGCCCCTTTGTAGCATTGGCGGCACATGACACAACCAAGACTTACTAACAGAGCTGTTCCCACGCTACATTCTTCAGCGCCAAGCATGAAGGCAATGAGCATATCATAACCATTGCGAATGAGCCCATCGGTGCGTAATTTTATTTTATTACGCAAGCCATTGGTAAGTAAAGCTTCATGGACTTCCAAAAGTCCCATTTCCCACGGTAAGCCTGTTTGTTGTATGCTAGATAAAGGAGATGAACCTGTTCCACCATCGTGCCCGGAGACAAGTATTTGATCGGCGCCGGCCTTGGCAACGCCCACAGCCACAGTGCCGACCCCTGCCTCAGCCACTAGCTTTACCGAAATGGTTGCTGTGGGTTGAATGCGTCTTAAGTCATAAATGAGCTGTGCCAAATCCTCAATGGAGTAAATGTCATGGTGGGGTGGCGGTGAAATAAGCGTAACCCCTTGAGTTGTTCCACGCGCAAATGCAATTTCTTTTGTAACCTTATGACCAGGCAATTGTCCTCCTTCACCTGGTTTTGCTCCTTGTGCCATTTTGATTTGAATTTCATCGGCATGGGCAAGATAATGCGCGGTTACGCCAAAACGTCCTGAAGCTATTTGACGTACTCTAGAGCGTATATCTTTGCCGTCTTCGGTGAGAGAGGAGCGGTGCATTTCCTCACCACCTTCACCGCAATTACTACGTGCTCCTACGCCATTGCAAGCTTCGGCAATGGCTTCATGGGCTTCACGGCTTAATGAACCAAAGGACATGGCAGCGCCCACAAAACGCTTTACGATTTCTGCACTGGGTTCTACTTCTTCAAGCGCAATGGGTGATCCTTTTTTTACGCTAAAAAGGTCTCGTAGCGTGATGGATGTGTTGGCGGGTTGGGCATAGTCGGCAAAAGCCGCGGCGTCGTTGTCTCGCACAGCCTTGTGCAATAATTTTACACTGTCTTTAGTCCATAAACGTGAAGTTTCTTGAGACTTTGTTTCTGTGGTACCATAAGCTTGTGCATGGCGAGTTAAGGCGTCTTTTGCAATATAATCAAGTCCTATGCCGCCAATTCTCGAAGGTGTGCCGCAAAAATAGGTGTTCACAAGGCTTGCTTCAAGACCAAGGGCCTCAAAATAATATCCGCTTTTGAATGAACGCTGCGTGGAGATGCCAAGGCGTGCAAAAGCTTTGAGCATGCCTTTTTTGAGTGCAGAAATATAGTTGGCTTGAGCCATATGTGGTGAAATCTCAGCAAGTTTACCGGTTTCGGCCAATTGCTTCACTGTATCAAGAGCCGTATAGGGGCAAATGCCGCTAGCGCCATAGGCCGAAAGTAGTACCATGTGCATAACCTCAAAGGCTTCGCCTGATTCCACTATGAGGCCGCATAAATGCCGCTTTTCTGCGCGCTGCAAATGATGATGTAAGGCAGACAGAGCCAAGAGGCTTGGCATGGGCGCGCGTGTTGCACTACTCTTGGTGTCGCTGATAATCAATATGGTTGCACCGTCTTCAAGGGCTTTTTCAGCAGCTTTGAACATGGCTTGTAAGCCTTGTTCGAGGGCCACTCCAGTGTGACTTGTGTTTGCATCAAGCGTAGCTTCAAAAGTGGCGTCAAGGGTGTGGGCTTGTACTTCCTTGCGTGTGGACATGCGTATGTGCAAGAGCTCGTTGCGGTCAAGGAAAGGATGCGGCAAGCGTAAAATGGCGCAATTTTCTGGTGTTGGCTCCAATATATTGCGTTCTGCACCGGCAAAATTCATCAACGACATGGAAAGCTCTTCACGTAAGGGATCAATGGGAGGATTGGTGACTTGCGCAAATTGTTGCTTAAAATAATTAAATAAAGCTCTTGGCTGAGTGTCAAGCACAGCCAAGGGAACATCATGCCCCATGGCACCCACAGGCTCTTGGCTATTTTTGGCCATGGGCATAAGCACATTGTTAATGGTTTTTGCATCATATCCGTACAAAACCTGAGTGCGTGCCACATCGTATGTACTTTCTTGCGGATGAGTATTGCCATCATTGTGCATGAGGTCTGTAAGTGAAATGGCGCATTGTTTGAGCCAACGGCGATAAGGTTTTTCACGAATGACATTACCTTTTATTTCCGCATCGGAAATTATGCGTCTGGCAGCAACATCCACCATGAGCATGCGCCGTGGGCGCAGTTGTTGGCGTGATACAATGCGTTCAGGTTCCACGTCCATAACTCCCGTTTCCGAGGCGAGAACTACCATGCCATCTTGTGAAACTGTGGTACGGCAAGGACGTAAGCCATTGCGGTCAAGCATTGCGCCAACACGACTGTGACCATCAGTAAAAACAAGAGCTGTTGGGCCATCCCAAGGGTCCATAAGTGCAGCATGATATTCATAAAAAGCACGTTTATTGTCACCCATAACAAAGGCAGTGCCAAAGGGCTCGGGCAAGAGCATCATTAAAGCATGTGTCATGGAATAGCCACAACGTACCAAGAGTTCCAAGGCATTATCAAGACGGGCAGAATCACTGGCTGTATCATCAACAATGGGGAAAAGATCTTTTAAATCATGGCCAAAAAGTGCTGAAGACATTTGCGGTTGACGCATATGCATGCGAGCTGCATTGCCACGAATGGTGTTTATTTCTCCATTATGCGCTAAATTTTTAAAAGGCTGTGCCAAGCGCCATGAGGGAAGGGTGTTTGTGCTAAAGCGCTCATGGAATACGGCGAAGGGTGCTGTAAAATTGATGTCGAGCAAGTCACCATATAAATCACCAAGGCAGGCTCCTGGCAGCATTCCTTTGTAAATAATACTGCGAGCAGAAAGGCTTACCACATAAAAACTGTTGCGCTCAAGGCCTTGCTGCGCAAGCCAATTTTGTACAGCTTTTTCCATGCGTCTGCGAGCCAAGTATAAAATACGCTCAAAGCCTTCGTCTTGTGTATTTTCGGCGGCTAAATTTTTTGCGGGGCGAACTAAAATTTGTAACATATGCGGCATGGTGGCCAATGCCATGGGGCTTACCATGGTTGTATCCACGGGGACTTCACGTTCGTCTTCAAGGCAAAGATTTGTCATTGCGAGACATTCTTTGATTATCTGCATAATGGGGGCGTGTATATGTGCCCCTTGTGGCATGAAAAGCTGTCCCACAGCAAAAGGAATAGCACTATCCATGGCCTGTAGTGTGGGCCATTGATATTTAAAAAAGTTTTTAGGAAGTGGCATGAGTAAGCCAGCACCGTCGCCGGAATTATCTCCGCCATGTCCACCACGATGTGCAAGGCGAGCCATGGCGGTTAAAGCATCGGCTATGACCTGATGACTAGGTACACCGGAAAGCCGTGCGACAAAACCAACTCCACAGGCATCATGTTCATCTAATGGATTATATAAGCTACTCATACTTCATTCCTCATATATTCTATTTTGCGCCAACATGGGAGGAGATAGAAATCCCCTCCCATGATAATTATTGTTAGTGAATTATTAGTTTATCCAAAGCATTTCTGCATAGCGTGGGAATGGCCAGGTGGCGTCTTCAACCATAAGCTCAAGTTCATCTGCGTGCTTGCGGCATTGATTAAGAGCCGGAACAACATGTTTGAGCATTGCTTGCGCGTGCTTTAAGACGTCTTCGCCATGTTCTGCATTTTGCGCTGCTTCAAGGGCTTTAAGCGCATCACTTAAGGCAAGGCAAGTCTGACGTAAGTTGGTAAAGCGTTCTTCTTCTGGTAATGTTTGTGTACTACCAAGTACAGCACGGGTTTGCAATACAAGTTCAGCAGCTTCTTTTTGCGCACGTAGACCCACGGGAAGAATGCTTTCACGAATCATGGCTGAGCAAACATTGGCTTCAATGTTGATGAGCTTGGCATAGGTTTCCAATAATATTTCTTGACGCGCGAGTATTTCGCGCTCTGAGAGTATATTGGTGCGTAAAAACACTTCCATGACTTCAGGATCGTTATAATGTTCCAAAGCTTCCACTGTGGTGGCAAGATTTGGTAGGCCACGCTTTTCTGCTTCCACGGGCCATTCAGCAGAATAGCCATTGCCATTGAAGACGACAGGCATGTGCTCGGCAAAAATGCGGGGAAGTAGGGCTTGTAAAGCTTCAGTTAAGGATGTGCCGGAGTTTACAGAGGCTTCAAGTTCGGTGGCGATGTCATCTAGGGCACAAGCAACGGCGGCGTTGAGTGAAATGTTTACAGGTGCTACCGACTGCGAAGAACCTACGGCACGAAACTCAAACTTATTACCGGTAAAAGCAAAAGAGCTTGTACGGTTACGGTCAGAATAATCCTTGGGTAAAGGGGGGAGCACATCAACGCCAATTTCCATGAAGGGTTTACCGTCTTCATTTTGTGCTTTGCCGGTGATAAGTGTTTCTAAAACATTGGTGAGTTGGTCACCAAGAAATACAGAAATAATAGCTGGCGGTGCTTCATTGGCACCAAGGCGATGATCATTGCCAGCTCCCAGTGTGCCGAGACGCAAAGCCATGCTATGCTTATGTACAGCTCTTAAGGTTGCGGCAAGAAACACGAGGAACTGCGCGTTGTGCAGAGGTGTTTCGCCAGGGTTGAGAAGATTGTCGCCATCGGAATCAACCAAAGACCAGTTGTTGTGCTTGCCACTACCATTGACACCGGCGAAAGGTTTTTCATGTAAAAGGCACATGAAACCATGTTCAGCGGCTGTATGGCGCAAAATGTTCATGGTGAGCATATTGTGGTCGGTTGCAATATTGCATTCTTCATAAAGAGGAGCTAGCTCAAATTGACCAGGAGCCACTTCATTATGACGAGTTTTTACTGGAATACCAAGGGCAAAAAGGCGCTTTTCAACGTCATGCATAAAGGCCATGACACGTGCTGGAATGTCGCCAAAGTAGTGATCTTCCATTTCTTGTCCCTTGGGGGCGGGGGCGCCTTGGAGGGTGCGGCCAGTGAGCAATAAATCGGGACGCAAGGCAGCAAGGCGGCTATCTACCAAGAAGTATTCTTGCTCTGCACCAACCATGGGGCGAACATGCGTGGTTTGGTCTTTACCAAAGAGATGTAATATACGCAAAGCTTGACGAGAAATAGCAGAAATTGAGCGCAAAAGTGGTGTTTTACGATCAAGTGCTTCGCCGGAGTAAGAATAGAACATGGAGGGAATATGCAAGGTGTGACCAAGTTTTCCCGGAAGCAAGAAGGCTGGTACGGTGGGATCCCACGCTGTATAACCCCGTGCTTCAAAGGTTGAACGAATACCGCCGGAGGGGAAAGATGAGGCGTCAGGTTCACCGCTAATGAGCATTTTTCCTGAAAACTCATGCAATAAATGCCCGTCAGAGGAAAGAGTGAGGAAAGCGTCGTGTTTTTCCGCTGTATATCCAGTCATGGGATGGAACCAATGTGCATAGTGTGTTGCTCCACGCTCAAGAGCCCAATCTTTCATGGAAGAAGCTACTACATTTGCAATTTCAGCTGGCAATCGAGCCCCTTCACGAATGGTGAGCTCAAGTTGTTTAAATACGTCACGAGGCAAACGTTCACGCATGACGTGAATGGTAAAAACATCTTTTGCAAAATGGCGACTCATTTCTACGTTGGGGGTTAAATGTCCCTCTGTGGAATCGATATCGCAAGGGGTAGCGCTAAAAGCTTCCATAACGGCAAGGCTGCGTGCTGTTGTCATCGTAAGACTCCTTAAATAATACACTTATTTTATTAAAATTACTCTAGTGCCTCATTGCACAGGCTTTTGAGAGTGTTTGCATAGTTTGGCTGTTAGCATAAGCTGTGCCAAAGCCATGTTAATGTTTGGAACGGTGTTTTAAGGTGTTGAAATGATGTAAAATATTTTTTCAAAAAATGACTAAAATTTCATAGATCATATGAAATTTTCAAGCAGGCAAGGGATGTTAGTGGTTTTTTATACAAAAAAGTAGAAATACGAAGGTGAATAATAATTTCAAAATTCTCGCTTTGGGCTCTAGAAAAAAAAATCTTAATTTTAGTTTTTTATATTAGCTTGTTTTAGTAAAAATACCTTTTTGTAGAAAATGTGTTCACTGTTTTGAATAGAGGTAGTGGAAAAGTGTAACTTTGTATTTTCAGGCTGTGAAATTGATGGCAATAGCTTTGTTTATCTAATATATCGATATTTTGTAATAAGTTTATAAGTGGTTGTCTTGAGCTCTCTTTGGGCTTTAGGAGCGACTCATACGCATGCGCACTGGTGACGCGGATGGTGATATATCTACCTTTATAGGTGGAAATAAAAAAGAATATACCTACCAGAACTTTTATCATGATTTGTAGGGTATTTGTAATATTGAAGATATTGGACACAGCCCTGTCCCATAAGCGGTCCATATTCTTCCTTTGTATATTTTCTACTTTTATGTAGAAGTTCATGGTAATAGGATTATTCACATGTGAGGAAGTATTCATCATAGTAAGCTCATCGGTGGTGTTGATAGGGCCTGTGGTGGAAATATATCTTTCTTCTCAGCAATGGTTTGAGAAAATTTTCGAGCTCCTATAAATATTTTTGACGATTTGCCGATAGAATAAGTGTAATATGTGATTTAAGATATCAAATGTGGTGATTTGATAGGTAGGCTGTTGGACTTGGGTTTTACAATCGTTTTCACGCAAGATTAAATAAGGGTAAAATTATGAAAATTAGGACTACTTTTTTTATCTCGAATGTTTTAGTTGTGTTTATGATATTTGTATCATTGTATTTTTTGTTTGCTGCCAGTAGCGCGTTTGTTGAGATGCAAAAAGTTAATGAAAACAATGATATTTTGATTGAACTGTCGCGTGAATTAAGAGATTCGTCTGAGGCATTAACGGATAATGTTCGTTTATATGTGGCAAATAACGATGAAATGTTTAAGACAGAATATGATAAAATCGTCGATATAAGGGCTGGAAAGCTATCACGCCCTCAAAATGTAAATGTTGCTCCCGGTGAAAGAGTAGCTTTGCTTGACCTTTTAAGACAATATGGTCTGACAAACGAAGAATTTGCTTTGCTTGAAAAATCAAATGCACTTTCAAATACTTTAATTAATATTGAAGTGGAAGCCATGAATGCCATGGTTGGAAAATTTAAAGATAATTCGGGAATGTACACAATACATGCTTCACCCGATCAATTAAAAGCAATTGATTTGGTGTTTGGTGCGCAATATAGAAATCAAGCCGCTAATATCATGGCTCCAATCAACGAATTTTTTTCTAAACTATCTCATAGAACAGCAACTCTTTCTCAAGATGTAGCCGATGAATTTACACAATCCGAATATATTGCCATGGTTTGCATGATTATCACCATAGTACTTGCAGTTTTTTCTTATTTATTCACACAGCAAGCGGTCATTAAGCCCATAGAACAGGCAACCGCTTTTGCAAAAGAAGTGAGTATGGGCAATTTAACAGCTACCATTGATTCGAATAAGAAAAATGAAATTGGTCAACTTGTGGATGCCATGCGTACTATACTTTCGGCTTTAAATGCTATGGTTACAGAAGTTTATCAAACGTCAAATAAGATTTCATCTGGAGAGTTAGCTGCAATAGCCAGTGAAGAAAAATTTCATGGTGGCTTCAATAGTCTTATTGTTTCCATAAATAAGCTTTCAAAATCGTACCAAGATTTAATTGATACCATGCCCACAAGTTTGTTTACAGCAACACCAGACAATAAAATAGTTTATATGAATAGTACGGCTAAAACTGCTTTGAAGGTAACAGATGCCGTGGGGAAAAATTGTGGAAAGCTGTTTAACTCACCAGCTTGTGGCAATGAAAATTGTTTAGGGAATTCTTCCATAGCTCAACGCGGCAATATAAATACCATAGCCCCTTGTATCGTTAATGGTAAAAATATGCATTATGATGTATTTGCAAAACCGCTTTATGATATGAATGGTAATGCCGTGGGATACATTGAATTTTTAAATGATATTACACAAGTTCAAGAGCAAAGCGACGCCATTAAGGAAATGTCCATACAAGCCACCGCCATTGCATCTCGTGTGGCCTCTGCCACAGAAGAGCTCTCAGCTCAAACAGAATTTATAGTAGAAGGTTCCAATTTCCAACGAGAGAGTATTGAAAGAACGAGTACAGCCATGACAGAAATGAACGTTTCTGTACAAGAGGTAGCACATAATGCTGTCATTACGGCAGAGCAAAGTAATTCTGTACTCCAAAAAGCACAAGAGGGTATTGGAAACATAGGGCAAATGTCGAACGCAATGGAGACATTGACAAGCTCAGCTGATAACCTCACTCATAATATGGAAAAACTGGATCAACTTTCTGCTGGAATTGGAAGTATCATCAACGTTATTACAGATATTGCCGACCAAACCAACCTTCTTGCACTCAATGCTGCCATTGAGGCCGCAAGAGCTGGAGAAGCAGGGCGCGGGTTTGCAGTTGTTGCAGATGAAGTAAGAAAGCTTGCTGAAAAAACAATGGATGCCACACGTGAAGTAAGTGAAAGTGTGCGTTCAATTCAAACTTCCAGCTCAGCAAATCAAGAAGAAGTAAAAAATGTTGTGAAGCAGATACTGCAAACGTCTGAATTTGCAAAGCAATCTGAGGTTTCTTTGCAGGAGATTGCAACCGTGACAAGTCAAAATACAGATATGATTCATCAAATTGCAAGTGCTGCCAACGAACAAACGACCGTGTCGGAAGATATTTCGCAATCCATGAGTGATATCAATGAAGCCGTAAATAAAAATACTGAAGCTATTATCCAGTCCGCCGATGCCATTCGCGAACTTGCAGAACAAGCACAAGAATTGCAAAGAACTATGAATAGAGCATAGCAAGGGTGATGATTTTATGGCGCAAGTAAAGGTTGGAAAAAGATATTAACGTATCATTACTTCGCGCCATGAAATGCTCATGTATAGCGTTCAGTGATTTGTAAACGAAAAAATATGGCTGGCATGCCAAAATCTGTGAAGGGTAAGTATCTTTTCAACACTACTGATACCTATGCCTCTTGGGTCTGCATGTAAAACCTAACACTTCGAATTTATAAATAGTCAAACTGAAAATTATTTAAGCGTAGATAAAGACAAATTTTTTAGTTTGAATGGCGTAATAAACTTTGCCAGAAATTAACGTATGAAATAGGTTTTTACGCATCGACTAAATACGGATGCATTACTTTAAGAGACGCTCCCCAAAGGAGTGTCTCTTGCTTTATTAGTCTGTGTGTATGTTTTTATGTTGAGCAGGTAATGTTACTTTTGGTTTGCCGTTTTTACTTGCTGCTAAGCGCAACGTACTTATTCGAAAGATAAAAAGCCTACCTTGGAACTATTTTCAAGGTAGGCTTTTTATGGAAGGTGGTATGCTATTTATTAAAAGGAGAAGAAATCTCTTTTCATAAAAATCCCCCATAAGCAACGCTCATGGGGGATATGTTTTTTAGTGACCAGCGCTTTGTTCGCTTTCGTCAGCTCTGTACTGTTCTTGAGCATTACGCACAAGAGCAAAGTAACGATAGAGCATGTGAAGCATTTTACCGTAAGGGGCAAGAACAAAGAAAGCCAATACGAAACCAAGGTGCACGGTGAGCATAAAGCCCATGACGCCGGTGCTTCTGAAGAAAAGAAGCAATAAGCCGGAGAAAGACACCCAGAACACAAGGCTTACAAAGGAGCGGTCCATGCCAGTGGTGAAAGGAGAAGTGGGCGCGGAGTCCATTTTACCTTTAAGCCACCAAAGACCCACAGCGCCTACGCAGATGGAAATACCACCAAGCGTACCAAAGATAACTGGTAAGCTGAATGCGCTAAAGGGGTGAGGCCAGTTGAAAGCATGTTCAAAGGCAAAGGCGAAAATGGTGGCTGCAAAACAAGACAAGAAGCCATAGAAGACAGCATGGTGGAAATAACGACGACCATTACTGAAAGCTTCGTCAGGGTAGTTACAACCGTGGCCGCCGCCACCAAGATAGCGCAAAGTAAAGGCGTCTTTCATGGCTTGCACGTGGGCGCGCTTATCCCAAATGTCGCTTAAAGGAGCACCGATGGATGTCCAGAAAGAGTAAACACCTTTAATCCACAAAGCTACAATTAACGCAGCGATGCCAGAGAAGGAAATCATGAGCCACTTATAAGGGGTTACGTTGTAGAAGATTTGTTCGCCGGTATGGGTGGCAAACATGGCTTCGGCACCGGAACCAAATAAGGTCATGAAAAACACCAACAAGAGACAGAAGGCAGTCACAATGGGAGCCTTGGTTTCTTGTGCGTCTAAGAATTTGCCCATGAAGCTAGGCCAAGTGTATTCTTTGTAGGTTTGAACACGTAACTCAGCAAAGGTTTTGGGGATATTCAAATCAAATTCATGCGGAGGTGCGTATTGGCAAGCATAGTAACAACCACGACAGTTGTGACAAAGGTTAGCAAAATAGCGCATATCGCCTTCGGTGAAGGTACGGCGCAATTCCATGGCTGGGAATACGGCACAAAAGCCTTCACAGTAGCGGCATGCATTACATACCGTCATGACGTGGTTTGCTTCTTTAAGCAATACTTCTTTATCTCTTGACATACTTACCTGCCTCTGTACCCGCAATGCGGCCAAAAACTGTTCCAATGGTCATACCAAAGCCTGCCATGTATCCTTTGCCCAAGATGTTACCGGACATGATTTCACCGCAAGCAAAGATGTTGGGGGACTCACTACCATCTTGCATGAGAACATGCGCTTGTTCGTTTACCTTGGTACCTTGGTAGGTAAAGGTAATACCGGGAGCTAATGCATAGCCGTAGAAAGGTGCCTTTTCAATGGGACGTGCCCAGTTGGTTTTGGCAATTTCAAGACCTTCAGTGGCGTTACCGTCCAGCTCATCGGGATTGAAGGGATTATTTTGCTTACAAGAAGCGTTGAAGTCCTTCACTGTCTTCATGAAGGTATCCACATCAAGACCGAGCTTACGAGCCAGTTCTTCCAAAGAGTTGGCTTCTACGGGTGGGAATACGGAAGGCATGAAGAGGTCGATGGACTTGGAGTCGATGATGGAGTGGGCAATTTGGTCATCTTGACCGGCCACAAGACGGCCCCAAATGGCGTAACGCTTGGGCCAGAATTCTTCACCTTCATCATAGAAACGCTGAGCGTGTTTGTTCACCACAATGGAGAAAGGCACACAGTCAAGACGAGTTACAATGCCACCGTCCACTTTAGGAGCGCGCGCATCCACAGCCACCATATGGCCTTGAGTGGGATCGCCCACGGACTCTACGCCATTGGCGAGGAGCATTTCCAACACTTCGCCTGTGTCGTATGGACAGCCACGAACGCGGAAGTTGTAAGCAGCTTCGCCCCAGTGTTTGGCCAAGAAGCCAGGGTTGGCTTGAGAGCCACCTGCGGCGATAACTACGGATTTACCATAAATTTGAATATGTTCACCTTGGGCATTTTCAATGACAAGGCTCTTGAATACAGAGCCATCCATGTTGATTTGTGCCACAGGGGATTCGTAGAGAACGTCTACGCCGTGTTTTTCGGCATAGGCATAATAACCATTCATAAGACCGCGGCCACCGCCAAGGAAGAAGCTATTGGTACGTCCAAGGTGTAATGTTCCGCGCATGGATGGTTGGAACATGGCGCCATGTTCAATCATCCAGTTACCCACATTGAGGGAGTTGCGGATACAAAGGCGCGCAAGGTTTTCGGTGGTATTACCGCCGGTTACGCGCATAAGGTCATTAAAGCACTCTTCTTCAAGGTATGGACCCGTGAGCCAATCATTGGCAGACTCATGGATATAACGAATGTTTCTGGTGTGGCGGCTGTTACCGCCGCGGAACACTCGATTGGATTTTTCTAGTACCAAAACAGAAGCACCAAGCTCTCTGGCCGAAATAGCGGCGCATAGAGCTGCGTTTCCGCCCCCTACAACGATAACGTCATAGTTTTTGGGATAGATGGAAACATTTTCAAGCATGTTTTACTCCTCCTTTTACGTTACACAGTGCACGTTTTGGGATGCTACACAAAACGTCAACAAGTAAAAATACTGTGCAACTGACTGCCCCTATAACAAATAGCGTGCCAAGATTTTCTTGTAAAAAAATACGTGTGATACAAGGGTGTTAAAATTCCATGCTACTAGAACTATTTTCTATGCATGTTGCACTGTTTCATTGTAAGAGAAAACGTTTCATTATGAAACATTATGAAACGCAACAAGAAAATGAGTGCTACTCTAAACTGTATTGTTTCATCTTACGCCATAGGGTACTGCGGCTCATGCCAAGGAGCTGTGCGGCGTCTTTTTTTGAATAACGTGTTCTTTTAAGAGCTTCTTGAATGAGCTCCAATTCATCTTTATGCAAGTTCTGCCCAAGGGATGTCTCGGAGTGATGCACCATGGCCGAGGGAAGCGTGGGGATGGTGGGGCTTGATAAAGTATGATGCGACAGGGGAGGCATATGGGGCGTGCTTACCTGCGCTGTGGGGGAGGGTGAGGGCATGCTTCCCAAGTGGGGCATGTCTTGTGGCATATTTTCCATGGGGGGTATGCGCGGCGTAGGGTGCAAAACAATGCGGTGGAGCTCATTATACAGATGTGAAAATGGGTCTTCCATGAAGGAAGCATAGAGCACAAAACGCTCTGCAAAGTGGCGCAATTGGCGTACATTGCCGGGCCAACTATATTTTTTTAGTAATTGAATGTGCTCGCGACGTATGACGGGCTTAGGCATATTTTCTCTTTGGGAAAAATACTGTAGAAAATGCGGTAAGAGGGCCTCAATGTCATCCAAGCGATCTCGCAAGGGGGGGATATATACGGACATGACATTGAGTCGGAAAAAGAGGTCGCGTCTAAAAGTGCCTTGGCTCACCGCTTCCCAAAGGTCTCTACCCGATGTGGCTATGACGCGCACATCAATGGGGATTTTTCTTTTTCCGCCAATGCGCATGATTTCTTTTTCTTGTAGTACGCGTAATAATTTACTTTGTACCATGGTGGAAGCTGAGTCGATTTCGTCCAAGAGCAAAGTGCCACCATGGGCCAGTTCAAAAAATCCTGCTTTACCGCCTTTGCGAGAGCCGGTGAACGCGCCTTCATCATAGCCGAAAAGCTCACTTTCTAATAAATGTTCAGGGAGTTCTGCACAGTTTATGGATACAAAGGGTTTTTTCTTACGTTTACTACTATTATGTATGCCTTGTGAGAGAATTTCCTTGCCAGTGCCCGTGTCGCCACCAATGAGTACTGAGGAATTTGTTTTGGCATAAATGCGACAAAGACTGATGATATCTTGTATAACTGGGCTTTTGTGTATCATATCGCTGAGGCGATAGTGGGTTTCAAAGCCACCGGAAATGGCAGAGCGTATGGAGCCGCTTTGACGAATAACATCGTGTACTTTACGTAAGGAGAGAAGTATTTTTTCAATGATATTACGGCTTTTTACCACTGTGGCGTGGAGCACCAGCGGGGTTCCGTGCACATGGACCACCTTTTCTTGATTCGCATGTTCTTCTTGAAGTATTTCACGAAAGGTGCTTTCTTGCATATGTTGCAGTATGGACGTGCCCATGAGATCTTCGCGCCTCTTGGCTTCCAATAAATCAGCGCCCACGGTGTTGCAGGCTAAAATGATACCTTGAGCGTCCACCGAAAAGAATCCGTCAATCATGGAGTCCATCATGCCTTGCATCTCGTTGATCATGGATTCCTTTTCACGATAGAAGCTAGCTACGTTGGCGGCACTGTCTAAAATGCTCAAAAATTGTTCTCGCCCAGGTGCTAGGGAAACATAAGAAATACCGTACTTTTGTGCTAGGCGTTGTGTGGTTCCGCCGCCGGCCACAAAGTCCACATTCCAATGGATGCCACGTTTAATAAGTGTCTCAAGCTCTTCAAAGTTTGTGTATACATGCTGTAGAATGCGTACCCCAATAAGTTCCTCCATATGGCTAAGACTTGCGTATTCCTGCCCAAAAATAGGAATAAGCACCACGGATCCCTTGGGGCAAGAGGTGCGCAAGCAGTGGATGATTTCCATTTCAGACATGGGTAAGGTAAGTACTGGGGTGGAGAATTTTTGGCGTAATAAATCACCGGTACCGCGACGACTGACAAAGACGTCTACGCCTTGCTCTTCCCACAAGGCCGCTTGCTCTAGGGCTTGGTCAAAATTGGCCGCCGAGGTGAGTATCCTATATCGCGGATTTTTTTGAAATTCTGCCACATATTGTTCCACAATGGGAATGGAAAGAAAAACACCTATGGTGTAAATATCTTGGTAAAGCTCTTGGCGTTGGCGATGTGGCATGGTTTCTCCTCATAAGTAGATAATGGTAATGTACGCAAAATAGGTTTAAAATGCAACATTATGTTTCTAAATGAAGATGTATGTTTCATAAGTACTGTATGTGTTAACAAAGAGTTTCATTCTTAAACTGTATACAATTTTAAGGTGTTGCGTTTTTATCTTTGTATAGTAAATAACTAAGGAAGCAAGGATTGAAAATTTTTCTATCATTGTGAAAAAAAGGACTCTTTTTTCAACTCCCTGCAACAAAAAGCATTTTTTCTACAAAAAAGTGTTCGTGAAAAAAAGTGTTTTTCACTCAGGTGGAAATGGGTAAAAAGAAAAGGAAAAAAATATTTTATGGCATGTTTTTTGTACAATGCACCCCATGTGCGGAGTAATCCAAGCTTTACACAAGGTGAACATCCTTAAGCTTGGTACAATATATGAACAAAATTTCGTTCGTATAGTATGGATAGTATAGGTTTAGGTTTTTAGGAGGAAAACCATCATTTTCTAACCCTCTATATTTTGATGTCAGGAGATAGGAATGATTGAATCTGTTTTGGCTGGTTTTGATAGCCTGATGACTTTTTACAATATGATCGCCATCGTATTAGGATTGGTATGTGGCGTTTTTATTGGCTGTCTTCCCGGCTTATCCCCTTCCATGGCCATTGCCCTTGCCACCCCTTTTACCATTGGTTTGAACCCCATCACAGGGCTTTCCTTCCTCTTGGGTGTGTATAAAGGCGGCGTGTACGGAGGGTCCATTAGTGCCATTCTCATTGCCACACCGGGCACACCGGAGGCGGCGGCCACACTGCTGGATGGGTATCCGCTGGCAAAAGAAGGCAAGGCGCGCATAGCCCTTGATGCCGCTCTTATTGCCTCGGTATGCGGTGACCTCATAGGTACTGTGCTTTTGGTATTGTTCACCCCCATGGTGGCAAGCTTGGCTTTGAAGATTGGTCCCATTGAAATGGTGCCTTTAGTGGTTTTAGCCCTTTCGGTAATCGTATTTTCCTTGGGTAAGAACAAGGTAAAAGGCTTCATTGCTGCCTGTGTTGGCGCAGCTTTAACCTATGTGGGACTAGACCCCGTTGAAGGTACCAATCGCCTTATTTTTAATGTGTATGAACTGAGCGATGGTTTATCTCTCATTCCTTTCTTGGTTGGTCTTTTTGCCTTGCCTGAAATCGTGTTCTCCATGATTCGTAGCCGCGCAGAATATATTAAAAAGCGTTTGGCTGAAAAGAATAAAATTTTAGAAGAGAAAAAAGAAGAGTTTGCCCTAAGCAACGAAAGCTTAGGCCTTATGGACGGTCTTAAGCATTGGCGCGTCATTGTGCAATCTGCCATCATTGGTGGTCTTATCGGTGCCTTACCAGGCCTTGGTTCCACCGCTGCAGCGTTTACCTGTTATGGCCTTGCCAAGCGTACTTCTAAAAATCCTGAGCAATACGGCAAAGGTAGCATCGAAGGCATCATGGCCTGCGAAACCGGTAATAACGGTACCTGTGGCCCAGCTCTTATCCCCATGCTTACCTTAGGTATTCCCGGTAGCTCCACAGCTGCCATTTTGTACGGTACCTTACTTATGCACGGCATTGTGCCTGGTCCTCGTATCTTCATCGAGCACGGACCCATCATCTATGCTGTATTTATAGGTCTTATTGTTTCTGCATTCTTATTATACCCCATAGGGAAGTTCTGTATTAAGCACTTCTCTGCGGCCTTGTATAAAATTGACAGTGGTATTTTATTTGGTGCCATCTTCTTCTTGTGTTTCACAGGAACCTACGCCATTCACCATAGCTTCTTTGATATTATGATCATGCTTGGTGCCGGTGTATTGGCATTTATGATGCGTCTATTTGGCTTCCCCGTAAGTCCTGCGCTCATCGCCTTTATCTTAGTGCCCATTTTGGAAAAGAACTTCCGTCAAGCCTTAGTGCTTGAGGGTGGCAATATTGCCCCGCTCTTTACTTCCCCCATTGCTGCTGTCCTTTGGATGTGCTTTGTGGCCCTTTTACTTTGGACCCCAGTTATGCAAATACTGCGTCCGAAAGTGGAAGATGTGGAAGATGCCGAAGTGCTCGTTAAGCAAATGGAAAATGCCGAAACCTCTTCTACGGAAAGAAATATCTTAACCGAAGAAGAAATGCTCAAAAAAGAGCATATTACTGACGGCATTGTGGATGAAACCATTAAAAGAAAGCTTAAGTTTTAACAGTAACTTGGAGGAATTTTAAAATGTCTTACTTTACTCAATGTAAAAAAGTGTTGTCTGTGATGGCTTTAGGTGCCAGTGTTATGCTTGGCGGAGCTGGCCTTGCCATGGCTGAAACAGATTTCCCTACAGGTCCCATCAAGTTAATTTATGGGTATAAATCTGGCGGTACCGCTTATATTTCTTCTCAAGCTTTAGCCACTGCAGCTGAAGGTATTTTTAAGCAATCCATTGTGCTTGAAGAGCGTCCCGGCGCCACAGCCACCATTGCTGCTAATATTGTTAGCCGCGCTAAACCAGATGGTTATACCTTAGGTGTTATTAAATCCACCACAGCCATCAACGCTCCCATGCAATTTAAATTGCCTTACAATACTTTTGAA
The DNA here is from genome assembly GCA_964370015.1 of uncultured Desulfovibrionaceae bacterium. Lineage (GTDB taxonomy): Bacteria > Desulfobacterota > Desulfovibrionia > Desulfovibrionales > Desulfovibrionaceae > CAYJAD01. The sequence goes on along the minus strand of CAYJHD010000020.1, from coordinate 730 downwards.
GATTTAGAATTCATTTTGGCCTTTGGTTCTCCCACCGCCGCTTTGGTTGTGCGTAAAGACCATCCTGCCAATACCTGGAAAGAATTTGTCGACATGGTAAAGAAAAACCCCGGCAAAATGAAAATCGCCACTTCCGGTCATATGAGTAACACCACCTTGGTTATGGATTACATTGCCATGAAAGAAGATCTTAAGTGGAACTTGCTCGGAACTTCCGGTGGTGCAGAAGCCATGAAGCTCTTGATTGGTGGTCAAATTGACGCGTATGCTGGTTCTGGTAGCCAAGCTATTCACGTTGACCAAGGCACCTGTAAAGTGCTTCTTGATTACATGAAGACACCTACCTATGAAGGTATCCCCACTTTAAGCGATATTGGCTACCCCGAATTGCAAATTGGTGAAGCTCCTTACATTGTTGTAGCTCCTAAAGGCATTCCCAACGATGTGCGTGATAAGCTTGTTGCCGTGTTCACCGAGGCCGCCAAGTCCAAAATATTCCGCGACGCAGTGGCAAAAATCTACCTCACCGACTACACCCAATCTGGCGAAGCTTTAGTTTCTGATTTGAAAAAAGAAGACAAAGTTTTCCGTAAAATTTTAATGGATCTTGGTCGTATCGACTCCACAGGTAAAGTGGTTAAGCAGTAATTTTAACTAAATGCTTGGGGGCTTTAGGGCCCCTAGGCTCTTTCGGGAGTTTATATGGAATCAACAGCTACAGAACAAGGCG
>CAYJHD010000019.1:0-36419 GCA_964370015.1 uncultured Desulfovibrionaceae bacterium | reverse complement strand
CCACCATCGACACCGGCGCCGGAGATGATATTTTAAGTTTTCAAACCTCAGGCAAGCATGCTTACAACATCGTTTCCTTGACAAATAATTCCGTTACCCTAGATACAGGCACGGGAGATGATGTCTTAAACTTACATTCCGTGGGAACAAGTGCAGGTAGTAGTGGCGTTGTGGGTATCAAAGCCGAAGGCGACAAGGCACAAAATACCATAAATATGGGCTCTGGCGATGACAATATCAACCTCACCACTGATGGTAAAGGTTACTATAAATTTGCCATGGTGGCCAGAGACAAAACATCTTCCGATAGCACTGAAACCGTTAATACTGTGGATTTAGGCACAGGCAATGATAATTTCTATGTGGAAGGGGAAATTGAGGCCGACGGCGGCATAAATCGCATCTTTGGCGGCGATGGCAATGATACCATCACCGCTGTGGGTGGAGACAAAGCTACATACTCAAGACATACCTTTGAAGCCACAAAGGACACCGGTGTCAACGAAGTGGACCTTGGCAGTGGCGACGATGTTCTTAATATTCAAAATGTGGGTACCCTAGGTTCTGCTCATAGTAGGTTAGACAATACCATTAATAAAGATGGTGATGCTTTAAATTCCACCGATGGCGGAACCAACCTCATCAAAATGGGTGAAGGTGATGATGTACTTACTATTGACGGCGATACTTTTGCGTATATAGATGCCGAAAATAGTATGGACATGGGCAGTGGCAATGACAGTGTCTCCATTGATGGCGATATGCATGCCGCTTCGAACAGCACCAACACCGTGGACCTTGGCGAAGGCAATGATACCATTAGCATTGATGGAAACCTCACTGCCGATGCCACTAGTCAAAATATCATTAAGGGCGGCGAAGGCGATGACGTTTTCACCACAACGGACTTTACTGAAGCAGCGAAAGCGTATCTGGATGGCGGTGAAGGTTATGATGCCTTTATTTACGAAACCGATGGCGATACCTTCATTGATTTTAGCCAAGCAGGCTCCATTGGTATTGGCGGCGCCGACGGTGTAACTTTGGAGAACTTTGAAAGCGTTACCACTGGTGGCGGTGACGACCTTATCAATATGGGTAGTAACACCACAGGTCAAATTGACTCCGGTGCCGGTTTTGATATTGTGGTGGCCGATGGTAATATTTCAGACACTGATATGTCTGAGATTTTGCAAAATTCCTTGAATACGGAGATGTTTATCTTTAGTAATGATGCTGACGTTGCTGGAGCCACATCCACAGAAGATGCCCTCAATAACCTTGAAGGTGTGGAGCAATCTGCCAACGGTGAATTTGTCTTTGGTGAAAATTGGACTCAAGGCGAAAGCACCATGCACAATGGTACAGAATATCAGTCTTTCACCGATGACAGTACTGAAACTACCATTATGGTTGCCAAGACTATTTTGGAGAACACAACAATATAAGACTAATGAGCACGTCTGAAAGATAAGTTTTGCACATATACTAAGCTCTCTCCTTTACTAGAGAGGGCTTAGTATATTTTTTTGGGCATGTCTTTTGTTAAAAATAGTTAATAGTTGCGCTATGTTTCTTTGTTATTCTTTTTTACTTTTGAGGTCGTATCCACTTGTAATAATATATTTTTGCATAAAATTATTATTTGAAATTATTTCGTACTCTCCTTGGACATTCTGTATGAGCCAATCTTGGGCTTTACCATAAAAAGTGGTGTTTTTTTGATTATCTACTTGTCCATCCACACAAAAACTTTCGTGCGATTGTATGGCCCAGCCATGATGCGTACCTTGCAAAGCTTTTCTTATGGAAATAGCTTGGGCTTCAGGTAAAGAAGAAATTTTCTCATGAGTGAAGTCACGAGCATAGGTACGCGCAAAAATATCAGCTCGTATAACGTATAAATCATGGGCAGATTGCACAGCTACAAAATCACCTGGTTTTCCTGAATAGTATCCTTCTTTATTCCAGCTGGTAAACACCTTTACGTATTCAGTTTCGTCTAAGCAAAAGGCTTGGATTTTTTTTGAGCTGCTTTGGCAAGGGTAGGCGTAGTTGCGTAAGGGCACGCGTTTACCCGTATCTTTGTTGATAATGGTTGGGTCATATGTTCCATAGGGGGCGTATATGAAATCGCCTTTGATAAATGTTTTTTCAAAGACTTCACGCTTAATGGGGTAAATTTCTGCTTCTGTACCCAATAATAAATAGTTTTCCTCGTTACAGGTGACGGAAACATCTCCTTCGAGAGTGCGTACGTCTAGCTCTGTACCAATGGCAAAAACTTCTTTTAGGTCAATGAAAGCCTGAATGGTGGGGCACTTTCTATAGGCTTTACATCTGCTCATGTCAGGCCAATCTTGTAAGGGTGAAGGCTCAGCGCAATCAATAATACGGTGTAATTTATAATAATCTTCAAACCGCTTTTTGCAGTATGCATCAAAAGATGTATTGGGAAATTGCTCTTCATATTTTTTATGCGAAATAAAACCACCGGCTTTTTCGCTATGTCCGCCGCCGCCGCCTAAACCTTCCGTGAGCCATACAGCCAAATGTGGGGCTGTGGTCTCACGTGTGGTTGTTCGCACCGAAAGTTTCCAATCTTTACTTTCCAGTTCTGTGTAAGCCACCACGGCAGAAATCTTATCCACTTGTATGACAAGATCCGCAATAACTCCAAGAAGATTAGCATCGCATGTGGGAACAGGAATCATAACAACGGGTAAATCCTCATGAACCCTCATGAGGTCTTTTAACGAAGAAGATGTTTTTATAAGGTCTTCCCACGATAAATTAGATAGGCGTAGCATTTTTATGATATCTTCATTGACGACAAGGGCATTCCACATGTCTTTATCGAGGGGGTGTTTTAGCTCGGAAAAACCATTGGTATCCATGAGTAAGCCATAATGTAAAGCCGTTGAAACTTCTTCGCTAAGCGTAAAATGTTCTTTAGTTAATAAATCCCACACCAGTGTGGAACAAGAGCCTAGCCATGGACGTAAATCACAAAGCTCAGGCAAATCTGCTTCTTGTATATGGTGATCAATAACGACAGCTTGTTGTGTTTCAACGCGTGAGACATTTCGCATATTATACTGGCAGTCTATGGTTATCAAAATCCCATCCCAAGAGTGTAAGTCCGGTTCATGGCTAATGGGAATTTGTAATTCTAAAATCATGGCCAGAAGGTTAGGCTTTGTGATGCGTTCTCCTTTGTAAAAAAGGAGAGGATTTTTTTGGTGTGCCTTAAAGTAGGAGTATAAAGCAAAACCAGAAGCAATGGTGTCAGCATCGGGAATATTATGACATTGAATGGCTATATTTTCATGAGCTAAAATCTTTTGAAGAAGCATTGAAACCTCCATAATGCGCAGTATGGTAGCTGTAATTTGGTAATGCTAAATCTTACTCCATATGTATTTGAGTAAAACGTAACTACCTTTCTTTTGTATATGTTACTTTTTTTGAAATAATAGCAGAGATGGTTTTATAATTTTTTTTTAAACTTTAAAAGATAACAAGTATGAATGCAATCTAAATGTTAATATTTTATATAGTTATACTTTTACAGTCAATAAGCAAGGGAAAATGTATTGGAAGATATGGTATGGAACAAGCAAGGCTTTGGATTGTTAGAAAATGAAACCAAAGCCTTGCATGTATTAAGCAGATAAAGCTTTTCTAAGCAAACTTACGGGATGATGGCAGGGCTTTTGTGTGCCATGTGTAATTTGCATACGGCAGGTACCGCATTCTGAACTGGTAAAATCCACATGAGCGTCTTGTATGGTGCTAAACAGAGCGTTTCCAACATCCATGCTAATGTCGTACTTTTCTTTTTTAAAACCATAGCTACCTGAAATACCACAACAGCCTGCATGGGCTTGTTGTACCCTGTGGCCATAGATGCTTTGTAAAAGCTCATAACCGGGAAGACCAGATCCTTGAGCGCGCAGGGGGCAGGGGGCATGATACATAAGAGAGGGGGAACTCTCTTGTACTTTGGGTTGTAATTTTTGTTCCTGTACGCACTGCAAAAGAAATTCCTGCGCATCGCGTACCGCTATATTTCCATATTTTTCTGTGATTGCTGGGAAATATTGTGGAATATCACCATTGAACATGAGCGAACATGAGGGACAACCTGTTACAATGGGTATGCCTTTTTCTTGCCAGCTGGCTAAAGCTTGTGCATTTTTTTCCGCGCCTTGCTCTGCGTGTTCCCAAAATCCATTGGCCACCATGGGCAAGCCACAGCAGCTAATATCCTCCGGTACAATGACTTCATAGCCGGCTTTATTTAATACCCAAACCATATCCAGTCCCGTTTGGGAGTCATAAATATCCATATAGCATCCCGGAAAGAAGACGACTTTCCCGTGAGGCAGTGCTGGGTTAAGCTCTTGGGTGAGCGTGCGGAATTGAGTCTTAAATGTTTTGGGTGCAAAACTTGGTAAGGGAGCTTTTTTATGTACACCAAGGGCGTGTAAAAATAAGCGCGAAAGGGAATTTTTCATGCCAAAATTGCGTAAAAAAGCAGGGATGAAGCTCAAATATTGCGCCAAAAGGGCTCCATGGGCCAGCATCCAATCTCGTAAAGAATGCCCATGCTTTTGGGCGTAGGCCGCACGGGCCATCATATTGAAAGTGGATATGGGCACATGGTGTGGGCAAGCAATGTCGCAATTTTTACAATTGGAACAATAATGCAAAGACTTTTCTTCCTCCATACCCATGAGGCGAAAGCGTTCGTGGGCAGGACCCACCATGCGAGGACCTAAAAATTCTGTGGTGGCGGCGGCTATGGGGCATTGGGCCACACAGGTTGTGCAGGTTATGCAGGTATCTGGATTTATATGTTTCATAAAGGACCTCATATTTGCTGGGCTGCATGCCAGCCAGTGGCAAGTGCCACTCCATTGCCGCTTTTTTCTGCGGCAAAATCATATTTACCCAGAGTTCGTCCGGCAAAATAGATATTCTCCACCAAGGGCAAGCCTTGGGAATCTATGGCCTGTAATTTTTCATTGGTATGTACGCCCATTTTAGTAAAGGCGTGATCTCCAAAAGCCGTATCTGCGGCCCATTGTTCTTGATTTTCCGGTGTTTCAATTTCTATACCTAAGATTTTTTCAAAGGCTTTACCGGGCTTTGTTTCTATACCGCCGCCTAAAATACCGCCAGTGGCAAGAATGTAGCTTGTGGCTTCGTGACGGTGGGTAACACCTTCTCCTTGAGAGCAAAGGGCTGTACAGCGTTTTTCTGTGATTTCCGCATGGGTAATGGTGGCATTTTCAATGATATTTACCCCTTGTGCGCGTAAAGCTCGTAAAAATACCGAATAGAGGCGTTGACCGCCCACGCCGGGAGGCAAGGAAAGCATTTCCACCACGGGACAGCCCAACTTCTCTTGTAGCTTTTTCCACACGGAGGGACCTTTTTTTCCTGTGCCCAAAATGGGAGGGAGTAAAAAAGCATCTGTATCTTGCTTAAGTTTAGCAAGGGATGAGGCTAACCATTGAAAGCCTTCTTCTGTGTCAACGTAGCGCGCCACATCCAAAGGGCTCACAGCTCTATGGGCCGCGCCAAAGTGTGACGTTAAAGAGGCGGTGCTCATATGTATATTTTTATAGGCAGGGTATTTTTGTAATTGCTGCACAATGAGCTGTGGATGACAATCACGAATGGCATCCACGCTGACCACAGATATACGCTGTGCAGATAAGAGGGGAGTGGTGTCGCTGGAAGCTGGATATATATATGTGGGTTTTAAGGTGCCGATGATGGTGGGTACCAAGGTGTTTTTACCTTCTTTACTGACGAAGTCACCTCCATAAGCCAAAAACATATCTTGCAATGAGCGTAAAGCCTGCTTCACGCTTTCTTGACCCACAAAGTGGTAAGGGTGTTGTAAAGGCAATGTGTCTAAAGCAGTGAAGGGATTTTGCACAGCATACATATCAGAAGTTGTATCTTTTTGCGCATAGCCCAGCACGTCAATACAGCCGCTGGCAATGGTGAGGGCTCCAAGACCTGTGGCAAGAAGGGTCACTTTTTTGCCTCTTTGCGCCGCGGCATAGGCAGCCATCATGCCGGCCATGCCCATGCCCACCACAAGAACATCTGTTTTAATCTTGTTGTTCATGTAAAGCTCCATCTATGTTCAAAGTGGCGGCGTAAATGGCGCGCCCAAGTTCTAATTCTTTAAGTTGCATTCCCCATAGAGCAGGACGTAAGCCTTTCCAGCGTTCATTGAGAAAGGCTCGTAAATTCTCTGTGGGTTGTAGTTTTAGAGGAATATTATGTTCTGTGAGGGCGCCAATGGTACGTAAGGAACAAAAAATCCCTTGGCAGGTTCCCATGCCCAGACGCGTGCGTAAGCGTATATCATTAAGACTGTGTGTGGCTGGGTCTTTTGCCACATGTAGTACTTCAGCCGTGCTGACCCTTTCGCATTCACAAAGAAGATCGTTTTTGGGTACATTTTCTTCTGCCAAGGTGAGGAAGGCATCGCCGAGGCGATCTTCTACCAAATGAAAATCTTGCCCGGGGAAAAGCTTTCGGGCCTTGGTGCGTACCTTTTCATCAACTTCTGCCACTAGGGGTTCTGTTCGAGTGCGACATGGTGCAGAAATTTGTAATTGTTGGCATACTAAATCCGACATTTTTTCCGCCATGAGTCTGTACGTGGTGAGCTTGCCACCAAAAATACTGCCAAAACCTGCAAGACCTTCTTGGCTATGATCCACAATATGAAAATTGCGGCTGGCAGAGCGTCCCGAAGTGCCGCTGGGTGTATAGAGGGGACGTGTGCCGGCAAAGGCGCGTAAAATACGGTAATTTTCTATTTCAGGGAAGAGGGGCTTGCCAATTTCTAGCAAACGTAACACCTCAGCACTGGTGGGGCGTGTGTCGGCAGGGCTTTGTGCAGGGCTTGAGGTGGTACCCAATATGGTAACAGAGCCATGGGGCACAAAAATATCTCCGTCGGAACTTTTATGTAGGCGGTTAATAACTCTTGAGGTGAAGCGATAGTTAAAAACGATGAGCGTGCCTCTATCTGGAGACACTTGCACATCAAGTCCCGCCATTTGGGCAATTTCTCCGCACCAAGAGCCGGCGGCATTGACAATGTATTGGCAAGGGACAAAGGTTTTTTCTTGCGTACGTTCATTGATGATGTGCACGCCTTGCACAGCACCTTGAGCACTTTCTATGCCTGTAACTCTGTGGTATGTTAAGAAATCACTGCCAAGTTGTCTGGCCGCTGCGGCATTGTGCCATACCAAACGAAAACCATCGATGCAAGAGTCTGGAACGCGATAAACAGCTTTTATGTCAGGGGAAAGATTTGGTTCAAGGGTTCTGGCTTGGGCGACAGTTAGAGGGAGGGCTTCAATGCCGGCCTCTTCGCAGCCTTTGAGCCACGGGTCAATGAAGTCTGTAGCATCTTCTGCCGTCTGCACAAAAAAGCCTTCTGTTTCCTCTACGCATTGCTTACACATTTTGCGTAAAAGCATATTTTCTTCGATACATTCTCGGGCAGATTCACTATCCCCCATGACATAGCGCGCACCGCTGTGTAATAAACCGTGAAAGCGTGAAGAGGTGCCGTGGGCTAGGCCTCCTTGTTCTACCAGTAGGGCTGTGATGCCGCGCATACTTAAATCTCGTAAAATGCCAATGCCGGTGGCACCGCCGCCAATGATGACAACTTGATATTCTTTCATGATATTCTCACGCTGATGGGGATTAATGGAAAGATGTATGTTTTCAATAAAGATGAAAAATGTCAATCATAAGCACACACCATTGGCGAAGTGCTTATGATTGACAAAAGGGTATGTTACGCTTGTGGAACAATGATGTCATGGGATGAATACTTTTCACCCATGATGCATTACTGTTCAGTAAGCTTTGCTAAGATTATTTATCTTCTTCAATCCAAGCGCGGGAGCGTTCCACAGCGCGATGCCATTGATAGAGGAGTTCTTCACGCTTTTCAGCAGACATTTTAGGCTCAAAGCGGCGTTCCAGTTGCCAATTGTTAGCCAATTCTTCTTCTGTTTCCCAAAAACCAACGGCTAAGCCGGCAAGGTAGGCCGCGCCAAGGGCTGTGGTTTCGGTAACTGTGGGACGTTCCACCACAACGCCGGTGAGGTCTGCTTGGTATTGCATGAGCATGCTATTGCGGCTGGCACCGCCATCTACGCGTAAGGTGTTTAAAGCAACACCGGCATCTTTTTGCATGGCGTCAATGATGTCTAGTGTTTGTAGAGCAATGCTTTCTAGGGTTGCTCTGGCAATATGTCCACGTGATGTACCACGGGTGATACCCACCATGGTGCCACGAGCGTATTGATCCCAGTACGGAGCGCCAAGACCCACAAAGGCAGGCACAAAGAAAACGCCGCCATTGTCAGGCACAGTGGAGGCTAAGCCTTCCATGTCAGAAGAATCTTTAATGATTTGTAAGCCATCTCTTAACCATTGTACCACAGCGCCACCGGCGAAAACACTACCTTCAAGAGCGTAGTACAAGCCGCTGGGATTTTGCCAAGCCACGGTGGTAAGCATATTGTTTTTGCTTTCTTTGGCTTTGGTGCCGGTGTTCATGAGCAAGAAGCAACCTGTACCATAGGTATTTTTGGCCATGCCTTCTTTTAAGCATGCATTGCCGTAGGTGGCGGCTTGTTGGTCGCCGGCAACACCGGAAATGGGAATGGCTTTACCAAAGAACTCTGGATGACTTTTGGCCATGACGCTGGAAGATGGTTGCACTTCTGGCAACATGCAGCGGGGGATATTCATGATTTCCAAGAGTTCATCGTCCCACTGACCTGTGTGGATGTTGAAAAGCAAGGTGCGGCTGGCATTGGAAGGGTCAGTAACAAAGGAATCTTTTTTGCTTAAATTCCAAATGAGCCATGTATCAATGGTACCAAAAAGAAGCTCGCCGGCTTCTGCTTTGGCACGAGCACCAGGTACATTGTCTAAAATCCAGCGAACTTTAGTGCCGGAGAAGTAGGCATCCAATACAAGACCTGTTTTTTGACGGATGATGTCGGCTTTGCCTTCGGCGCGCAATTGGTCACAAAAGCTAGCGGTACGACGGTCTTGCCATACAATGGCATTATAGACGGGTTCACCGGTGGTTTTGTCCCAAACCACAGTGGTTTCGCGTTGATTGGTGATACCAATGGCGGCAATATCATTGCCACTGATGCCGGCGGCTTTGACACAATCACGAGCCACATGGCTTTGTGTGTCAAAGATTTCTGTGGGGCTGTGTTCCACCCAGCCTGGTTGTGGGTAGATTTGCGTAAATTCTTTTTGCTCCACTTGAATGATGTTGGATTTACGATCAAACAAAATGGCGCGGGAAGAAGTGGTGCCTTGGTCTAAAGCTAAAATATATTGTGTACTCATAAAAACTCCTCGTAATATAAGTAAGAAATGTTAGTTGCTTGTTTTGTTAAAGCACATTTTTTAGTGAAATGCTAGACAGCGCCCGTAAGCTTGCCCACTGTAAAGGCCACAATGGCACCCACAAAAGGTGCTGCCACGGGAATCCAAGCATACGCCCAGTCGGAGCTGCCTTTACCGGCAATGGGTAAAACAAAGTGGGCAAGGCGTGGGCCAAGGTCGCGAGCAGGGTTGATGGCATAGCCAGTGGGGCCACCAAAGCTTAAACCAAGAGCCCATACCAAAATGGCTACCATGTACGGACCATAGCCTGGGGGCAAGGCACCGTTGTTTTTGTGAAATATAACAAAGATACAGAAGATAAGTAAGAATGTGCCAATGACTTCACATAAGAAGTTGGCAGAGGTTTTACGGATGGCAGGGCCAGTGCAAAAAATGGCCAGCTTTGCCCCTTGATCTTCAGTGCGCTCCCAGTGGGGAAGGTAAGCAAGCCAAACAATGACACCGCCGCAAAAAGCGCCGCCCATTTGTGCGAGCATGGTAACCAAGGCATGACCAATGCCATACACACCAAGCATGGTTTTAGCTAGAGTAACAGCAGGGTTTAAATCTGCTTGTGGAGCCCCAAGGGCCACTGCTGTGTATACGCCAAGCATAACACCAAAAGCCCAGCCGGCAGTGATACAAATCCAACCACCGCCAAAGGCTTTTGATTCTTTTAAAATGCAACATGCCACCACACCGGCACCAAAACAAATGAGAATCATGGTTCCCATAAATTCGCCCAGTAAATTTTCCATACAAAACCTCATAGTTATGACCACTTTAAACGCAAAGACAAAGCCATAAGGTCATACATTTATAGCAATTGCCCTGTAAATAACACGGGCTTGCTAGCATGTTCAAAAAAGTTTTTCAAGTTTTAGATGAATGAAGTGGCACTGTTGAGTGTAAAAGCGTTTTCATGTGTTTTGGAAATATATTCATAGTAAATAGGTTTTTAGGGTAAAAAAGTAAATTTGACTGGATGGTAATAAAATTGCCGTACGTAAGGCTGTAGCCTAGGCTTGTGTGTAGAAGAAGTATTTTTCTTTATATGAAAAAAATTATACTTATATTTTTGTGGGTTATCTTTGAAATATTCTTTTGCCTTTTCTTGTTTTGAGGCGTATTATGCCCAGCGATATGGGTTAAATGTAGAATCTTACTAGGATATGTAAGATTCTTTTTATGATAAATATGGTACCTTTGGAGGATACAATGAACGTGGAACGTCCCGAACAAAATTTAGCTTTCGATCTTGTGCGCATTACTGAGTCTGCAGCTTTAGCTTCTGCACGCTGGTTAGGGCGTGGTGATAAAAATGCAGGCGATGGCGCCGCCGTGGATGCCATGCGTGTGACTTTTAACTCTTTGGATGTTCAAGGAACCATTGTCATTGGCGAAGGTGAAAAAGATGATGCCCCCATGCTCTTTAATGGAGAAAAGGTAGGCGCAGGTCATGGCCCTCAGCTGGACGTGGCTGTGGATCCCGTAGAAGGTACAAGTCTTCTGGCTTATGGCCGTCCCAATGCCATCTCTGTTATTGGTGTGGCTCCTGCCGGAACCATGTTTAATCCTGGCCCCAGCTTTTATATGCAAAAGCTGGTTGTACCGCATGCCGCACGTGAAGTGGTAGATATTGACGCACCTGTGGATGTGAACCTCGTAAGTATTGCTAAAGCGCTTGGTAAGAAAATACAAGATTTGGTGGTTTTTGTACTTGATAAGCCGCGCCACGAAAGCCTCATTAAGCAAATTCGTCAAGCTGGAGCTCGTATTCAATTACATACCGATGGCGACGTGACTGGCGCACTCATGGCTGTGGATCCACGCTCTGAAGTGGATGTGATGATGGGCACTGGCGGTACTCCTGAAGGCGTGTTGGCAGCATGTGCCATAAGAGGCCTTGGTGGGCAAATGTTTGCACGTTTAGACCCTCAGTCTTTTGTGGAAAAAGAAGCCATTGCCGAAGCAGGCATTGATGTGCGTGAAGTGTTAAAGGTAAATGATCTTGTTCGCTCGGATGATTGTTTCTTTGCAGCTACAGGTATCTCCGGCGGTTCTTTCTTACGCGGCGTGCAATATGCCGCTGGCAATGCCATTACGCATTCCATGCTTATTCGCGGTAAAACAGGCACCTTGCGCTACATTGAATCCTATCATAATATTGAACAGATAAATACATTCTCAGCTGTTCAATACTAGGGATATTTATGCAAAATAACGTATTACTTGGCATGCGCCGTGGTATTTTTTCTGTAGTTATATGCTTTTTTTGTTTTGTATCGCTTTGCGTAGCTCAGGTGGGCTTTGCGCAAAGTGTGTACGACAATCAAGGTCCCATAACCGATACAGAGATTGTGTCCTTCATAAAGCTTTTACCGCAATTTAGGGCCTGGGCTGCTTCCAGTAAGGAGGTGGCACATCCTAGCTTTGTGGATAATAAAGCAGATTTTACTTATTCCGAAGCGGCGGCTCAGTGGGTGCAAACTCGTGGTTTTGATCCAAGACGTTTTTTCACTGTCATGGGGCGTTCTGCGGCGGCACTGTATATGATCTCTGAAGGGGCCTCTGTTAAGGATAAAAAACCGCAAGATATGCCTTCGGTATCGCAAAGCGAGCTTGATCTTGTGCAAAAATATTTAGCACAGCTTCTTGAAGCCGGTAGCGATGCACCACGATTGTAAGACACTATCTTCAAGACCAGCTATTTTTTTAGATAGAGATGGCACTCTTAATGTAGATACTGGCTATCTATATGAAAATTCAGCATGGCGATGGCTTCCCGGTGCAGTGGAGGCCCTCGCCATGTTTGTGTCTCATGGGTATACTTTGGTGGTTGTTACCAATCAATCGGGCATAGCACGTGGATATTACGATGCTTCAGCTGTGCATGCGCTACATGCGTGGGTCAATGAAGAACTGGCAAAAGAAGGCTTACATATAGAAGCTTTTTATCATTGTCCGCATCATCCAAAATTTTCTGGTCCTTGCGCATGTCGCAAACCTTCTCCCCATTTACTTTTGCAAGCTGCGCAAGAATTGAACCTAGACTTGACGCGCTCTCATATGATTGGCGATAAAATGGGCGATGTGGAAGCGGGCAGAGGGGCAGGGTGTGCTTCGTATCTTATCACGACACAGGAAAACATGGCTTTGCCAGATGGAGCCGTGGTTGTACCTTCTTTGCTTCATGCCGCACGTCGTATTTGCGGCTAAATAGAACCAATTCCCTTCTCTCTTTTTTTCCTGCCATTTGTCTTCTTGACCATGAGAATCCCTTGGGGTATATTTTCTGTTTCATTTTTATATTATTTTTTATGCATAAAGGAATAGGCATGAGTGATACTACATCTTCAAATATAGTTTCGGAATCTGTGGAAAACGTGGAAAGCAGTACAGATTTTATTCGTACCCGTATTATGGCCGACAACGCTTCTGGGCGTTTTGAGCAAAGGGTGCATACGCGTTTTCCTCCCGAGCCCAATGGGTATTTGCATTTGGGGCATGCCAAGTCTATTTTTCTTAATTTTGGTATTTCGCAAGACTTTAGCGGAAAATTTAATTTGCGTTTTGATGATACCAATCCCACCAAGGAAGAAACAGAATATGTGGACTCCATTCGTGAAGATGTGAAGTGGCTTGGTGCTGAATGGCAAGAGCGTGAATTTTTTGCCTCTAACTACTTTGATGCTTTATATGCTTTTGCCGAGCAACTAATTTTAGCCGGTAAAGCCTATGTGGATTCCAGTTCTGCGGAAGAAATTCGTCAAATGCGCGGCTCCTTCACGGTTCTTGGCACCAATAGCCCTTACAGAGAGCGTAGTATAGAAGAGAATATTGACCTTTTTCGTCGTATGCGCGCCGGAGAGTTTCCCGACGGGGCTCATGTTCTACGCGCAAAAATAGACATGTCTTCGCCCAATATTGTCATGCGTGACCCCACACTCTATCGCATCCGCCATGAGCATCATCACCGTACCGGCGATGCATGGTGTATTTATCCCATGTACGATTTCACCCATTGTATTTCCGATTCTTTAGAAGGCATTACCCATTCCATTTGCTCTTTAGAGTTTGAAAATAATCGTGAACTCTATGATTGGGTTTTGGAAAACCTTGGTGTATATCGTCCACAGCAAATTGAATTTGCACGCTTGCAAATGGCCTATACCGTACTTTCCAAGCGTAAGCTCATTCAGTTGGTGCAAGAAGGGCATGTGACAGGCTGGGATGATCCTCGTATGCCTACCATTAGCGGTATGCGTCGCCGTGGTGTTCCCCCTGAGGCTCTAAAAGATTTTTGTACACGTATTGGTGTGGCAAGGGCTGAGTCCACGGTGGATTATGGCTTGTTTGAGTTTTGCCAGCGTGAATATTTAAATGCACATACACCACGTGTCATGGCGGTGCTTGATCCCATAAAGGTGGTCATTACCAACTATCCAGAAAATCCTGCGGATGTGCCAGCAGATTTGGATATGCCTTACCATCCAGAAGATTCAAGCTATGGCTCGCGCACCATGCCTTTTACACGCGAACTTTTCATTGAACGCGATGATTTTCGTATGGAGCCACCTAAGAAGTTCCATCGTTTATATGTGGGCAATGAAGTGCGTTTGCGTTATGCCTATTATATTACATGTCAAGACGCCATTTGCGATGCAGAAGGCAATGTGGTGGAATTGCGTTGTACCTATGATCCTGAGAGTCGTGGCGGCAAAACTGCCGATGGGCGTAAGGTGCGCGGTACCATTCACTGGGTGTCTGCTGAGCATGCTGCACAGCTGGAGGTTCGTTTGTATGAACATCTTTTTGCTGCAGAAAATCCCAATGCTGTGGAAGAAGGAAAGAGCTTTTTAGATCACCTAAACCCAGATTCCTTACGTGTGGTTACTGCCCATTGCGAACCAGCCATGCGCGATTTGCAAGTGGGGGATAGGGTTCAATTTGAAAGACTTGCCTACTTCTGTGTAGATAAAGACAGTAAGGAAAATGTACCGGTATTTAACCGTATTGTGACACTCAAAGATAGCTGGGCTAAAATGGAGAAGGCCGCCAATAAGGCGTAGTTTTTCTGTATTATATATGCAAAGAGACCCCTTGCAATATTGTGCATGGGGTCTTTTTTTGCGCAGAATTTGTTTTTAGTAAAACTACTTCGATAGTGTCGTCAAATTGCGATAGTGTCGTCAAATTGCGAATTTTTGAGTTTTATCAAGGAAGATGAATGTGCTTTGAGGGAGTGTATAGATACATACATGATCGAAAAAGCTCGTGAAATCTGACGCAGAGAAAACCAAAAAGGCGCATTTGACAACACTATCTAGCAGGCTTTCTAGCCACAAGAAAGGCCAAAGCACCCACCACACAGCCAGCGGTGAGGGCGAAAATAGGAGTGAGTATGAGAGAGCCTATGACCCATTCCCAAAGTCTTTGCCCCGCTTCATAGCCAAGGGTTTGAATGCTAAATTCTGTGAGCCAATGCCCGTGGCGTACACGATAGCCTATGAGTATGGCCATGGCAGGCAAGAAGGGGGGCCAGGTAAAAGGAATCATGGCCAAAGCGCAAAGACGATTTAAGCGAAACCAGCCGATGCAAAGCAAAAGAGCCACGCTTTGGATGATGGGTGCAGGAACAGTGAGCACAGCCATGGCAATGGTGGCGGTGCGTGCCAATTCTTTGGGATTGGCTCTGTTATAGGGATCATCCATGAGACGGCGTAAAGACTTCAAGGGTTGCTTTAAGGAAATGGGCTCTTGACGCGTGGCGTTGCGACGCTTGAAAGGCAGTGGCATGAGCGCGCGCATGGTGAGGCGCACATTGGTAGTCATAAGCTTAAGGTAATCTTTGAGCTTAGGACCTTGCCATGTGTGCGGGCTTGGCATGTGGCATGGCATGAGTTCAAGGGGATAATCTGCCCACAAGGCACGGGCAAGTGCTTCCGTATCAAAGGCATAGCCTTTTTCTTGGATGTTCACAAAATCAAAAAAATCTAAAGGGTACGCTCGTAAAGAACTGTGCACATCGGGTATTTTTGCCCCCGTTTGTACTCGTAGCCAAAAGGAAGACATGACGCGTTCAAAGCGCATGCGCCAAGGACTTGCCTGGCTAAAATCTCGCGTGGAGACCACAAGGGCTTGGGGATTTTGGGAAATGCGCTCAAGCATGTATTGAACATCTTCTAGCAGTTGGGGGGCGTCTTCCTTAAGCTCCACGTGGATAAGATGTGTGCATCCCCATTCTTTCGCTCTGGCCGCCGCAGTAAAAAGGGCTTGGCCTTGCGGCATTGTGAGAGGGATACTCAGGCTAATATCTACATTTTCCACAAGCAGATTCGGAGCAAGAGATTTTGGTAACGGTGCGTGTAAAAGTATATCAGGGCAAAGGGCTTGAAGCTTAGGAAGATAGTTTACAAGTAAAGCTTCGTGAATAGAACCGTGTAGAAAAAGACAGGGGCGAATAATCATGCCTTTTTCTAGGTAAATTTTTGCTTTGGGTCAAGTATTTGCTTTTTGAGAGACTTGTGGCTTTGCGTAAGATACGTTATTTTGTGAAAAATGAGTCTTTATGAAAATTTTATGTAAAATTTTATGCGAGGTAGGGTGTGAAGAAAATTTTGACCACGTGCGGATATTGCGGTTGTGGATGTAATTTTTATGCACATGTGCAGCAAGAACGCATAGTGGCTGTGACCCCCAAGGCCGATCACCCTGTCAATGGCGGGATGTTATGTGCTAAGGGCTGGCTTGGCCATGATTTTGCTTCGCATCCCAAACGCTTGCGCGCGCCTTTGCTACGTCAAGAAGATGGATCTTTTCAAGAGGTTTCTTGGAAAAAAGCTTTGAGTTTTGTGGCAGAAAAGTTACGTGCGGTGCGAGCAAAAAATCCCTCATCCTTTGCACTTTTTTCTTCCGCACGCTGTACCAATGAAGAAAATTACCTTGCGGCAAAATTTTGTCGTTCGGTCATGGGGTCACCGCATATTGACCATTGTGCGCGCCTTTGACATAGCCCCACTGTGGCCGGTCTGGTCACATCTTTTGGTTCTGGAGCAGCCACCAATGGCCTAGAAGAAATGCGTCATGCCGACTGTTTTTTCATTATAGGATCCAATACTTCGGCACAACACCCCTTGGCTTATGCTCGTGTGGCCCATGCGGTAAAATACAACGGCGCCAAACTCATTGTGGCAGATCCGCGTAAAACCCCTGTGGCTCACTTGGCTCATAAACACCTCCCTTTGCGTCCCGGTACCAATTTAGCGCTCATTAATGCTCTTTTGCATGTTATTTACACGCAAGGCTTGCATAATATGGATTTTATACAACAGCGCACGGAAGACTTTCAAGCCTTTGTTGCTTCCTTAGAGTCTTGTACTCCGGCGTGGGCCTCCGAGATAACGGGAGTGAGTGCAAAGGATATTGAAGAGGCGGCGCATCTTTTTGCTTCTAGCACCAAGGCCATGATACTCTATTGCATGGGCATTACACAGCAAGTGACGGGGACAGAATCTTGTCGCGCATTGGCTAATATGAGCTTACTCACGGGGATGATTGGTCGCGAAAGTGCAGGTTTAATACCTTTGCGCGGGCAAAACAATGTTCAAGGCTCTTGTGATATGGGTGGCTTACCGGAAGTTTTACCTGGCTATGTGTCTGCTGGTTCTGACATGGCTCAAGAGCGATTTTCACCCTTTTGGGGAAATTTTGCCAATGCGCAAGGTTTAAAACTCACAGAAATGATGCATGCCATGGCGCACAAGGACATATCCGCCTTGTATATCATAGGTGAAAATCCTGTCTTATCCGATGCTGATATGCAAGCCACAGAAAAGGCATTACGTGCCTTGGATATACTCATTGTACAAGATATTTTCCTCACGGAAACGGCAAAATTAGCTCATGTTGTGTTGCCGGCGGCTTCATATTTGGAAAAAGAAGGCACTTTCACCAATACGGAGCGTCGCGTGCAGCGTATCCGTTCTGTGCTGCAACCTCGAGGAGAGGCTAGGCCCGATTGGCAAATTTTAGCAGACCTTATCCGCGAACTTGAGTCAGAACAAGGGCCGCACTATGCCAGTTCTGAAGATATATTCAATGAGATTCGCCAAGTGGTGCCGTCCTATGCAGGCATGACTTATGCGCGCCTTGCAGAGCATGATGGTCTCTGTTGGCCGTGCCCTCATGAGGAACATGGCGGTACGCCCATATTACATAAAGAAAGTTTTGCGCGCTCGGGTGGGAAAGGACTTTTCACAGTGAATACCTATGAAGCGCGTGGGCAAGAAAAAAGCGAAGAATATCCTTTCATTTTGGTAACAGGGCGTTTGGCCCACCATTACCATACGGGCACCATGACGCGTTTATCGTGGGCTCTTGAAAGGGAAAATCCCACAGCTTTTTTAGAAATGCACCCTGATGATGCGGCCAGCATTAAAGCAAGGCAAGGATGGAATGTACGTATCCGTTCCTCGCGAGGCTATGTGGATGCGCTTTTACATGTGACAGACAAAATAGCGCAAGGCACGGTGTTTCTTCCTTTCCACTTTTTGGAAAGCGCGGCAAATATACTCACAAGCCATGAATATGTGGACCCCACGGTGAAAATTCCGGAATTTAAAGTAAGTGCTGTGTCAGTGACGGTAGTGGATTAAAGGAGTAGGGCATGAATGATTTCTTTTTGGCTTATGCGCATGTGGACGCAGCTTTGGAACTTTGGAACAAAGCGTACGCCTTATTTACACCGCAAGATACAAGCGCAAATAAAGGTGACGCGAAAGATGTGCACCTTCTGCCCTATGATTCCCAAAATTCTTTGCGCCATCATGAGTATACGCTTACTGCCATGTCTCCAAAGTCTTTCGTGTTTGCTCCCAGAGAAGTATTATTCTCATGGCAGGGAAAGCAATCCATCGCGGTACAAGATGCTCTTACACTGCCGCAAGAAGAAACCCCCACCAAAGATATATTGCTTTTTGGTATACGTCCGTGTGATGCTTATGGTCTTGCCTATACGCATACTTTTTTTTCACAAGAATATACAGATATGCAGTATGCGCGCCGTGAAAAAGCTTTGTATACCATTGTCATTAATTGCATTCAGCCTGCAGCATCTTGCTTTTGTGCCTCTTTAGGCACGGGGCCTTTCTTGGCACCCAAGGCCGGTGAAGGAAAAATAGGGGCGGATTTGGAACTAACGCCCTTAGAGCAAGGTTATTTGATACACGTGCATGGCGAAAAAGGACAATGGCTCCTCACATGCATTCAAGAGTTAGTGCAGGTGCTGTATGATATTTCTGCGCTTGAGCAAAAAGACGTACTCTTGGCGCAAAGTAAGGCTGCCTTCACACGCAAGCCAGATTTTAGCACATTACAAGGGGCTTTGCAGGCAGGTTTTAATCATGAGCTTTGGGCTGATATGGCGCCTTCGTGTATTCTTTGCACAGGCTGTACGAGAGTGTGCCCCACATGTACGTGTTTTACCACCCATGAAGAAGCGGGGGAAGAAAATCAAGGTCAGCGTGTGCGCTGTTGGGATTCGTGCCAAAGTGCCGGCTTTACGCGCAATGCCGGATGGCACGAGCCACGCGATCATGTGAGTATAGTACGTTACAGAATATATGATAAATTACAGTATATTGAAGAGCGTTTTGCCTTTAAAGGCTGTACAGGGTGCGGACGCTGTTTTGCAGTGTGTCCTGCTGCCATTGATATAGTTCGCGTGGCAGAAGAGCTCATGCAAGCAGATGCGGGGCAAACAGCATATACCGCTAAACCTGTGCCCTTTGTGCAGCATGATAGACCCTTTGACCCCAAACTCTATACGCCTGAAGTGGTTGAACTTGTCGACATTTTTGAAGAAGCAAGAAATGTCAAACGCTTTACGGTAAAGTTTGTGCACCATAAAGAGCAAGGGCGACCGGCATTACGTGGGCAATTTTATATGATTACGCTCTTCGGTGTGGGGGAAATAGCCATTTCAGTTCCCTTTAGTGATAAGGAAGAAGAGCTATTCACTTTTTATGTGAAAAAAGTGGGTAAGGTCACAGGAGAGCTTTTTCGTAAGAAAGTGGGTGATATGCTCGGCTTGCGTGGGCCTTATGGTGTTCCTTTTCCTTATGAGTCTTTTAAGGGGCGAAGTCTATTGGTTATAGGTTCCGGCGTGGGGCACGCTCCTGTACGAGCTCCGTTGGTGCGAGCCATAGAGAATAGGCATGAATTTAAAAATATTATGGTCATAGGTTCTGCCATGACCTATGATGAGCTTTTACTTAAAGAAGATTTGCAAGCGTGGCATCGGCTGGATGGGGTGCATGTGCAATATGCATTGGCAAAGCCCACCACGGCTCTTTGCACAGTCCCCATACATGTGGGCTATATAAATGACTTATTGGCACCTTTGCAGGAAAACCCTGGCCTTGAATGGAAAAATACTTCGGCCATCATTTGTGCTTCAGCCAGACGCATCAAAGCTGTGGCAGGGGATTTGGTAAAACTTGGTATGCACCCCAGTGATATTTATACAGCATTAGAAACCAATATGCGCTGCGGTGTGGGCAAGTGTGGACATTGTAAAGTGGGAGCTCATTATATTTGCAGTGATGGGCCGGTGTTAAGCTATGAGCATATGCTGCAGTTGCCACCAGAATTTTAAGGGGAAAACTGTATTTTTTCAGTTCTCCCCTTAGAAATTAGAAGCTATCTCATAATTACGCAATAGTGTACTATACGATGAGTTCTAGACTTTTTGCCATAGTTCCTTGAGCCAAGCCGGCACAGGAATGGGACGCCCTTCTTTGTTAATGAGGGCGTGTTCTGTCATGCCTTCGGCCAAAAGCTTCGTCTTGTCTTCATTCCACAATTCATATATAAACTTGATCGATGCACGCCCCCAAGAGGCAATGGCCACATGTATATGCACAAGATCGTCATAACGCGCTGGAGCACGGTAACGGCATTGCGCCTCTCTTACGGGCAGAAAAATCCCCTTGGCTTCCACTTCTGTATAGCTCATGCCTTGGGCTCGAATGAATTCACTGCGAGAACGCTCAAATAGATGTAAATATTCTGCATAGTATAAGACGGACATACAATCTGTTTCTCCATAAGAAACACGGTGGGCCAGCCAGCAATCTGGTTTTGGAAAGTCTTTCATGTGCAGCTCCTTAAATATGCGTACGAGGGAGAATGACGCTTTATGTTTAAAAAAAATATTTCAAAAATTGCCTTACTTACAGGCCTTTGCGCTTCTTGTCTTTTGATGGGATGTCAAAAAGAAGTGCCCTTGACCACATGGGGAACGCCGGTATCCACATCGGAAAGTCAGGCTACTTTTTTACAGCATTTAGAACCCAGCAATCAGAATCTTTCTTCATGGCGTGCCATGGGGCCTACTGTGCAAAAGAGCTTGAATTATGTCAAAGTAAAAAAACAAGAGGCTTTGGCCATTGATCGACCCGGCTTACGTTTAACGTGGGGGCAGTTACGTCAAAGTCTTGAAGAGTTACAAAAGCTCTTGCCACAATTGGATGCACAGCCAAATCTTTTTGCCCAGCGCTTTACATGGATTCCCATGTATGAAGGCATGAAGTATACAGGCTATTTTGAGCCTGTCATCAAGGCCAGCCGTACCTATAAGCCAGGATATCAGCCTTTATATAAGGCTCCGCCGGAATTATCAAAAATTCGCAAAAGAGGGCGTAAATTTCACAGTCGCGAAGCCATTGATGGCGAGAAAAAAGCCTTGGCAGGGCGCGGTTTAGAACTTGCTTGGGCGCAAAGCCAAGTGGATGTTTTTTACTTGCAGATTCAAGGATCTGGAAAACTGGTCTTTGAAGATGGGAGCAGCGTGTATGTGAACTATGCCGGACAAAATGGACATAAATATGTAAGTTCCGGTAAGGTCATGAAGGATTTAGGCCTTGTGGAAAAAGGGGATATTTATGAACAGCGTAAATGGTTTACTGAAAACCCCGAGAAAACTTTTGATATCCTCAAGCAAAATCCATCGTATGTCTTTTTCCGCTTTGGGGATAAAGGCGCCATAGGAGCCATGGGTTCTGTGGTGGATCCTCTGTTAAGTTTAGCCACAGACAGAAAATTTATTCCCTTAGGTTCCATTGTGGCCTATGGGGTCAATGTGCCGCATATTCTTAAAGGAACAGCACCCTTGCGCGGTATAGCCTTTCCACAAGATGTGGGCGGTGCCATTAAGACCAATCGTTTTGATATCTTCATGGGCGGTGGCACAGAAGCCGAGTTCACCGCTTCTCACTTGGATGCCAAGGGGATAGCTTGGGTGTTGGTAAGTAAATCTGTACTGGAAAAATAATTTGAATATGAGGTGAGTATGACCATAGCAAAGGGAAAAGATTTGGGAAATTTACGCGTGGCCTTTGAGGATATGCAGGGAAATGCCGTGCTTACGTCTGATGCAGTGCAAGCTTCTGGAGGCATGGGAGAGTTTTTGTGCCCCACCGATCAGGTGGCTACAGCTCTTGGCGGTTGTGTTATGATGACTTTATCCATTGCGGGCAAGGGACATAATATTGATGTTTCCGGTATGCATATGGAAATTGATAAAATCATGAGTGATGATACTCCGCGCCGCATTGCTAAAATACATGTACGTATCTTTTTTGCCACATGTCCCACCTTAGATGAGCAAGACATTTTACGCCGCGCCGCGGCAGCATGCCCTGTGAAGAATAGTTTACATCCCGATATGATAAAGGAAGTGGAACTCATTTTCGCTGAAAAATAGGAGATGAAATGAATATAGTTATACGACATGAACAATCGCACGAATATACACAAGTGGAAGCCATAGCTCGCGATGCTTTTTGGAATTTGTATTTTCCGGGAGCCCATGAGCACTTTGTGGTGCACAGTATGCGCGAGCATAAAGATTTTATACCAGAATTGTCCTTTGTCATAGAAGTGGACGGGCACATTCAAGGTGGTATTTATTATACACATTCCAAGGTACTTTTGCCACAAGGGGAAGAGCTTAAAACCATAAGCTTTGGGCCTGTTTTTGTGGCTCCTGCGTACCATAGGCAAGGTCTTGGAAGAAAGCTCATTGAGCACAGTCTTGCCCTTGCTAAAGACCTAGGCCACAAAGGCGTGTTGACGCTGGGCTATCCTTACCATTATGCACCTTATGGTTTTGTGGGAGCTAAAAAATATGGCATAGCCATGGGCGACGGGCAATTTTATAAGGGGCTCTTGGCCTTGGAGCTCGTACAAGGTGGTTTGCAGGGTGCTCAAGGCGGCCAAGCGGCTTTTTCTGATGTATTTGAAGTGGATCTTCAAGCTGTGGACACTTTTGATGCAACCTTTCCCTTTAAGAAAAAAGCTGTGGAGCCTAGTCAGGCGGAGTTTGAGAAAGCTTGCGCTGAGCTAGATGTATAAATAAAGATTTTACGAATAGATTGTATTGAAACCATAAAAGATCCCCCTTGTGTCATGGAGTTGATACAAGGGGGATCTTTTATTTTAAGCAGAGATATGATGCTTTATTCACTCATTTGTATTTGCTTAATGGTGGGTAAGGTTTTTACCATTTGCAAAGCCATGCGTAGTTGATTGTCTAGTGCTAACTGCTCCGCCACGTCTTTATCGAAAGGTGTACCGTCAACGGCCTTGGGCTCATTTTTGGTGTTTTCCATTTTTTCTTCTGTTTGCTTCGCATCTTTCGTTTTAGGAGCTTTCTTGGCTTCTTCTTTCTTTTCGTTTTTTCCGGCAATATGGCGAGTTAAATCTTTTTCACGCACCACCACGCGGGCATTTTTACGATCTTCTTCATTGACAGGCTCGAAGGGGATTTCCATGTCTGGGGTAATGCCTTCAGCTTGAATGCTCAGACCATTGGGTGTGTAATATAATGCAATGGTTAACTTTAAGCCAGATCCATCAGCCAAGGGAATGATGTTTTGTACAGAGCCTTTACCAAAGGTTTTTTCACCCAAGATAAGAGCACGTTTGTGATCGCGTAAAGCTCCGGCCACAATTTCTGAAGCGGAGGCGGAACCAGCATTGACCAGTACCACCACAGGAACGGTGATGTCGCTCATTTGCTTTTTAGCTCTATAGGTGCTCATGGCACGTAAGCTACGACCGCGAATGGAAACGATGTCGCCGGAAGATAAAAAGGTATCTGCCACAGAGACGGCTTCATTGACGAGGCCTCCGGGATTGTTGCGCATGTCGAGTACAATACCTTTTATGTCACCTTTTTGTGCTTCTTCTAAAGCTGCGTGCAAGTCATCGGTGGTACGTTCAGAAAAACGTGTAATACGCAACCAGTGATAGCCTTCTTCCAGTTCTTTGGCTTTTACGCTAATGAGAGGAATGGAGTCACGAGTGATGGTCACTGTTTCTGGGCTATTGGAGTTGGTGTGGATAATGGTTAATTCCACGTCGGTGCCCTTGGGGCCACGAATACGCGAAACCACTTCAGGTAAGGAGAGTTCTTGGGTGCTTTCACCATCGATGGTTAAGATAATATCACCTGGGAGCAATCCTTCATGGAAAGCAGGTGTGTCTTCGATGGGGGAAACCACTTTCACTTGCCCGTTTTCCATGGTCATTTCAATGCCAATGCCGGAAAATTCGCCTGAGGTGGTCTCTTGCATTTCTTCATATTCTTTGGGTGTCATGAAAGTGGAATGCGGATCAAGATTTTCGAGCATTCCTTTGATGGCACCGTCAAGTAAGTCTTTACTCGGAGTTTCTGTTACATAATGTTTTTCTACAAGTTCAAGAACTTGGCTGAAACGCTTCAAAGCTTCATACATATTTTCTTCATGAGAAGCTTCAGCTGCCATGGCGGGGGCGGCGCTTAAGGATAGGCCAAGCAACGCGGCGCCTATGGAGCGTGATAATGATTGCATATGATATCTCCCTGGGTAAAGATTAGAGTAGTATTACTAAGGTTTTGTATTAACGAATTCTTACATCAAGCCCTGTTTCGCCATACTTAAGATAGCGAATATCACCGGGGATTTTTTTAAGATCAATAACAATACGTGTCCCTTCTTTATGGTCACCAATGCGCACATTGGATACAAAATTATTGGGTGGAACACCGGGGGCACGCAATTTCCAAGTTCCATCAAGATCTAAGACAAGGCGTTCAGGTGAAGTAAGACGCATGGTTTTGTATTGCGGCACTTCAGAGCTGTCTAAGCGCACTGTGGTGCCATCGCCTGCACGTATAACCGTTATTTTTTTTATGGTTTTTGCAACTTTTGGGGCAGTTTTTTGTTCTGAAGGTTTGGTGAGGGCCACGGGCAAGGTGGATTCCTTGCGGCTAGCTTCTAAAGCTTTTTGTACTGGATCTTCCGCAGGTTTTGCGCTGTTCACCACTTTGTTGGCTGTGTTTTGGGCACTTTTTGCACTAGCATCAATTTTTGCTTGGGCCGCTTTGGCAGCTGCTGCGGCTTCTTCTTTTTTTTCTGCAAGAAGAGCTTCAGCTTTTTTTTGCGCTTCTTCCACGGGGGCAGGAGCAACTTTGGGGGCTTGCGTTGGTGCCACAGCAGGGGGAGCTTTTACCGCAAGAGTCGGGGCTGCCGTAGGGGTAGGTTTTGGGGCTGGTGCGGCAGGAATCATGGGTGCCACGGGATTTTGGCTTTTCACCTTTTCCATGGCAACATTTTGATTTTCTTCATGTGATGAAGAAAGTGAGGTGTCGTTTTTTTCTTCAGACAGAGTATTTTCTGCAGTGTTGTTTTCGGCATTTAAAGGTGGCGCCACAGGTGTGGTATATTCATTATAGGTGACGAGACCCATGCCCAATAAAATGACAGCAGTGATAACGATAGCTATATTTTTGTTCATAATATCTCCTAAAAACGCTTTTTTGCGCAAACTTTAAACGAATAAAGCACACTTTATTCCGTAAAGAGCGTAAATGAGCACTAACTGGTATAACCATAAAATACTAGCATGAAGCAAAGGAAATGTAAAAGCTCTAGATTTTAGCAAAAATGAAAAAAATCTGTTATTGTGTTGTGTTGTAAAGGCATTCTATCTGATTAATGACCTCTTCCCAAGCATGTAGGGCATATCCATTGTTTTGTAAATATAAATATGCATAGCTGCTAAAGGGATGAATTACTTCCGGAAAAGTCTTCCAAAAGTCGCATGTAAGAGTTTGTTTTTTATGTATAAGCGTATTTTTTAACTCTTGGCGAAAGCTTTTTCCAAGTTGTATAATGCTTTTTTGTAAATTCTGGGCAAGATGTGGGTAAGTGGCTCGTAAGGTAGAAAATGCTTCTTGTGCGTGAGTCTCGTGTGAAGGTCTATTTTGCAAGCGATGCCAAAACCATTGCTTCCAAAATAGAGAAAGCACTTCACGGGAAGAAGGAAGTTCAGTTTTCTTACAGGAAAGCAAGGTAAAAAGACCGTTTATATCTTGGGAAGTACGATATATCTCAAGTTGCGGCAAAGCAAAATCTTCAAGCGAATCTTTCTGTGAGTCTTTTTTTTGTCCTTGCAGTACTTTATGTACCACATGCGCTATGTGTTCAGGACGTAGTTTTTCATGGCAATGTTGAAT
Source organism: uncultured Desulfovibrionaceae bacterium (assembly GCA_964370015.1). Taxonomy (GTDB): domain Bacteria; phylum Desulfobacterota; class Desulfovibrionia; order Desulfovibrionales; family Desulfovibrionaceae; genus CAYJAD01. The sequence continues at coordinate 10,384 of CAYJHD010000019.1, read as the reverse complement.
ATTTTTACATGCTTGCCAGCATCCAGCACAGGGGACTTTGGGTTGCACGACATAATGTTGCGTATGCATGCTCCCGTGTGGGCCTGTTTCCCAAGGGTTAACTGGGCCCAGGGAAAGATTTATGATGGGAGTATTGACCCAAGCCGCCAAGTGCATGGGGCCTGTGTCTGGTGTAATAAAAAGGCTAAGCTTTTGTAAGACAAGAGCTAATTGTTCAACGGTAAATCTGCCACACAGAGAAGCCCCCGTGAGCTTGCTGAGCTTTTCTATTTCAAGGCCATAATCCACATCGCTTGGCCCTCCCAAGAGAAGAGTTTTGTAACCCTTTCGGGAAAGCAAGGCGGCAAGTTTAGCATAATGCGCAACGGAAGGGCGTTTTTCTGTTTCGCTAGCTCCTACGAAAATACCTATGGTGTTATCTGTAGGCTGTGGTGCCGTATTGACATTCCATGGGGGAATTTTCGCATTTCGTATATGGTCTAAGAGATATAAATCGCTCCAATGAAAAAGATTATATCTATTATTATGCACAATACTGGCGCGATACAAAGCCCAATCTCCGCCTAAAAACGTGGTGCCGTGCTGTGTATAAGCTCCGTAGCGTTCTTCGGCTTGCACTTTACCGGCTAATAGGGCTGCGTCGGGACGATGGCTTAAGTTAATAACAGCTTTGTAGTCTTGGTGTATGAGGCCAGGTGCTGCCGAGGGCGCAAAAAAAACGGTTTGAGGGGCCATGGTCATGAGCTGGGAGGAGAACTGTTCCTCAGCCACTGTCCAAATGGGATGGTCAGCATAAATATTTTGCAAAATGCCCAATAGGGGAAAACTGAGAATCAAATCTCCCATGCGCTGCATTTGTAAAACAAGTATGGGCTTACCCATGTTTTATGCTCCTTGTTTTCCGTCTTTTATGCCGTACACATGGCGCATATGGCTGAGTAAGCTTTGCAGACGATGATCCCATGTATGTTCAGCTAGTACCCGCGTTCGAGCGGCGGTGGTGATGCGTTGCCTTTCTTGCGGATGCGCTAAGTAATGGCGTAATAAGTCTGGAATTTCTTCCTTTTCGGTGTAAAAAGCGATTTCTTTATGGGGTTCAAATAAATTATCCATTTGCTCTCGCCAGTCGGTGAGTACAAAAGCATTGCATGCTGGTACATCAAAAATACGTTGGTTGACGGCTCCCTTCATTTGTTTACTGGTACAGTTGAAGTTAATGTCTGATAAAGGATAAAAACCTGGCAAATCAGTATAGTAACTTAATACGTCATGCAGTTTAAAATATTCTTTTTGCTGAGCAAAAATGGTATTCCAGCCGTCATCTCCCACCAAGAGTGGTTTAAATGGCAAGGTTTGTTCTACACAAGATGCGCGATATATGCGCGTGGCTTCCCATGTAAGCGCTGTTTCATAACCCAAACGATCTTCATGGCTTGGCAAAGCCGCATAATGCCCGTAAGCCTCTGGCTGACGATCTTGGAGAAATTGCTCTATGGAGCGTATATCACAGAGGCTAAAATCTTTGGCCACTGTGTGAAATGTGTGTAAGAGTGCAGCAGGTAAAGGTGTTTTGTTAAGACGTGTACTTACCTTGTGTAACATGGAGTTTCCTACGAAGGAAAGATGGCTTTTCCACGATGCTTTTCCCCGCGTGTTGGGACAAAAAAGATGTGGATTGGTGCCTAAAGGTAAATAAAAAACATGCTCGAAACCCAAGGATTGTAAAGATTCTATGTTATCCAAATCCCAAGTGAATAAACTCACCCAAGGGCTATTAAGTTTCTCATATAGATGGATGATGAGGTGCGGATTGTCCACAAACCACGAAGCCAAAGGAAGCTCCAATTGATTTATGAGCTCCATAAGAATGCCTTCTCTATCTACACCCAAATGGTTGAGGGTGAGTAGACAGTCTGGCTGAAATTCATGCACAGCTGTGAGAAAATCTTCTATGAAAACATGGCTGGCCACAGCATCATCAGGAATAGTGAGTAAGCGATGCTCAATATTGAGGCGTTTACAAGCACTGGCCAGTTCTCCCATGAGGAAATACTTACTGGTAATAAGGAGAAGCCTTGGTTTTTCTCCTGCAAATCGAGGTTTGCGTACCTTAGACCAAAAGTCAAACTGATGACTGGCTTCCAATTGCTGGCGTAAGCTCCCATACCATGTTTTGTCTAAACGTTGGTAAAAGGGGTGGATGATGGGGGTAAAGGGTAAGTTTCCATGCTTTTTTTGCCAATGAGTGAGTGTGCGCAAAACGTCTTGAAGCTGTGTTTCAAGTTTTTCTTTTTGAGTTTCTTGGGGGGCTGGGCTTATCCATAAAATCTGATCTTGCTGATCTTGGCTTACTTCTTGTGATATATATTTTTTAATTTTGGTAAGTTCCAGAATATCCAACTCTTTATCAACAATGGCCAAAGGGCCTTTATACTGGGAAAGAAAGGCTTTAAGGGCGAACCCTAGTCCTGTGCCAATAAAAACAGGAAGGCTTTGCTCCACGGAAATATTTTGTAATATACGCAATTCGCGCTCTGGACCACCTGCTCCAAGAATTTGAAGAGTGTTGATATCGCGTTGAATGGCTATATCTACCAATACATCATCGTGAAAAATGGGGGTTACTGTTTTCATTTTTTCTGCGCAGGGCTATAGGGTGTGCAAACTATTTCATTATTCACAAGGGAGAATACAACACTTTTGCAAGGTTTATCCACGTATAAATAGGCTTGCCCAATGGCTATTTTTACGCCGGCAAAAACCTCTCCCATGGCAACCACCTTACAGTGACCAATATGTGTTTCATCTAAAGATAAACGATTCCAAATATGGTTACGAGATTTTAGTAAATTTATTTGCTTTTTTCTTGCTTTGTGTAGCTTTCGGCTAAGCTCGTTGGTATTGGGTGCTAAATGTCCTGCCACGGAAGAAAGGTGATGTATGGTATGAGCCAAAGTAGCAAGATGGCCTTCAATTTTTTCTAGTTTACGAATATGCATGGGATCATAGCCTAAAAAAACGCGTGTGGAGGTGCTAGCTTTATTACCTAGATGCCCAGCCACCATGAGGCCTTGCTTGCCGTGTAAAGTTCCACCCACCAAACGTTCTTTTACCAAGGTGTTATTGGCAGCGTAGAGAGTGGAATGTAGGCAGTTTTTTTCGATGATAATATTGCCGAAGCATTGTATTTCTGCTTTTTCCACAAAGGTAAGGCGAGCATCTTTTTGAGAGGTGAGCTTGCAATGCTTTCCCACACCGCCGCGCACGCCACCTGTAATGTGTAAAGCTTTTTGTGCGCGCACAATGCCACCTTCTACCATGCCGGTGATAAGTACATTATGCCCATGTACTTCAAATCCGGCGCGTACATTGCCACCGACGGCAGTATCACCGCAAAAAATAATATTGCCTGTTTCAAAGCTCACGTCTGAGTGTACTTTAAGGACGGTGAGGACACAAATACGATTGTCTTCATAGGTCACATAACCATCGCTATTGGCTAAAATACGATGGGGGGTTTGTGGGTCAAGGTGAGTATTTTTTCCAACCAAGGCTTCCAATGAGGATATGAGAAAACGTGCCTCTGGCTCTTGTATAGTTTCTGCCGGTACTAGTTCAGCTAGTAGTTGCCCCGCATGAACATTTTGTACATAGCCAAGATTGTACAGACTTTTTTTGGCTCCGGGAGTGGGTTTTAAGCGTCGTTGACCTACTTCGGGGTCAAAGTAGTGTTGTAAATACAAGGCCACGGTAGTCTCCAAGACAAAAGGTCTTTTAGGAAAAGGGACAATGCACGATGCATCTTTATGCAGAAGGAAAGAACAAAGTTCTATGCGGAGGGAAAAAGTTCTTCACTGTCTAGCATAAGGGTTACTGGGCCCCAATTTATTAAACGAACGTCCATATTCGCACCAAAGATACCAGAATGTACACGAGAAGGAAGGTGTGCGTCAACGTCTTGAACAAATCGAGTAAAAAGCTCATGAGCCACATCTGGCGCAGTGGCCGCTTGAAAGTCTGGGCGACGGCCATTTTTACAAGAAGCGAATAGGGTAAACTGGGATACCAGCAGTATTTCGCCTTCAATTTCTTGTATATGTCGTTTGAACTTGTGCGACGTTTCCGGTGTGTCTCCTGGGAAGATACGTAAATGCATGAGTTTATCTATACACCCCGTCCAAGCTTTGCTTTGTGGTAGTGTCGCGGTATCTCCATTGCCAAAACCCACAAAAACCAATAATCCTGCTTTGATGGCCCCCACTTCACGTCCTTCTACGGTGACAGAAGCTTCATGAACTCGCTGAATCAATAAGCGCATATTAGGCTTCTTCCTTTTTTGTGCTTAAGGAATTTTGCTCATGGTCTTGCGTTGCTTCTTCTACAATTTTGGCGGCTCTTTTTTGCTCTTCTTCTTCGCGTAAAGCTCTGCGTAAAACTTTCCCCACAATGGTTTTGGGCAATTCGTCGCGAAACTCCACATGTCTTGGCACTTTATAACTGGCAAGCTTACTGCGACACCAAGCCATGACTTCTGTACGGCTAAGGTTTGTCCCTTCTTTGAGAACGACATAGGCTTTGATGGTTTCGCCGCGGTTTTCATCCTCAATACCCACGGCAACAGCTTCCACAATGTAAGGATGTTCCAACAATACTTCATCGATTTCACGTGGATAAACATTGTAGCCAGCCATGATAATCATGTCTTTTTTACGATCAAGAATATGAAAATAGCCATCTTCGTCCATGGTGGCAAGGTCGCCTGTGTATAGCCAGCCATTGCGCAGAGCAGAGGCAGTTTCATCGGGTTTATTCCAATAGGCTTGCATGACTTGTGGGCCACGGATAACCAATTCGCCGAGTTTTCCCACAGGCAAAGTGAGACTACCACCCTCTGTGTCCACGATACGTGCATCGGTACTGGGTAAAGGGAGGCCTATGGAGGCTGTTTTGCGTTCTTTGGCAAATACTGGGTTTATATGTGTGATGGGTGAAGCTTCTGTAAGACCATAACCTTCCACAATGTTTGCGCCTGTAATTTTCTGAAAACGCTTATAATGTTCTGTGGATAAAGGCGCAGAACCGGAAATGCACAGCTTAATACAGCTTAAATCATAAGAGGAAAGATTTTTTTGCTGCATGAGCGAAGAGTATACTGAAGGTGCACCGGGAAAAATATTGGGCTTATGCTTTTTTATGAGCTTAAGTACGTCTTGGGGCACGTAGCGAGGCATGGGTAAGATACACGCTTTGAGGGCTGTGGGGATAATAAGTCCCACGGTGAGGCCATACACATGAAAAAAGGGCAAAAGCGAAACAAAAGACAGTTTTTCCTCTGCCATTGTTTTAATAATAAGTAATATTTGTAAGCAGTTGGAGCCAAGGTTTTTATGGCTTAGCATAACACCTTTAGGAACGCCTGTGGTGCCACCAGTATATTGCAAAAGGGCCAAGGTGTCTGGGCCGATATTTGTGTCGGTACTGTATTTTTCCTTGGTGGCAAACATATGCTTCCAAGGGTAAACATGTTGCCCATAAGGAATTTCTGCGGCGGATTTACCTCTTTTTTCTTTAAAATTGTAGAGCCAATTGAGTGGAAAAGATAAGGCTTCGGCAATGCCTGTGACAATGAATTTCTCAACGGGTAAATGCTGACGCAATTCAGAAATTTTGGGCCAGAGTAAATCAAGCACCACAAGATGCTTGGCACCGGAGTCTTGAAGATGGTGTATTATTTCCTTTTCCATATAGAGAGGATTCACCATGACCACCACACCCCCGGCTTTCATGATACCCCAAAAGGCTATGATGGCTTGTGGAATGTTGGGTAGCATGACAGCCACACGATCACCATGACTAACGCCCATGAGGCGTAAGGATGCGGCAAAGGTTTCTGCCAGTCTTTTTAGTTTACCATAGCTAATTTTGGTGTTTTGAAAAATACAAGCGGGAGCACTGGGAGTTTTTTGAGCTGCTTCATCTAAAAGCGTAAATAAAGGCCTGTCAAAATCTTTGATGGTATGGGGAACACCGCTGTCGTAATTACTGAACCAAGGTCTATCAACTCCAACGGTAATCATGTTTTGTTGTTCGCTCATATATTTCCCTCACAAGCCTTATGCAGATTGTGTCATGGTGGCGCTTACCAATGCAACAGCTTTGATGCCAGCCCCTTCTCCTGTAAATCCAAGGCCTTCTTCAGTGGTGGCTTTAACATTAACGCACTGCACAGGCAAAGATAAGAGGTGTGCTACATTCTTTTGAATGGTATGGCGCTGTGGGCCCACTTTGGGTTTTTGTGTGATGACAGTAAGATCCACATGATGTATAGTAAGGCCTTTTTGTTCGGTAAGGCGCAAAACTTCTTGCAGTAACACGGCAGAGTCAGCGCACTCGAATTGCGCAGAGGTGTCCGGAAAATGTAAACCAATATCGCCCAATGCCGCGGCACCAAGTAAAGCATCCATGAGGGCGTGTAAAAGCACATCGCCGTCAGAGTGCGCTAATACTTGCATATTTCCGTCCATGGGAACGCCGCCTAATTTTAAAGGCCGTTCTTTACCATTACTTTTATCTTTGGAAGTTACAAAGCGGTGCACGTCATAGCCAAAGCCAGAGCAAGGGTAGGATAGAGGAGTGTGTTGTAATTTCATAAGATCATCTTCATGGGTGATTTTGCAATTGTGCGCCTCACCTGGCACGGTGCGCACTGTGTAGCCACACTTTTCCAGCATACTGGCATCGTCGGTGACGGTAAAATTTTCTTCGAGGGCACGCGCATGGGCCTTTTCTAAAATATGACGCACAAAGCCTTGTGGCGTTTGTACGCTCACAAGATTATCACGTTCTGGGGTTTGGAGTACCACATCTTGGCGTACTTCTTTTACTGTGTCCACCAAAGGCAAAGCAGGTATTACCCCTTCAGCACCTTCTTGGAGGGCAGCATAGACGCTTTGGATAAGCTTGGCAGACACAAAGGGGCGCGCAGCATCGTGTATGAGCACATGTGTACATTCAATAGGTAAAGCTTTGAGAGCGCAAAGAACGGAGTCTTGTCGTCTTACGCCGCCACTGACAGCTTTCCATGCAAGGCCAAGGGCTGTGTTTTGTTCCACATGTTCAAGACGAGCTTGCTCTTCCGTTAAAGCCTCTTGTGGAAAGACAAATATAATGCCTTTTATGCCAGCATGGCGAGCAAAGGTTTGTGCAGCTTCCAGGTACATGGGCTGACCTTTGTAGTGCAAAAATTGCTTGGGGCAGCCATTTGTGTGAGCACTTAAGCGTGAACCTGAGCCGGCCGCAAGAAGTATACACCATGTATGTTGCTTTTGTGGGTGTTGTGACGTCATTGTAGTTTGTTAAACTCCATTTTCAGCAACGTATAATTGATAAGGTACACAATAGTAAGCATGGGACATGGAAAACCACGTCCCATGGTATACGTCATGGTGTACATCGTAAAGAATACTTTTTAACGAATTGACAAAAAATGATATACAAGAGCCAGACTGTAAGCCGGGTTCTGTCTCTGCCCAAAGGCAGGAGGCCACCATTAGTCTAGGAGTGTAATTACTTACACCCTCCAGCAACCTACCCGAAAGGTATGACCGGGCCGGCCACCTTTCCTATTTGGTCTTGCTCCGAGTGGGGCTTGCCTAGCTTATTGTGTCGCCACAATAACTGGTGAGCTTTTACCTCACCCTTTCACCCTTACCTCTCACGAGGCGGTCTACTCTCTGTTGCGCTTGCCAAGGGTTACCCCTTCTGGGAATTACCCAGCACTTTGCCCTGTGGAGCCCGGACTTTCCTCCCCGTAAAACTACGCAGCGGTGGCCCGTCCAACTCTTGTAAATATTTAAAGAATGTTTACTAAGCGTCTTCGTTAAAGAACTTAAACTTAGGTGCAGCAGGGGCTTGCTCTACCACTGTTTCGCTTTCGGGGCGCTTAAAGTGCTCGCACCAGTACACAAGTCTTTGGCAGTTGGGGCAAGAAAGAATTTGCTGACCGCGCTGCAATTCAATGAAAGATTGAGGAGGAATAGAAATATTACAGCCGCTGCAAATACCTGCTTCCACAGGAACAATAACTGGGTGATCTAAACGATGACGAATAAACTCATAACGTTGGAACACAGGAGCTGGCACTTCTTCGCCGGCATTGGATCTTTCAGCTTCTAAACCGTCAAGTTGATGTTGCGATTTATCGATACGTTCTTGCAAGCTTTCACGACGAACTTCCAATTCGGCCTTAAGAGCCAAATAGTCTCTATCGATTTCAGCCAACGCTTCTTCTTGCACTTGCATTTCTTCTTGCAAGACTACTTTCTCTTCTTCACGCAGGCGGTTTTGCTTTTCCATGGCATCCATTTCACGCATCATGGCATGGTATTCGCGCTGATTACTTACTTGAGCCAATTTATTTTTGCTTTTTTTGATATTGGCCACATCGTTGTCAATTTCAAAAGAGATGCGTTTTTGTTGTTCTTGGATATGAGTTACTTTTTCCACAACTTTATTGCGCTTTTCTTCCATGACGGCAAAACGCTCTTCAAGGCTTGAAAGCTCAAGAGGGGCTTTTTTCAATTCTTGATTAACATCATATATGGCATCATCAACCTTTTGCAGGTCAAGTAATTGTTCGATTTGTTTTAAATAGACGTTCATGTGTTTCTCCTTATCGTGGATCAATTTCTAGTAAGCTCTTACTTGAGCTGGTCGTAAAGGCGATGCCGAAGGTATAAATTCTACGTGAATTTCTGGCAAAATTTTCTGTAATACTACGCTTAATTCTCGCATCATAATTTCTTCAAGGCTATGGTGGCCCACATCAAGCGTGCAAAGGGGAGCTTCAAGGGCAGAGTGGTATTTCACATCGCCGGTGATGAAAATGTCCGCGCCAAGCTTAGCGGCCTTTTCCATGAAGGAAGAACCTGAACCTGTACAGTACGCTATGTGCTGAATGTGTTGCGGTATGGTGCCACATACGCTCACCACATCCAGAGATATATGCTCGCGTAATTTTATTAACAACTCATCGTATGTTAAAGGATGCAATGTGGTGCCCATGAGTCCGTAGCCAAACTCATGGGGCATGCATTGTTCATCATCTGTAATGCACACGCTATCAAGCACTTTAAGCTCCTTTAGAGAAAGAGCTCTTGCCAGCCACCCCGCTGGGCCATCTCCATTCACATCAAGAGATGTATGGGCGGCATAAAGGGTAATATCATGTTGGAGCAGTGATTTTAACGTTGCATGATAATTATCAATTTTACTCGGCAATCGTCCTTGCATAAGCAGAGGGTGATGCGAAATAATGCATTGCGCGCCCTTGGCAATGGCTTGATCTATGGACTGAGGCGTAGGGTCAAGGCACAAGGCTAAGCGCTGTATGTCTTGTTGGTGCGAGGCCACTTGAATGCCACAATTGTCCCAAGAAGCTGCAAATTGCACCGGGGCGATTTTTTCTAAAATAACAATAATTTCAGATAGTTTCATGTGAAAAGCCTCAAATAAGAAGGTGCTTTACCTTTTATAAGCAGATAAAGCACCTTGAAAATTATATAAAAACGCCCACGCGACATGCGTATCACATGGGCGGTTTTCTATTTTTTGTCAAGTTTTTTCTTGCAAGCGTCTTGCCACTGCCGGTTGAAAAACTGAACTTCTTACAGGGTGTTTTCTCTCAAATGCTTAATGGCATTTACAAAAAGTAATGTACCAGGTGCAGCCATTTCACCGCGTGTCCAGCCAGGGTGATTGCTTACATGGTGGAAAGCTTCTGGGTGAGGCATAAGGCCAAGCACACGGCCAGTTACATCTGTAAGGCCAGCAATGCCAAGGGGCGAACCGTTGGGGTTGGCTGGGTAGTTTTGTGTAACTTCACGGCTTACAGGGTCAATGTATTGTAGGGCAATGAGGTTTTCATCTTGTAAGCGTTGCAAACACGCTGCATCCACAGGAATGATTTTTCCTTCGCCGTGGCGCACAGGAGAGCTAACAAATTCAAGACCCTTGGTGAAAACGCAAGGACTTTTTTCGTTGACTTTCATTTCTATCCAGCGGTCTTCATAGCGCGCAGAGTCGTTGTGCCCAAGGGTAACGTGGCGTACAAAACGCTCTCCATCAAAGCAAGGCAAAAGACCAAGCTTCACTAACAGCTGAAAGCCGTTACAGATACCAAGTACCAGCTTACCGTCATCTAAAAATTCTTTAAGATGTGTGAGTAGGGGAGTGCCATTTTTATCTTCAAGGTGGCGCCAGCGCATACAAGCTGCTTGGGCGGCACCAAGGTCGTCACCGTCTAAAAAACCACCAGGGAAAACAAGAAAGTGATAATCTTTAAGTTTTACCTTGGCGTTGACAATGTCGGCAAAGTGCACAATGT
>CAYJHD010000018.1:0-36673 GCA_964370015.1 uncultured Desulfovibrionaceae bacterium | reverse complement strand
TCGGGATCATACTCATAACCACAAAGATTGCATGTGTACTTTTGCATAATAACCTCTTTTAATTAAGATTTCCAAAGACCATGAAGGTTGCAATACTCACGAGCCGTCACAGTGTCGGCGGTGATGCAAAATTCTGCCACAGGCTCTTGGCCTGGTTGTAAAAACTTGGTGTAGCTTACGCCATCGGCGATGAGCTCAATCCATTCAATATAATGCTTTTCGTCCATGGGGTGAGCCACGCTGCCCACAGATACTTTATAACCGTTGGCGGTTTTTTCAACCACGGGCACGTGTTTTTCTTGTGCAGCATCTGTCACACCTTCTTTAAGGTGTTTCATGTCTTCGCCACAGCAAGCAAGGGCGGTTTCGCCGGCATGGATAACTTCCACAATATTAGCACATTTGGTGCAAGCATACATTTCTAAAACTTGTGTCATGATAATCCTCTTTTTGGTTTATTACTTATAAAAACAGCGAGATAGAAAAGCCTATCTTCTCTATTTTCAAAGGATAAAGGCTCAAGGAGCCATGGAACAAGCTACGTTACTTTGGGTGAGCTGTCTAGCTTTTTTTAAAAAAAGAGCAATAAGTCCAGATAGCTATATTTATTAGGAATTATTATCATTTACTAGTCTTTTTCCTCACCACACCTAAAATATTGGGTAGAGCCACGCCCACGGTGCCCATGAAAATATCGGCCGGATGGCGTCCTCCCCAGAAAAATTCCTTTTGTTCATGACGTAAAACCATGCCCGCTTGCGCGCCACCTTCCACATACATGACAGGCCCCAATTGCAAGGGCAGGCGTAAAAGCTCGCTGGCAAAAACACTGGGTTCTATGGGCTCGCGGCAATGCAAAAAAAGAATATTGCCCTGTGTGTCCATGCCCACGGCGGCTATGGAATGTTTTTGCCCATTGGCAGACCATAGAATATTTCTCTTGGCACTGATAAGACGATAATTTTGCACCGCAATGTGATATTGTTGCAGTATTTTTTCAAAATTTTTTGTGTTTTTTTCTAAAAGTGTGGCCGTGGGTATGTTTGCTTTGGTGTCCTTTGGTTGTGCCAAAAAGAAAACCCCAAAGGCCTTGGCAATGCGTTTGTTGTTTTCGTATTCATGGCTGCGCATGTATCCGGTGCTGGTGCGCCCATCGGGCAAATACATGCTGGCATTGATGGCCGCCACCAAGTTATTTTTCTCAGCCCAGTTGCGTAAGGTTTGCGGCGCGGCATTGTTTTCGCTGATGCTGTGCAGGACAAAATCAAAATATTTGGGAGAAAAGCGCAAAACTTCCAATTGCGCGTGCAAATTTTTTTGTAAAGGCAATGAAACGTATTCAAGTCCCGCTTCCAAGCGTTGCCATGGGCAGGAAACCATGGGTTGCGGCGATGGTTGCGGTGCTGTTGCGATAATGCGTTGCGGAAACGGCGTCAGCTGATGGAGGGAAGGGGGCTGTGCATTGGCATGGGCAGTGTCGCTTATGACGCATGGAGCGCACAAAAAAATACTCAGCAAGAAAAAAGCTTGCCGAAGATGTTTTTTGCCATACAACGCTAATCCCATGGTGCCCTCACTGATGTCAGCTTGTTACAGATGGTGTGTTATGCCGTGCAGGGATACTATGAAGCAAGTAGAGAATAGCAAGAAAATGTTTTTTTGCAAAGGGATTTGCTGGGTCTTACATACTTTTTATGTAAAATTTTTCCCAAGTGGGCGTTATTTGCCTTTGAGTATATGCGCCAGCATGGCATCGGCTTGCATGGCGGACGCTTGCATGACGCGTGGAGCCAGCGGTGGAAAATTGTCTATGTCGGAAGAAAAATCCCCCACCATGACCAAATATTTTCCCATGCTGCGTTTTTGCATGGCAGGCCCGTCGAAGCCGGCTATGCCCGATGCGCTCACGGTGAATTTTTGTGCCATGAGGGCTGATTCCACGAAAAGCCGCTTATCTTGTGGCTGGTCCAAAGCCTCCACCCAAAGTGGAGCTTCGCAAAGCAGGCTTTGCACATTGGCAGGCGTAATGCGCATATTTTGACAATGCACCTGCATGTGTGGATTGAGCTCCAGAAGGATGTTTTGTAAGGCTTCCACCTTGGGGCTACCCACATGGCGCGGAAAAAAACATTGGCGGTTAAGGTTGGAAGCTTCCACCGTATCATAATCCACAAGTAACATGTTTTCCACACCGCAACGGGCCAAGAGCAAGGCCACATTGGAGCCCAAGCCCCCCGCACCGGCAATGCCCACCTTGGCGGCGCGCAATTTTTCCAGTTCTTCGGGGAGGAGGTATCTTTCTAAACCGTGGTGTAGGGTATTTTGCATGGCGTTAGAATAAAAAAATCCCCCTTAAAAGTCCATAGGATGGAAGCTCGCAGGGGGATTTATGTAAAATCTGTACTGGCTATGGCACAAGATGTTGCACGTAACCAACTTTGTTTATTAGTTTTTCAAACTATGGATGGGGGCAGGAATGCGCCCACCAAGACCGATAAAATTGGACGCATCGCCTTTAGGCACAGCCATGATGCCGGCTTTACCAAGCAATCCGCCAAAGTTCACCGTATCGCCCACTTTTTTGCCGGGCACGGGAATAAGGCGCACGGCGGTGGTCTTATTGTTAATCATGCCTATGGCCATTTCGTCGGCGATGATGCCGGAAATGGTGCTGGCAGAAGTGTCACCGGGGATGGCAATCATGTCGAGACCCACGGAGCAGACCGAGGTCATGGCTTCCAGTTTCTCAAGGGTGAGCAAACCGGCGTTGGCGGCGGCTTCTATGCTGGCATCTTCAGATACGGGAATAAAAGCACCGGACAGACCGCCCACAGCGGATGATGCAAAGGATCCGCCCTTTTTCACGGCGTCATTGAGCATGGCAAGCACAGCGGTGCTACCGGGCGCGCCAATGTGAGACAGGCCGAGGCTTTCAAATATTTCACCCACGGAGTCACCCACGGCAGGGGTGGGAGCCAGCGAAAGGTCAGCCACGCCAAAGGGCACGTTAAGGCGTTTGGAAACTTCCTTACCAATGATTTCACCCACGCGTGTCACCTTAAAGGCGGTGCGCTTAATGACATCGGCCACATCGAGGAGGGTGAAGGGCTCGTTTTGCGTTTTCGATCTGGTGATGGCGCGGTCTATGGCTTTTTTCACCACACCGGGGCCGGATACGCCCACATTGATGACCACATCTGGCTCGCCCACGCCAAGGTAAGCGCCAGCCATGAAGGGAACATCTTGCGGAATATTAGCAAAAATAACCAATTTTGCGCAACCTATGCCGTCGCGATCTGCGGTGGCTTCGGCGGTTTTGAGCACTTGTTCACCCATGAGGGCCACGGCGTCCATATTGATACCGGCGCGTGAAGAAGCCACGTTGATGGAAGAACAAATGCGCCCTGTGCTGGCAAGGGCTTCGGGTAAAGATTCCAAAAGGGCTCTGTCGCCGCGGGAAAAACCTTTTTCCACCAAGGCACTATAGCCACCCAAAAAGTCCACACCGGCTTCCTCTGCCGCTTCATCCAGGGCTTGGCAAATGCGCACCATGCCCGAAGCGTCAAAGGGCCCGCCCACCACGGCAATGGGGCTCACGCTAATGCGCTTATTCACCACGGGTATGCCGTATTTATCGCCCACTTCATTGCAGGTGGCCACCAGCGTTTTGGCATGGTGTAGGATTTTCTTTTTAATATTGGATGTAAAGATGTCGATGTCGTGGCTTTGGCAGTCGAAAAGGCTAATGCCAAGGGTCACGGTGCGCATGTCCAAATGTTCATTGCGCAGCATATTGAGAGTACTGATAATTTCGCGATCTGAAAGCATGTTTTTTCCTTCTTACATGGGTGAAATGCGGTGAATGGCCTCGAAAATATCCCTATGCTGCACGCTGATGCGCAAGGAATATTTCTCACCCTGTGTGGTAAGGTCTTGGCGCAAAACCTGTAAGTCCACATTTTCAGGCACCATGACTTCAAAAAGGAAGAGGGCATTGTTTTCGCCATCTTCATTCATGAGGGCTTTTAGATTTTCAATATTCACCTTGTGGTTGGCAAAAATTGTGGCCAGTGCCGCCATAAGACCCGTGGTATTGGGGCCATGGGCAGTGACCACAAAGGGGGCGCAAGCAACGCTTTGTCCCCAAGCTGCATCAATGGCAGGGCGCACGATGACGGAAAGATCCACCTCTTTGGCGGTAAGGCCGGTGGTGAGATGTTCACGCAGGCTTTCCACCGTCACAGGACTTGGGGCCAGCACGGTGAAAATGGCGGCAAATTCGCCATTGGATATGGTTTGCGAAACCATGATAATATCGCAAAGAGCTTCTTCAAAAAGTGAAGAAACAGCAGCCACAACGCCGGGGCAGTCTCGCCCTAAAAAGGATATAACTAATGATTGCATGGTATTTTTGGGGTTAAATATTACAGTATTGCTACTGGAAAAAGATGCTATGTACGCTAAAAGGTCTTTTTGTCGCAGTAAATTCGCTCGTTAGCCTTATTTAACTAAAAAGTAAGACACGCACGCTGCTTCCCTTGGCCAAGGACTCTTTTTCCTTTTCGATGCGCACAAGCCCGTGGGAAACGGTCATGGTGTGCAAAACGCCGGAAAGCCCCAATACGGGATGGGCCACAATGGAATCGTCTTCTTTAATTTCCAAGCGAACGCGTAAATACTCTTCTTGACCCAATTCAGAGGGCATATGACAGGCCATGGTGGCTGTGCATTGCTTGAAAGAAAAGGGATTTTCTTGTTTAAAGGGATTGGGATAGCCTTGTAAATGACGCAAGAAGGGCTGGCCCAAAATATACATGATGATTTGCGCCGCCGTCACTTGACCAGACACAGCCCAAATGGTTTTGTCGTGAGCCTTGGCCAAAATAAAAGGATTACCGGGGGAGATGTCTATGCCTTTACAGACCACTTCAATGCCGTGGCGTTCCGGTAGACCCTGCATGGCTTTGAGGGTTTGGTCTTGTGCACTGGCAGAAGAACCGCCGGAAATGATAATCATGTGGGCAGAGCTGAGCAGGGCCCGCTCCAAGGTGTCGGTGATTTTGTCTAAGGAGTCAGGTACAATGCCGTGAAAACGCGGCATGCCACCGGCTTCGCGCACCAAGGAGGCAAGGGTATGGCTATTCACGTCGCGCACTTGGCCTTCTTTCACATCGGCGTGCACGGGCACAACTTCATTGCCAGTGGAGATGATGGCCACTTGCGGCTTTTTATGGGCTTGCACGTGCACCGTATGACGCATGATGCCGTGTACAAGGCAGTCCAAATCTACTTCTTCTTCATGCATGCCGGAAGAGGCCAGAAGACCCACGTCCAAGGGGCGAATACAGGTGCCGGCAGGCAGTAAGCATGCGCCAAAGGTGGCATCTTCGCCGCGTGGTACCACTTTATTCATGGGAAGAGCGGCGGTATTTATTTGAATGCGTTGGCATTGTAAGCCTGTGGCATCCAATATTTGCACATGTTCTGCATCAATGATGGCATCGGCCCCTTTGGGCAAGATGGCACCGGTGACAATGCTCATGCACTGGCCTTGCCCAAGAATATCTTGCGGAACATGCGTCACAGAGCAGTGGCCTATACAT
This sequence comes from uncultured Desulfovibrionaceae bacterium, assembly GCA_964370015.1. Lineage (GTDB taxonomy): Bacteria > Desulfobacterota > Desulfovibrionia > Desulfovibrionales > Desulfovibrionaceae > CAYJAD01. Next base: position 31,070 of record CAYJHD010000018.1, on the reverse strand, counting down.
TGCAAGCTAAGCGGATTTTGCTCACTGGCACCCACGGTGTCTGCGGCGCGCACCACATAGCCTTCGGCGTCGGCCCTGTGCATATAAGGCACTGTATCGGCTGCGGCTAGTTCTTCAGCCAAGATGCGCCCTTCCAGACCTTCCAGCAAGCTCACATCTTCAGAGGTCACAGTGGGAAATGTGGATAAAAAAGTCCGTACATCATCCATAGAACAAAGAGGTAGCGCATTGTGTGCCATATGAATCATTCCCTTTTGCATTTTATGTTAAAAACAGCTATTGCACTTCTATACAATGTTCCTATGCCCTCTGTACAGTCTTTAAGCTAGGAAAAATATGTAAGGAAAGCACATGCAAAATACCATAGTTCTTGCCACCAGAAATGCAGGAAAAGTTCGTGAATTGGCCCATACCTTAGAAGTGTATGGCCTCACCGTTTTGGGTCTTGAATCCTTTGAATCTTTTGAAGATGTGGAGGAAACGGGTCTTACCTTTGAAGAAAACGCTCTTCTTAAAGCTCACTATGTGGCGGAGAAAACAGGCCATGTGGCCATTGCCGATGATTCCGGTTTAGAGGTGGATGCCCTAGATGCACGCCCCGGCGTGTATTCGTCGCGGTATAGTGATGACTGGGAATCTTTGGAAGGTGAAAGCAAAGATGCCCGCAACATGCGTAAACTTTTGCACGAATTACAAGACGTACCCGAAGCCAAGCGCACGGCGCGTTTTGTGTGTGCCATGGCAGTGTGCACCCCTCAAGGTAAGCACATGGTGGTGCGCGGCACGTGGGAAGGGCGTATTTTGACCAGTGCGCAGGGTAGTAATGGCTTTGGTTATGACCCCGTTTTTTATGATGCCAGTCTTGAACGTAGTGCGGCGCAACTTTCTAAAGAAGAAAAAAATGCCCGCAGCCATAGGGGTAATGCTTTACGCTTGCTCATGGAAGCATGGGCTGATTTTCATAAAGGTGCCAGCGTGTAATCATGAGTGTAACAACCAAGGGCTTTGTTCTGGCTCTCTTTGCTGTCATGCTTTGGGCAGGAAATTTCGTGGTGGCTAGGGCCATAGCCTTTGATATACCCCCCATGCATATGAATTTTTACCGCTGGGTGGTGGCTTTTTTGTGTGTAGTGCCCTTTGCCGTGGGGCCGGTGCGCCGCGAGTGGGCTTTGCTCAAGCGTCATTTGCCGTATTTGGCCCTCATGGGCTTTGTGGGGGTAACGTGCCTCAATGCCTTTTTTTACAAGGCCGGTAGTACCACTTCCAGCATAAATATGGTGCTTTTTGTGCCCTCTGCGCCCATCATCATCATGGTGCTGTCGCGTATTTTTTGTAATGAACCCATCACCACACGGCGATTGCTCGGGCTTGCCATTATTTTGGTGGGCTTATTCTCCCTCATTGCTCGCGGAGAGTGGGAAAATTTGTTGAATTTTCGCATAAGCATGGGCGATTTATGGAGTATAGCCGGCGTATCGAGCTTTGGCCTGTATTCTTTTCTATCGCGCTATAGGCCCAGTGCCATTTCTGCCACTTCATTCATTGCCAGCACTTTTGCCTTGGGTATTCTCTTTTGTTTGCCTGTGCTTTTTTGGGAAATGCACACATTGCCAAGCTTCACTTGGAATACAGATGTGAGCATTGCGGTGTTGTATTCTGGTATTGGTTGCTCCAGTATTGCCTATTTAGCATGGGCCAAAGCCATCGATGCCATTGGTCCTGTCACCGCCGGTATGATTTATTATTCCATTCCGCTCTTTACGGCTTTGGAAGGCGTGCTTATATTAGGAGAGCAAGTCACCTTACTACATGTTTGGGGAGGTGGACTTATGCTTTTCGGAATAGCTTTGGCAACTTTTTGTAAAAAGAGAGTACAGAGCTAAAATCATATGGGACATATATGAGTGAACAGTATCGCTTTCAAGACGGAAAACTTATTGTAAGCAATGCTTCCAGCATGTCGGGAGCCACAAAGGCATGTATTTTCTTATTCTGTGTATTGGCCGCCGGTGCAGGTGGCTTTGGATATGCATGGAAAAAGTATGCTTTGCCGCCGGATGCAAAAGTCATTAGCATTACAGATTATGAAAATTTCCAAGAAACAGAACGAAGTCTTAATAAAGCGCTTGAGCAAAACATTAAGCGCAGAGATTATATTTTAGACCATGATAAATTAAAGGTGGTCTTTTCAGAAGTTTTTCCACATATTCGTATAAGTGATGAACTACTGGACACCTATATTCAGTCCGTTTCCAAATGGGGAGCGGAATATTCCATACCGCCTTTACTACTTTTAAGTATTATTTGGCGTGAAAGCTCTTTCAATGCTGCCACCCATTCCTCGGCCAATGCACGGGGGCCCATGCAGGTTATCTATAAATACCATGATGAAAAGCTTAAACGCATTGGTAAAAAAGAAATGGATTTGCATGAAATCGATACGGGCATACGTATTGGTACGGAAATCATGCGTGAATATTTTGATAGATTTGATCAAGATATCTTCCGCGCCATGAAAGCCTACGTGGGCGGCACCCATAGAACCTATGCGCAAGATATACTCACGCGGTATTTTAGGGCACGGATTTATGTGGAACAGCATTTTAGTAAACAATAACTAAAATAGAATGAAAAAAGCTCTGCAATGTGGGGCTTTTTTTTGACGCATCCCAAAATGGAAACTTTGTTGTAATTTAAAGTTTTATCGCTTTGCGCTCCCGCGCAGGGGCAAGGGGTGCTGGATGTTGCGTTTTTTGTATGTGCTTGTGTATGGAAGCTATTTTATAATGTAATGTCTTATCACTTTGCGCTCCCGCGCAGGGGCACGGGGTGCTGGATGTTGCGTTTTTTGTATGTCTTTGTGTATGGAAGCTATTTTATAATGTAATATCTTATCGTTTTGCGCTCCCGCGCAGGGGCAAGGACCTCTTGGGGCTAGCCGCCCCGCCGGCCCTTACAATCCCGCTCCCCCGCATAAGCCTGCTGTGGTCTCACCTTTCGGGACTTTCTGCTCGCGTGCGCTCTCAGAAGATTTCCTACAGGGCTACGGCCTACAAGGTAGGCCTTCGCGACACAGCGACGGCTTTTGAAATCTCCCTCAACGCAAAAATTCTTTATTCTGCGAAATCAATATGTCCACGAATAATACTCGCCATGACTAATAAGCGTTCTTAAAATTGTTAAGTAGTCAGCGAAGTCTTTGTCATCTTCATGAAAGGAAAAATATTGTTTTGATTTTGTAAGAAGGTCAATACTAGGAGTTATTTAATTGTTACAGGGTATTCTTTGAAAGAAATAAATTGTGGTTAGGTTTTCAGTGGTCAGCGAGATTCTTCCTATCTTCATGGAAGGAGAATGAACATTCGAAGGAGAAACAAGTCTGTGCAGTGCTGCGGGGCGAGACCTTGGCTCGCACTGCCCCGAAGTGCATCCTTTGGAGCGAAAGCGAACAAAGATAACGTAGGGATGGCAACTGCCAGACTGCGAGGGGGGGAGCCGGGGTTTGAAAGGGGCTGGCAGGGGGGTACGCCCCCCATGAAGCCACTTTCAAAATAAAACAGTATGATGCGTTAACATCTTTTATATCCTCGGTGGTGAGAATCCTACGTTATCCCAGACTCAAAACACCAAAAAGACCTATTTAATATCCTCGATGACGCGAATTCTACGTTACTCCTCCCCAAAATCCTCAAAACAGCCTGCTAACCAACATACTTCTTAACAGCGTCAGCCAAGCGCAAACACAAGTCCGCCTTATTGAGCGTATATAAATGTATACCCGGCGCGCCGCCTTCGATGAGTTGACGTATTTGGTCAATGGCAAAGGTGAGCCCTGCCTCGCGAACGGCTTCCTCGCCACCCTTTTGGTGGGCCGCTTCCAGCTCTAAATACAACTTGCCGGGAATATTGGCACCGCACATGGAAAGCAAAGTTTTCAAGGAAGCAAGGCTTTGTATGGGCAGAACACCGGGAATGACGGGCGTATGGATGCGCTCTTGGCGCAAAGCATCCACAAAGTCAAAATATTCACGCACATCAAAAAACACCTGTGTCACCACAAAATCAGCACCGGCACGGATTTTAGATAGGGTATAGGCTCTGTCCAAGGCAAAGGAAGGCGATTGCGGATGCGGCGCAGGATACCCGGCCACGGACACGCCCATGCAGGGCTCCACACGACGCATATAGCGCACTAAATCTTCGGCATAACGAAATCCGCTTTCAAGGGCGGCCTGGGCACAGGCTTCTTCTTGCCCCTTGGGAGCATCACCGCGCAAAGCCAAGACGTTTTCTATGCCACTTTGCTTAAGGCTTTGTAAAAAATCATTGATCTTGGCAGAACTGGCACCCACGCAGGTGAGGTGTACCATGGGCTCCAGCTGCATTTCACGTAAGCGCTTGGCAATCTCAAGGGTATTGTCTTGCGAAGAACCACCGGCACCATACGTCACCGAAGCAAAAAGCGGATTCAGGCTGCGTAATCTTTCCACACAAGCAAAGAAATCCGGCCATTGGTCAGTGTTTTTTGGGGGGAAAAACTCTAAGGAAAAAAAGGGCTTTTGGGTATTTTGTAAGAGCTCAATGATTTTCATATGCTGTCCTTGTTGAAGATGATATAAAACAATATCAAGATAAATTGATATAGTCAAGAGCGTATGCCAATTCTTTGTAAGGTGCATTAGATGTGCATACATTTCAACAAAGCTTAATTCCCCGCATATATATTGATATACCCGCGCGTATTGAGGCCATGCAAAAGGCCCATGGTACTTACTTCTTGCCACGCTGGCATAAAAAGTCTATGTTTCTCCTTTCTTTTTCAATGCCACATTGCGTAAGGGGGGAAAGACCATGCAATTATACAAGAGAGATTTTTTAAAATTACTCGATTTTAGCGGCCCAGAGATAGCCTATCTTTTACGTTTATCTGCTCATTTAAAGGCTGCCAAAAAGGCGGGGCAGGAAGTTCAGTATTTACAGGGTAAGAATATTGCTCTCCTCTTTGAAAAAGATTCCACCAGAACGCGATGCGCTTTCGAAGTGGCCGCACGCGATCAAGGTGCTTTCACCACGTATTTGGGGCCATCCGGTTCGCAAATAGGTAAAAAAGAATCCATGCCCGATACGGCACGGGTGCTTGCACGCATGTATGATGGCATTGAGTATCGCGGTTTTGGCCAAGAGCTTGTGGAAAAACTGGCAGAATATTCTTCTGTGCCCGTGTGGAATGGCCTTACCAATGAATATCACCCCACGCAAATTTTGGCGGATTTTTTGACCATGCAAGAGCATTGTGACAAGCCGCTGGAAAAAATGACCTTCGCATATATAGGCGATGCGCGTTATAATATGGGTAATTCGCTCATGATTGGCGCGGCAAAAATGGGTATGGACTTCCGCTCCATTGCGCCTGAAGGTTCACAAACAGACCCAGCCATGGTGGAAATTGCGCAAAAAATCGCCGCTGAAACCGGTGCAAAAATCACGCTCACCGACAATGTGGCCGAGGGCGTGGCCGGATGCGACTTCATTTATACCGATGTGTGGGTGTCCATGGGTGAACCGGAAAGTGTGTGGGCAGAACGCATTGAGCGTTTACGTGATTATCAAGTGACGCAAAAAACCATGGAACTCACGGGCAATGCTCAGTGTAAGTTCTTACATTGTTTGCCTTCTTTCCATAATAGAGATACGGAAATCGGCGAGAGCCTCTATCAAAAATATGGCATTGAAGCCATGGAAGTGGATGATTCTGTATTTGAATCTCCTGCCAACGTGGCCTTTGATGAAGCGGAAAACCGCATGCACACCATCAAGGCCGTCATGGTGGCCACTTTGTCTGACAAGGCTCCGCAAGTTTAAGCGCATTACGAGGATAATCATGTCTACTTTAGTTGTGAAATACGGCGGTCACGCCATGGATGATGCAGCCCTACGTGCTCCTTTTGCCAAAAGCATTGTGGCCTTGGTGAAAAAGGGCATGCGCGTGGTCATTGTGCACGGCGGCGGCCCCCATGTGAATAAGATGCTTAAGCGCCTTGAAATAGAAAGCCATTTTGTGGATGGTTTGCGTGTGACCACGCCCGAAACCATGGACGTGGTGGAAATGGTGCTTCTAGGCCAAGTGAATAAATCTGTGGTGTCCTTACTCAAGGAAGCCGGTGGTGATGCCGTGGGCATTTGCGGCATTGACGGCAATCTTTTGCAGGGCGAAGTGGAACGTGCGGAGCTGGGCCTTGTGGGGCAGGTGCATCAGGTCAATGATGGCGTGGTGCAGGCTTTGTTGCAGGCTCAGTATATTCCCGTCATTGCCCCTGTGGTGACCAATGCCGCCGGGCAAAACCTCAATGTCAATGCCGATACGGCGGCTGGTGCCATAGCCGGAGCCATGCAGGCCGATTATTTTGTTTTGGTGTCCGATGTGCCCGGTGTGCTGGATGGGGATAAAAACCTTTTGCCGGCTTTAGATACGGCCACCATAGCCAAGCTTAAAGAAGAAAATGTCATTCATGGCGGTATGATACCCAAGGTGGATTCTTGCCTACATGCTTTGCAAGCCGGTTGTAAGCGCGCTCTTATTTTGGATGGACGCGCCGAAGCCTCCTTGGAGCGTTATCTGTTGCAAGATGAAGCTCTAGGCACGGTCATCAGCCATACATAATGCCAAAGGTAGGCATGAAGAAAAACTTTTTCCAAAGGGCGAAGCACCGCATGGCCATATGGTGCCTGTGGTGCCTTGGCTCTGTATTTTTTAGTTCTCCCGTGTGGGCGGTGGAGGCCAGCTTTTCTCCGGCTTTCATGACCATTGGTCATTGGGATGCGGCAAAAGAAGTGCGTGTGGATGTGAATGTGTGGTATCCCACCAGGAGCAAACCTTCGCGCGTATCTTATGGGCCGTGGCGTTTCAATGTGGTGCGCTTTGGCAAAGCCGCCGAGGGGCTTTTTCCGCTCATAATCTTGTCTCATGATTCAGCGGCTTCGCGTTTTTCCTATCATGAAAGCGCGTCTTTGTTGGCTTCCTTGGGTTTTGTGGTCATGGCTCCCGATCATAAAAATGATAATTTACAGCGCATGACGCAAAATTTTAGCTGGTCTCAATTGCAAGATAGAATGCACGAAGTGCAAACGGTTTTGCGCATGGCAGCCACCCATAAAGACATACGCGCCATGGTGGATATGCAGCGCGTGGGTCTGTATGGTTTTGGCACAGGGGCCACCACCATGTTGCTTTTGGGCGGGGCCATGCTGGATGCCAAGGGTTGGGATAATTATTGCGTGCAGGTGCCGCAATCCACAGCCTATTGCAATGCGTGGGCGCAAGGACATGTGGAAAAAATGCTCACCACCTTACCTGCCTTTGGGCAAAGTTTTGCGGAGCAGGGCATTAAGGCCGTGGTGGCGGTGTCGCCCAAATATGATTTTTTGCTCACTTCAAGGGCGTTGAACTCTGTGGCGTTGCCTCTTTTGGTGTTGGAAACGGAAAAAGACACCAGCAAAAAAGTGTGGGATCAAAACACCGCCAAAGAGCTTTTTCCTGCGCAAACGGAATTTTATGTGGTGGATGAGGTGGCAGGTCGAGATCTTATGTCGGCATGTCCACCGGAATTACGCCGTGATTTACCCGATTTATGCGGCACGGCCACGCCAGCACAGCGTGAAGTGGCTCATGAAGTTATGCATGAGCATGTGGTGCATTTTTTCCTGGAGCACTTGGGGCAAAGGGCTGATTTTTAAATTATTTGAAGTAAAGGTAGCCTATGACAGCTCCTCGTATTTGTGATGCTTTGGCCCATTTGCGCCATCGCGACAAGACTCAGCGTTTGGTGGATTTTATCAATGAAGTAGGCATGCTGCGCCTAACACCACGCACCGGTTATCAATTTTTGGGCACAGGCAGTGAAAATGTGGCCGAGCATTCCCATAGGGTCAGCGTCATTGGTTTTGTGCTGGCTAAAATGGCCGGAGCCGATGTGCCGCGCACGGTGTTCATGTGTCTTTTTCATGATTTGGCCGAAGCGCGCACCGGTGACTTTAATTATGTGAATAAAATGTATAATACTTCCAATGCGCGTGCCGCCATGGAGCATGCCACCGAGGGCACGGGCTTGCAGGAAGATATTTTATCTTATTGGGATGAGCTGGAAGAAAAAGCCAGTCTTGAGGCCACGCTGGCCCATGACGCAGACCAATTGGACATGCTCTTTAATTTGAAGCGCGAAAGCGAAAAGGGCAATACCTTTGCCTTGCAGTGGATGGATAGTGCTGTTAAGCGCATACGCAGTTCGCAAGCCAAGGAAATTGCCGAGGTGGTCATGACAACACCGTCGCATTATTGGTGGTTTCATGGGCCCGACGCCTCATGGTGGGAAAAGGGCAAATAGCCCTTGCGCTGAAAATTTTACCCTAGCCATGATGTTGCACTTGCTTGACCCAAGGGGGCATGAGCAGGGCGACCATATGAAAAACTTGAGGATACTATGGCCGATGTACGCATTATACCGGTGAGCACAGCGCAAGAAGAAGAGATGTTTTTCTCTTTGCCTTGGGCTATTTATGCTTCTGCGCCTTTGTGGGTGCCGCCCTTATTGAAGGATGAGAAAAAGCTCTTACATGTGCACAAGCACCCCTTTTGGCAAAAGGCCACAAGACAGCTTTTTCTTGCCATGCGCGGTTTAAAACCCGTGGGGCGCATAGTGGCCTTGGTGGATACCGGCTATAATGAATACGCCAAAGAGCGTTGCGGCGGGTGGGGCTTTTTTGAATGTTTTGACGATACAGAAGCCGCCCATGCTCTTTTTGATGCCGCCGCCCAATGGATTAAGGGGCAAGGTATGGAGTTCATGCGCGGGCCTTTGAACCCTTCTCTCAATTATACTTGCGGCATGCTGGTGGGTGGTTTTGATTTGGCACCTTGCATCATGATGCCTTGGAATCATCCTTATTATCCTGCGCTGGTGGAAAGCTGGCACATGCGCAAAGAGCAAGATCTTTTTGCCTATGAAATGCGTAAAGATGCTTTACGCTTGCCACAGTGGGTGGAGGAGCAGCTAGGCACCATACAAGAGCGCAATGAGTTCACATGGCGTTGCGCCACCAAGGCCACCATGACCGAAGATATTCACATTATGCTGGATATTTTCAAGGAAAGCTGGGCCAAGAATTGGGGCTTTTCTCCCATGACTTTGGCCGAAGCAGAAAATCATGTGCAAGGGCTGAAAAGCGTTTTGGATCCGGAATTTTTTGTGCTCTTTTACCATGGGGATACCCCCGCCGGCGGCATGCTGGCCTTGCCGGACATGAATCCTTTGCTGAAGCGACTCAATGGTAAGCTGGGCATCACGGCCCCTTGGCACTTGTGGCGCACCAAAAAGGAAATTGAAGGCACCTATCGCATGGTTCTCTTTGGCATACGCGAGCAATATCGCATGCTGGGACTGCCGCTTTTGCTCTTCAATTATATGCTTGAGCAAAGCAAAAAGATGCCGCACTTCACTTCGGTGGAAGGCTCTTGGACTTTGGAAGATAACACCATGGTCAATGATTTAATGGAAGATTTTGGCGGCGTCATGACCAAACGCTACCGCATATATCGTAGGGATTTAGATAGTTTATGTTAGATATTTCTTTGGAACACATACGCGGCAAGCATATTTTACTCACAGGCGCCACGGGCTTTGTGGGGCGTCATGTATTACAGGCTTTGGCCCCTTTGGCAGAACAAGGGCAAGTGCAGGTGAGCTGTCTTGTGCGTGCTTCGTCGCGCCGTGATCTTTTGCCATCCTTTGTGCGCGTGTGCAAAGCAGACCTTGCCACCGGTGAAGGCCTTGCCGAAGCCTTGCGCGGTCAGCATATGGTCATACACATGGCGGCATTACTTTTTGGCGTGCGCTGGGAAGATTATTTATCCAATGTGCATGCGGCTTCCCTGTTGGGGCAAGCCATAGCCAAAGAGCAAGAACAGGGCGTTTTGGAGCGCGTGCTCTTGGTGTCTTCCTTGGCGGCCACGGGCCCCAGCGCAGCTCTTCCCGGTGTGGAAGATGATCAAATGGCGCACCCCGTATCGGCCTATGGCTGGTCTAAATATCTTTCGGAAGAAAGCCTTGCGCGTCATTGCGGCGAAAGCCTTGTGGTATTGCGTCCGCCCATCATTTATGGCCCTGAAGACAAAGGGCTTTTGGCGTATTTCACCATGGCCAAGAAAGGTCTTGTGGTGAGCCCCGGCTTTGGGCGTGATTTCCCTGTGTCCGTGATCCATGTGTACGACGTGGTGCAAGCCATACTATGCGCGCTGAAGCCAGAGGCTCGCGGTGTGTATCATTGCAGCGATGGCGAGCCCGTCACCATGGCGCAATTGGGGCATATCATGGCAGGACTCATGGGCAAGCGTTCTTTTTGCCTACACATGCCTTTGCCCATCATGGCGGTTTCAGCCTTTTTCAGCACCCTTTGGGGAGTTGTGACCAAGCCTTTAGGCTTGCGCGCACCTTCGTGGAATTGGGATAAATATCGCGAAGCTAAGGTGAAAGGATGGCTTTGTCACGGGCAAAGACTGCACGAGCTGGGCTTTGCCCCCACCATGCCTTTGCGTGAAGGGCTGAAGCAAACCATTGCCGCGTACAAAAAAGCCGGCATGCTGTAACATTGAAGTATAGATTATTGCGTACATGAAAATTACCTTACAAGAAGTTTCCAAATATTTTGGCGGGCGTACCATTTTAGACGCCTTTTCTCTGGACGTGGAATCGGGCGTGCGCCTATGCGTGTGCGGCCCCAATGGTACGGGCAAGTCCACCTTACTGCGTATCATTGCCGGCATGGAATCCACCGATGGCGGGCGTGTGCTTTTGCCACGCGGTTGCCGCATGGGCTATGTGGAGCAAGAATTGGATGAAGAATCCTTGCAAAAGCCCTTGTTATCCTATGTGCAAGAGGCGCTACCCGATTGGCGCGAATTTTGGGACGCCTGGGAAAAAGCCATAGCCAGCGGCGATGAAGCGGCACTCACTCCGCTCATGGCCAAACAAGCGGAATTGGAAGCTGTGTATGGGTATAACCCTGAACACCGCGCTCAAGCAGTGCTCAGCGGCCTTGGCTTTTCGCAAAATAAGTGGCCCATGCCCTTGGGGCAACTCTCCGGTGGGTGGCGCGAAAGAGCCAAACTTGCCCGCGTACTCACGGCCGGTGCCGATATTTTATTGCTGGACGAACCCACCAACCACTTGGACATCGAAGCCGTGGAGTGGCTGGAGAGCTTTTTGCTTTCCTTCAAGGGCGTGCTTGTCTTTGTGGCGCACGATAGAATGTTCATGGATAAGGTGGGCACCCATGTGCTCTATCTTGGCATGTCGCGTCCCTTTTATCGCAAGGCCAACTTCACGCAATTTTTACAATTGCAAGAAGAGCTAGAAGCGCAAAAAGAGCGTGAAGCCAAGAGCATTCAAGATGAAATTAACCGCAAAATGGCCTTTGTGGATCGTTTTCGCGCCAAAGCCACCAAGGCCAGACAGGCAGGCTCTCGCCAAAAAATGGCCAAGAAGCTGGAAAAAGAACTGGAAAATTACCAACCGGAACAACGCCGTCGCTCTTTGAATTTCAGCTGGCCCGAAGCCGCCCGCACGGAAAAAATGGTGCAAGGCGTGGTGGATGTGGATTTTACCTTCCCCGAAGATGGCAAACGTCTGTGGCCGCCGCTGTCTTTTAATATTTATCGCGGGCAGCGCATTGCCTTGGTGGGGCCCAACGGTTGTGGTAAATCCACCTTGCTAAAAATTTTAGCGGGCCGTTTGGAAAAAAGTGGCGGCGTGGTGCAAAATGGCTCCTTGGTACGCTTGGGCTATTTCAGCCAGCATCAATTGGATGTCTTGCACGCCGAGGGCACGGTGCTTGGTGAAATTCGCCGATTGTCCGATCCGCGTACCACCGAAGAAGAGCTCATGAGCGTGCTGGGCCTGTTCATGCTTGGGCAAGGCTATTTTGAGCGCAAGGTGCATTCCCTTTCGGGCGGTGAAAAGAGTCGTCTCATGTTGGCCACGTTGTTCTTGTCACGCAGTAATTTTTTGGTGCTGGACGAACCCACCAACCACTTGGACTTGGAAAGCCGCGAAGCTCTCATCACAGCATTGGATGCCTTTGAGGGCACCTTGCTCATGGTGGCGCACGATCGCTGGCTCTTGTCAGAAGTGGCCGAGGAGGCTTGGGCTTTATCGGATACGGGCATAGTGCGTTATGACAATGGCTTTGCCGAGTACGATGCGGCTCGCCGTGCGCAGCTTGCGGAAAAGGACAATAAGAGCAAGGAAAGCGCAACTGCGCAAGGTACAGAAAAAGCTAATCTTTCTCGCGATGAACTGAAGCAATTAAAGCGCAAGCAAGCGGAAGAACGCAATGCTTTGTATAAAAAAATGCAACCCATGCAAAAGAAATATAAGGCCGCTGAAGAAGAGTTGGAAGCCCTCATGCTGGAGCAAGATGAGCTTGAGCAAAGCTTGGCAGATCCCGATGTGTACGCCGATACCGCCAAGGCTTCCCCCATGCTCACGCGCTTTGGCGAGGTGAAAGACCGCGTTGAGGTGCTCATGGAGCACATGGCAGAGCTGGAAGAAGAGCTGTCTGTCTTTGAAGAACAGCGCAAATTGCTCTTGGGTGATGATGACTAAACACGTGGTAGAAGTGGTGGCCGGTATTTTGTGGCGCAAGGGTAAGTATCTTGCGGCGCAAAGGCCTGCAGCTTCTTTGCATGGCGGATGTTGGGAGTTTCCCGGCGGAAAAGTGGAAGCTGGCGAAAGCCTAACACAAGCCCTTGGGCGAGAATTGCGCGAAGAGCTGGGTGTTGAGGTGCAAAGGGCCGATTTTTGGAAAACGGTGGAGCACAGCTATGATCAGCGTCATGTGCGTGTGCATTTTTTCCACGTGCACGATTTTTTGGGAGAGCCCGAAGCCGCGGAAGGACAAGGCTTAGCGTGGCTTTTGCCGCAAGAAGGTGTGTGTAAAAACTTTCTAGAGGCCGATAAAAATCTTGTACAAGAGCTTGTTTCCAAGACTTTTCCTTGAGTTTTACGAGAAAATTACTTAGTATAACAGTGTTAAATCTTGAGAGTAGTCTTTGCTTATACCGTTGGAGGAATCATGCGCACATATATGTGGAATGATGGATATTCTGTGGGTGAATCAGAAATAGATGCCCAACATAAAAGTCTTTTTGAAGGCATTCGCGAATTGCAATTGGAAATGTATGGTGAGGTGGCTTCCGCGGTGGTGGTTGAAAAAGTGCTTCAACTGCAGCAATACTCTGTGAATCATTTTGAAAGCGAGCAAGCTCTGTTTGAACCGTATAAAGAGCAATTATCCATGTATGAAGATCACATGGAGCAGCACAGAAGCTTTGTGGAGATAACCAACTCTTTTGCCAAGCGCGTACAAGATGAAGGCGTGGTGGTGTTGGAGGAGATGCATGACTTTTTAAATAAATGGCTCATTGGTCATATCATTAATATGGATCAGGTGACCTTTGAAGCTTTGCATCAGTTAAAGAAAAATACGTAGAGTACGCCTTACTAGCCTTACATGGAGCCTTAGCCTTAGAAAAAAATCCACGTGAAATAATCGGAGGCCATATGCGGACATTCGTTTGGGATGCAAAGTATGCTTTAGGGGTACCAGAGCTTGATGCTCAGCACAAAAGACTTTTTGGAGTGCTGCGCGAATTACAATTGGAATCGTACGGTGATGTGACCGCCGAGTCTTTGGCAGAAAAAATTTCTGAAATGCAATGCTATTGTTATGAGCATTTTACAGCTGAAGAATCCATCATGTGCATGTATAAAGCGCATTTACCCATGCTGGAAGAGCATGTGGCGCAACATGAAAATTTTATTGCGGTGACCAATGCCTTTGCTGTACGTGCCAAGGTGGAAGGCCCGCAAATAGCCCATGAGGTGTGCTCCTATTTAGGATCATGGCTTGTGTCGCATATGTACACCATGGATACTCGCACCTTTGCCGCCATCCATGCTTTGGATGCATCAAATCCTGTGGCCAGTTTTGAAAGGCCTTATGATTTTGATACCGAAGCCTTAGTAAGGCACAAAGGTAAAGTGGAAAATGAAAGATTACTTAATCTTAGGGCAGGTAAATAGCTGCACTAAGGTATTATACCATTTGGAGGAAGAAAAATGTCTCAAAAACTTCGCGTAGCCGTTGTAGGTGCCACAGGTGCCGTTGGGCGTGAAATGTTAAAAACTTTGCAAGAACGCAATTTCCCCGCCACAGAAGTGGTACCTTTTGCCTCGGCTCGCTCTGCCGGCAGTGTTGTGCAATATGGCGACGCTGACCTTGTGGTACAAGAGTTAAAAGAAGATGTTTTTGAAGGTTTTGACATTGCCATTTTCTCTGCTGGTGGCGGCACTTCCGAAAAGTTTGCCCCCCATGCTGCGGCTGCCGGTTGCGTAGTTATTGATAACTCTTCCGCTTGGCGTATGGATGAGCGTTGCCCCTTGGTGGTTCCAGAGGTAAATGCCCATGCCCTTGAAAAGCATAATGGTATCATTGCCAATCCCAATTGCTCCACCATTCAAATGATGGTGGCCTTAAAGCCTTTGCACGATGCGGCCAAAATCACCCGTGTCATTGTGTCCACCTACCAAGCTGTATCCGGCACAGGCCAAAAGGCCATTGCTGAGTTAGAACAGCAAGTGCGCCAAATGTTTAATATGCAAGAGCCAGATGTGGAAGTATACCCACATCGCATTGCTTTTAACTGCTTGCCACAAATCGATGTTTTCATGGAAAATGATTACACCAAAGAAGAAATGAAAATGGTGCACGAAACCGTGAAAATTTTGGAAGATCCAGGCGTGAAAGTAACTGCCACTTGCGTGCGCGTTCCTGTATTTTACGGGCACTCTGAGTCTGTGAACATCGAAACAGAAAAGAAACTCACCGCTGCGCAAGCTCGCGCCATCTTGGCTCAAGCCCCAGGCATTCAAGTGTATGACAACCCACGCGAGAAAATGTACCCCATGCCCATCGACGCCGCCGGCGAAGATGATACCTTTGTGGGTCGTATCCGCGAAGACGAAACCATTGCCAATGGTTTGAACATGTGGATTGTGTCTGACAATATTCGTAAGGGTGCTGCCCTTAACGCCGTACAAATTGCCGAAGTTATGCTGGAAAAAGGCTGGCTTGGCGTAGAAAATCGTTCGGTATTTATAGAGAAATAATGACTAAAAACATAGAAATTCTTACTTCTTCTGACTACTTACAACGCATGTTGCAAGTGGAGCGTCCAGGCGCCCAGAAAGTATTGGCTTTTTATGAGCATAGGGTGGGGGGCATCTGCACCGATGCCCGCCTTATGCTGGCGCCCCTTGATGACCACTTGTGTCATAGGGGGGACGGGGTTTTTGAAAGCATCTCCTATAGAAATGGGCGTCTTTTCCAATTGGAAGCCCATATGGAGCGCATGCAAAGTTCCGCTCAAGGTTTAAAAATGCAACCTCCTTGCTCTTGGCAAGAGGTGCAAGAAGCCATCTTGCAGGTGGCCAAGGCTGGCCAATGCGCCGATGGTGCCATACGCGTGCTCATGGGACGCGGCCCCGGTGGCTTTGGCATTTCTCCGGCCGAATGTCCTGAAACGTCTTTGTATATCATTGCCATAGAAAGCAAAGTGCCGCCCATGGCTTGGTATGAAAAGGGTCTTACGGCATGCCGTTCTGCCATTCCTGCCAAACAAGCCTATTTGGCAAAGATAAAAAATGCCAACTATTTACCCAATGTGCTCATGGCAGAAGAAGCCTTGAGTCGCGGTGTGGATGTGGCTTTTTCCTTCAATGGTGATGGGTATTTGGCAGAAGCCACCGTGGCCAACGTGGCTTTGGTAAATAAAGATAATGTCTTGGTGTGTCCGCATCTTACCAACGCGCTCTCGGGAACAACGCTTTCCGCGGCTTTGGATGTGGCCAAGGACTTATTGCCCATTTCTTACGAAAATATAGAAGAACAAGCCCTGTGGGAAGCCAAGGAAGTACTGCTTTTTGGCTCATCGCCCCTCTGTGTGGGCGTAACGCATTATGAAGGTCGCCCCATAGCCCAAGGGCAAACCGGTGCCATCTCTCATGCTTTGCGTGAACGCTTGTTCGAAAAACTCATCTCAGAAGGGACAGCCTTTTGAGTTCTGCCAAAAAATCTGCCCCTGTGACCAAGCCTCAAAAGGTTTCGCAGGGGCAAGGCAAGGCTGATGATGGCGTGCGCGCTGTGCCCGACTCACCAAACTCATCAAACTCGCCAAACTCACTTGGCACGTCAGGCTCACAGGTCACATCAGACATGCCCAATTCACCGAATTCGCTCAATGCAGAGAGCCCCACGCAAGTCTTGCCCGTGGTTTTGCTGGATGATGCCACCGGTTGGAGCACAAGGCAGGTGGAAATACTGGCCTTGGCCGAAGCTTTTAAGGTGCAGGGGCATGCTGTGCACGTGGCTTGTCCTGCCTCCAGCCCATTGGCGCAAAAGGCTCTCGAGCAAGAATTTTCCGTGCTTCCTCTTTCCTTTTCCTTTTCAAATCGCGTGGGCTTGCTTTGGCGTTTTAAGCGTAAGACCCCTTTGCTTGTGTATGCTTTTTCCGCGGTGGCGGCGTCCTTTGCCAGAGCATGGGCCGCGTGGCGTGCTCCCCATGCAACTTTATGCGTGCAGGATGTGAAGGAATTACCGCCTCAAGAAAAAACACGCCTTTCTGCACAACTTGCCACGTGGAAGTCTTTTCATAAATGTATTTTTCCTTGCGCTCTCATGAGCAAAATTTGGGTGGATGCCGGCCTTGCCAATGCTCATGCCCATGCCATTGCGCCGGCTTTGGATGCAAGCACGTGGGGCACCATGCCGCCTGCTTTGCCACCACAGCCACAAAAGCGCGCGCTTTTTTTGGTGCATACGTCTTTATGCCACGAGGGTGGCTTGCCCACAGTGCTTAAAGCCATGGAGCAATTGCTGGAATGGGAGCAAGAAAAGCAACTAGGGCCCTCCTTTGAGGTGCGCGTTGTGGGCAGTGGACAAGATTTTGAAAGCCTCTTGACGCAAGCTCGCGGTTTGGGCGTGGAAGAGCGTTTGGCTTTACTTGGTGAACAAGATTTGGCTGATGTGCTTCCCTTGGTGCACGGACTTATTTTACCGCAACAAAACTCCCATGAAGTGTGCGTCGCGTGGGGGCAACCCCCTGTGGGCACAGGTTCCATGACCACCGTGCACGCTCTTTTGGCGGCCTGGACTTTATCCATTCCCGTCATGTGTACCGACGTGGCTCCGTACAATGAATGGAGCCAAGGCCACATGCTTACCTTTGCCCCCGATGACGCCAAGGCTTTGGCAGAACACATGTGGCAATGCTCACAAAATACAGATTTTTGGCATAAGCACAGTGAAAATAGTGCGAAAATGCGCCATGAAGCCCTTATGTCACGGTTTCAAAAAGACCATATGTCCTTGCATAAAGAAATTCTTGAGCAAAGGGGCTGGGGCTTTTTGTGCAAAAAATAGCTTGCCTAGTATTTGCCTAGGGTTTACACAGGGCAAGCAACCTGCAAAATTAAGAATATATGGGCTATAGAGGCCCTTTAGGATACTGTATGAAATGTAAAGTTTGTAAAGAGCCGGCAGTAGTTTCTTTGCGTAGTCACCATGCCGGATTTTGCGCCTCCTGTTATTTGACTTTTTTCAGCAAACAAGTGGAAAAGGGCATTGAGAAGCAAAAGCTGTTCACGCGTGAGGATAAAATTCTTGTGGCTCTTTCCGGCGGCAAGGATTCACTGGCACTCATGCTGGAGCTGTCACGCCAAGGTTATGATGTGACGGGCTTGCATATAGACCTTGCCATTCCCGGTTCTTCGGCGGGCACGCGCGCCGTGGTGGAACGCTTTTGCCAATTGCATGGCTTTAAGCTCATTGTGAAGGATATGGCCGAGGAAGGCCTTGCCATTCCAGAGGTAAAGGCCAAGCTCAAACGCCCCATTTGCTCCGCTTGTGGTAAGATTAAGCGTTATTTTTTCAATAAAGTTGCCATGGATGAAGGTTTCACCGCTTTGGCCACAGGTCATAATTTAGATGATGAAGTGGCGCGTCTTTTTAGTAATACCATTCGCTGGGATCAAGCTTACCTTTCAGACCAAGGGCCCAAGTTGGAAGCTGAAGACGGTTTTGCCTGCAAGGTAAAGCCCCTGTGGCGTTTGACGGAATTTGAAACGGCCAACTACGCCTTCCTCATGGGCATAGAAAATCACTATGGCCCTTGCCCTTATAGCCAAGGCGCCAGCTTTACACAATATAAGCATTTATGGCAGCAATTGGAAGAAGCCATGCCAGGGCGCAAGATTGACTTTTACCAAGGTTTTTTAAAGCGCGGTCGTCCCATTTTTTCCAAGCACGAAGAAGAACAGGGCGCGGAATTACGTCCTTGCGCGTGCTGTGGCTATCCCACATCGGCTGAAGTGTGTGGCGTGTGTCGTATTAAAGAAGTGGTGGCCAAGGATTAGCCCGCACATTGTTGCAAAATAGCAATCTGCGTCGTCAGTGTAAAAAAGTCAAACTGCTTATGTATGTTTAATACGCGTTGCTCTCTGTATCCGTGCGGCTCGAAACTCGCCTTTTACAGCAGATTGACGAGCGATAGTATAAAGTAAAAAAAATACAAATAGATAAATCAAGGCCTGTTTCAAAATTACATTGCGGCAAAATCTTACATGCTAAGGTAGGATTTTGCCGCAATTGAAGTTTTTTGGAAAGGGGGTCTGGGGGAAGAACCTTTTCTTCAGAAAAGGTTTTCACCCAGTATGCTTTTTTGCATAAAGAGCTTAATCGTTGTTGAGAAGCGGATTATCGGGGAAGATGCCTTCTTCCCTTTCTTGAATGAGTGCCAAAGCGCGGCGAGCCAAGTAGGTCACTTCCGGTTTGGAAATTTGATCATCGGCGCCCACGGTTTCGCCCTTATGGCGCAACTTATCGGTGATAAGTGAGGAGAAGAGCACCACGGGCAATTGGCTAAGGAATTTATCCTCTTTAATTTGTTTGGTGAGGTTGTGACCGTCCATCATGGGCATTTCAATATCTGAAACCACAATTTGTACGAAATCCGTGATGGGGCGTTCTTCCGCTTCGGCTTTGGCCTTATAAGAACATAATTTATCCCAAGCTTCAGCACCGTGCGAACAAATGGTCACTTCGAAGTTAGCTTTTTCCAAAAGGTCACGCAACATTTCGCGAATGAGGGCCGAGTCATCCACCACCATGGCGCGGCGGCGCACGTCTTGGTTCCACTCTTCATCCATATCTTCAAAGCGCAAGCCAAGGGCAGGGTTCAGCGTGGCCACGATTTTTTCAAGGTCTAGCAAAAATACAATGCGGTTTTCAAGGTGCACCACACCAATAACGGTATTATTGGAAATTTTGGACACATAGGGTGAAGGTGCTTCCACTTCTTCCCAAGAAATACGGTGAATACGGTTCACACCGGACACCTTAAAAGCCGTGGTCACCGAGTTAAATTCGGTCACAATGGTCTTGGGCTCTTCATTTTCGTCCATGGGCTCTTTGCCAAGCCACATGCCAAGGTCCACCAGTGGAATAATATGCGAGCGCAAGTTAAAGGCACCAAGTACGCATGGGTGCTGTACTTCGGGCAATTCTGTGGCTTTGGGCATGCGGATAATTTCCAACACCTTGGCCACGTTAACGCCGTAATATCCACGATAGCCATTGGGAAGGGCTATGCCATCTTCCGAAAGGGTTTTTTCGTCGATATAAAATTCAACTATTTCAAGCTCGTTGGTTCCGGCTTCGAGAAGAATATTGGTTTGTGCCATACGCTCTCCCTCGTGGCGTCAAAGTTTGTGTCTGCAGGGCATTTGTTTTTTTGTATCAAAGGCTAGATATTTTCCAAAAAAACGTAGACCTCGTCAATAAGTCTTTTCGGCGTAGATGCGCCAGCCGTTAGACCTATTCGCGAAAAAAGTGAAAATTTTTCTGGATCAAGCTCGTTCACCGTCTCCACATGCCATGTGGGAATACCCTTGGCGGCGGCCACATCGGCCAATCTGCAGGTATTTCCGCTGGCTTTTCCGCCCACCACCACCACAGCGTCAACCTCTGCGGCAATGCGCATGATTTCTTCTTGTCTCTCGTGTGTGGCGTGGCAAATGGTAGATAGCACCGGTAATGATGAAATTTTGTCTTGCAGGTATGTGTTTATGTCCGCAAAAATTTTACCGTCTTGAGTTGTTTGGGAAGCTAGCACGTAAGTAGTGGAAGGAGCAAGCTTTATTGTATATAATTTTTCCAGTGAGTCAAAAACGTGTGCTCCGTGCGCCGCGTAAGACACAAGGCCACGCACTTCCGGATGGTCTTCTTCGCCAAAAAGAAGCAACTCACTGCCGTTCTTGGTGGCCTTGGCAATGGCTAATTGCGCTTTTTTCACCTTGGGACAGGTGGCATCAATGATGGTGGCACCGCTTTGCACAAGGCGCGCTTCTTCGCTTTGAGGAATGCCATGGGCACGCACAATGACGCAATCGTCTTTATTTACAGCGTCTTTTGCGGTGAGGCATTGCACGCCAAGGTGGGCATATTCTTCCAGCACTTGTGGATTATGAATGATGGGACCCAAGGTGCAAATGCGTTGTTGGGCGGATTCTTCAAGGGCCGTGTCGAGTTTTTTTAAGGCCAAAGAAACTCCCATGCAAAAACCTGCAGTGCGGGCGAGGATGACTTCCATTGCTATCTCCTAAAGCTGTTTTTGTGCGGCGTAAGCGAAAAATTGTTCCAACAAATCTTGTAATTGCTCAAAAGACGTGCACGCGGCCATTTCTTGGCGTAGGCGTTTCACGCCGGGGAAGTGATGCACATAGCGCGGCACAAAGGTGCGCATTTTCAATAAAGCCACTCGCTCAGAGCTGTAGGCCTTGGCCAGTTCCATATGTCTTTTAATGAGGGCAAAAAGAGCTTGTGCGTCCACTTGCGGCTCCATGCCTTGTTCCCAAAGGGCAATATGTTCTTTAAAAATCTGCGGATTTTGCATGGCTCCGCGGGCATACATGACGCTGCTCACGCCCGTTTGCTCAAGGCAGCGTACGCCGTCTTGCGGAGTAAATAAATCACCGCTGGCAATGACGGGTATTTGCACAAGTTCCGATAGGGTGGCCAGATGCTCCCATGCGGCCTCACCGCTGAAACCTTGCTTGGCCGTGCGAGGATGCAAGGTAATCCAGCCGGCACCAAGGTCTTGCAAGCGCAAGGCCAGCTCTTGCCACACATGGCTGTCATCGGTCCAGCCCAGACGAATTTTAAAGCCCATGGCATTTTTTCCCACCAACTTTATCATACATTTTGCCACGCTAAGGCTATTGTCAAGGTCTCTAAGCATGGCAGAGCCACAGCCCGTTTTATTCACCTTGGGCACAGAACAGCCCATATTAAGGTCAAAATACTGAAAACCTTGCTCCAAAAGCTCCACAAGTGCCTTTTCCATGAAAGGTACTTCATTGCCAAAAAGTTGCACCACCAAGAAATTTCCTTGGGAAGTGTCGCTATCTTCGGGGGTGGTGGCCAATAAATCTTGGGTGCCGTTGCTTTTATACACCAAGCCTTTGGCACTGACCATTTCGGTGCAGGCCACGCGTGCGCCGTGTTCGCGGCACAATAGGCGAAAGGTTAAATCGGAGTAGCCTGCCAAGGGGGCAAGCCACGGGGTGCTGGCATTGATGGGTAGGGGGAGAAGATCTTGTGTCATGGTCTTGGTTTAGGAAAAATATGCTGCGTTGGCAAGTTTTTTGAGCACCAGCTGCCCTTGAGCATCGTGCTGCGCCGCAAGGCCAAGGCTTTGTATAAAGTGATGCACAGGGCGACCCAGCAGGCAGGGCAAGATTTCTTGTGGAAGTTGGGCTTTTTCCACGCACAATTCACGAAAGGCCATGTCATAGCGCACACATTGCAGAATTTCTTGTGTGGCTTGTGCTTGGTCGTGGC
Source organism: uncultured Desulfovibrionaceae bacterium (assembly GCA_964370015.1). Taxonomy (GTDB): domain Bacteria; phylum Desulfobacterota; class Desulfovibrionia; order Desulfovibrionales; family Desulfovibrionaceae; genus CAYJAD01. The sequence continues at coordinate 9,062 of CAYJHD010000018.1, read as the reverse complement.
TGTCTTGTGACTCATGCAAGATGCGTCCGTGAGAGACCAAGGGATGCAAAGGGCATTGTTCTTCGTGGGCTTCCACCAATTCTTGCCAACCGGCTTGGGCATGGAAAATATCTGCGCGGCAGGCTCTGTCTTCGTGATACATGGCTTGTAGAGCACTGGTATCGGTGCAGTGCAGAGCCGCGCATTGGGCAGGGCGTTGTGGGTGCAAGCCACAATTTTTATCTTTATGGAAGATGCAATGCCAAGGGTGTTTGGTTTCGCCGCTACCGTGAATTTTTAGAGCTTCTTCTTCCAAGGGGATGAGTTTATTGTAAACGGGGTCAAAGGCCAGTTCGCCGGCGCGCAGGGTGAGGATATGAGAAAAAGAGATATGCCCCTCGGTGAGCAGGGGAATGTCGGTTTTGTGCAGTAAAGGGCCGCCCTTGCGACAGCAGGTGCCGCATTGTGTACAGGTAAGATTTTGCATGGCTTTTCATAAGGAAAAATAAGGGCGCGTGCAAGGGCTTTTGTGGGGAGGGGGATGGCGGAGTGGGAAGTGGGGGGGGTGTTTAGGGGATGGGGTGTTGTGGTTTGGGGCTTCATTGCTTTTGTCTTCTTTATGCAAAATTTATCTTTTGAGTGCTGGCGGCATCATCGGTATAAAATTGAACGCGCGTACTTGAGTACGCTCTGCCTCCAATTTTATACCGCTTCTTTGCCAGCACTCAAAATCTGAAAATTTAAATAAATCACACAAAAACAACCATTGGCGCTTTTGTGGCGTCGGATTATGTCTGTCTTTGCTTGCGTATCCTGTAAAAGGAGACAAAATCGCCAAATGACCGATTGTATCCCCCTGTCACTGACGCTTCACTACGTTTCGCGTACGTGACATCCCCCTTACAGTGCTTCGCACAAGGGGGAGAGGAAAAGGATAAGAGGAAAAGGATAAAAAGAATGGATGGGTAGGTACTGAGGGTAAAATAGTAATGTCTTTCTATTTTATATGCTACGACAAAATCCATTCAACAAAGCATATGAAATTTTCCATGAAAACTTCATATGCTTTGTTGAATAGCTATGGAGATTAATTCAATTTGTCTATGCCGTATAAGGCAGGTAAAATGGCCTCATTTTTGTCAAGCAAGGCCTCAGAAAGTTTTTCTTCCATACTTGCTTTATTTTCCGTGAACCATGCTTGAGCATCCGGAGATTGGATTACATAATCGCAGTCAGCTAGTTCTTCTTGTATGTCTTCTGAAAGTATATCTATATTTGAAATGGGTACGAAAGCAAAGTTTGCTTTCCAGAATCCAGCTCTGGGCTCAATTCGCACATAATAATGTTTATCAGCACTTACGATGGCACGCATGGCCATGCCTCCCTCTCCAGCAACTACGTATGTATACTCACCCGGCTCCACTACGTGATGAATCTTGGTATCTGTAGATGATATTCCAACAAGCTCTAAGTTTTCATCTTTTTTCACAGCAATGGGGGCTTGAATCATACCACCAAAGCTTGATGACCTAAAGAAAGTTACGCTCGCCTTTCCATCAGGAATGGTTTGAGCCACATTTTGTACATCAACAGTTTGCATAAGCTTGCTTGAACAGCCTGTTGATAGTAACATAACTACTAAACATACATACAATAGTGAAATTTTCTTCATAATACCTCCTAAAAAGAATCTTAGTAGCATAAAATAGTATGTTGTGTATAGGAAAAAAATTATCCTTCTAGTTTTCTCAGTGGTAAAAGAGATAGCGTTTCATGGGAAAAGCGTGTTTGACAAGTAGTAGCAACATCCACAAAAAAAAGACCTTCATACCGCAGTACAAAGGCCTTCGTAGATATATGAACTCTCAACAGGTTTTTAGTAACCTGTTAGGGCTTTTTGCTGATGGAAACCTTGGCAGGACGAATAAGGCGTCCTTTCAATTTGTATCCACGTTGCATAACATTGCTCACGCGGTTTTCTTCCAGATCTTCGCGAGTTTCAAAGATAAGCCCTTCGTGCAATTCTGGTGTGAACTCTTCACCCATTTCGCCCACAGGCTCAAGTCCGTGATTTTTCACCGCTTCCAAAAGCAATTTGCGGGTCATTTCAATGCCCATGAGCATATCTTTACAAGCTTCATTTTGACCGCCATATTGTAGGGCAAGATCCAAATTATCTAGGCTTGGCAACAAGCTTGAAAGCACCTTTTCTGCGGCATAGGTCAATTGTTCTTCGTGCTCGCGTGCAAGGCGTTTTTTATAGTTTTCCATTTCGGCCAAAGCGCGCAAGCGAGTTTGGTCGGCATCTTCCTTAACACTGCAGCTGGGGCAAATGTGTTCAAGGCAGAGTTCATTTAAGTTTTCAGGCACTTGAGGAAGAGTAAACTCCTCTGTGTCTTGTTCAAATAAGTTTTGTGCGGCGGCATCTTCTTGTGCTGCCATATAAGCTTCGTGTGGTTTTTTGGATGACATGAAAGACTCCTTCGTGATGCCTATTTTTAAGCAAGCCTTGCCCACCTGTCAAGCCCCTGTACTGGATATTTTATTTTAACACAGTAAAATGCTTTGTAATTTTCACCACATTTTTTCAGAATGCAGTGGTGCTTTTTGTAAAATAAAAGTGCCACTTAAATGGATGCATTTCTTGGGGCACAAAAGCTCGACTTTTGTAAACTCTTCCTGTAACATGCCAAAGCTATATGTAGGATGCTTGCCAAGGTGAGCCCCTGAAGGAGAATCTATGTCCTGTCGTATTATAACATGTACCACAGAAAAAGACTGGCCCGCTCTTGAGGCTATTCTTAAAGGCCGCGAAGATACGGGCGAAAGCGTTGACGGTGTTGTTCAAGAAATTTTGCAAAATGTCCAAAGCCGCGGCGATGCGGCTCTTATGGAATACACAAAGCGCTTTGATTGTCCCGAAGCTGACGAGGCTTTTACCTTACGCCTCGATGCCGCAGACATTGCCAAAGGTGCGGCGCAGGTTTCCAGCGAGGATTTGTCCATTATTGCTGAAGCTGCTTCCAATATTCGCACCTTCCACGAAGCTCAGGTGGAAAAATCTTGGTTTTTAACCAGAGAAGATGGAACCATCCTGGGCCAGCAAGTGGTGCCGGTGGACCGTGCAGGTTTGTATGTGCCCGGCGGTAAGGGTGGAGATACTCCCTTGCTTTCTAGCTTGCTCATGAATGCCATTCCGGCGCAAGTGGCCGGCGTGAAACAATTGGCCGTGGTGACGCCGCCACGCCCCGATGGCAGCATTAATCCACATATTTTAGCCGTGGCGCATTTGCTGGACATAGATGAAGTCTATCGCATGGGCTCCGCTTGGGCCATTGGTGCTTTAGCTTATGGCACCGAAACCATGTCCCCCGTGGATGTTATCGTGGGTCCAGGAAATATCTATGTGACCACAGCCAAGCGCATGGTGCAAGGTCGTGTGGGCATTGATATGATAGCCGGCCCCAGTGAAGTGCTTGTCATAGCCGATGGCTCTGCCAACCCTGCATGGGTGGCGGCGGATATGCTTTCACAAGCCGAGCATGACAGCCTTGCTTCTGCCGTGTGTATTACGGATACGCGTTTCATGGCAGAGGCCATTCAGCGCGAGCTCGCCACCCAATGCGCCGCTTTGCCCCGTGCAGAGCTGGCCGCCAAAGCGTTACAAGATTGGAGTGCCCTTGTGGTGGTGCCCAATATGCGTGTGGGTGTGGCCCTAGCCAACCGTGTGGCTCCGGAGCATTTGGAGTTGTGTGTTAAAGAACCTTGGGCCATGTTGCCTTCCATTAAGCATGCCGGTGCCATTTTCATGGGTTCGCATTCGCCCGAGGCCGTGGGTGATTATTTTGCCGGCCCCAACCATGTGCTCCCCACCATGGGCACAGCTCGTTTTTCTTCTGCCCTTTCGGTGCAGACTTTTTGTAAGCGCTCATCGGTGGTGGCGGCTTCATCGGCTTTTGTACAAAAGCATGCTGATTCCATCGCTCGTTTGGCGCGTTTAGAGGGCTTAGAAGCCCATGCGCGTTCCATGGAATGCCGCGTAAAAAGATCATAGTATAATTTAGAACGTATACTTCCATTTAGGAGATAAGAAATTATGAAAGTAGTTATGCAAAGCACTGTCACCGCTTTCCCTTTGATTGCGCGTGGTAAAGTGCGTGATATGTATCAAATTGATGATGAAACCTTACTCATTGTCACCACAGACCGCATGTCGGCCTTTGACGTCATCATGAGCGAGCCTGTACCTTATAAAGGTGTTATCCTTAATAAGATTACATTATTCTGGATGGATCGCTTCAAGGACATCATTTCCAATCACCTCATTGAGAGCGATGTGAATAAGTTCCCCGAAGCTTTGCAGCCTTGGAAAGATGAACTGGAAGGCCGTTCCGTATTGGTAAAAAAGGCCAAGCCCTTACCTGTGGAATGTATTGTGCGTGGCTGTTTGACCGGTTCTGGCTGGAAAGATTACAAAGCCACCGGCACCTTGTGCGGCTATGATTTACCTGCCGACATGAAAGAATCTGCCAAGATTGAGCCTGCCATTTTTACGCCTTCCACCAAGGCTGAACTTGGCGAGCATGATGAAAACATCACCGTGGCTCAGGCCACAGCCCTTCTTGGCGAAGAAATTGCCAAGAAAGTGGAAGAAACCTCCTTGCGTATTTTCGAAGCCGGTCGTGAATATGCCGCCACACGCGGTATCCTCATGGCTGATACCAAGTTTGAATTTGGTATGGTTAATGGTGAGTTAGTACTTATTGATGAAGTTATGACTCCAGACTCCTCGCGTTTCTGGCCTGCGGACCAATATGAAGAAGGTCGCGGTCAGCCCAGCTTTGATAAGCAATATTTGCGTGATTGGCTTTCGGCGCAGCCTTGGGATAAAACCCCACCTGCACCCACTTTGCCTCAAGACATTGTTGATGCCACCGCCGGACGTTATGCAGAAGCATACAAAATCATCACCGGCAAATCTTTTGACGCGGAATAAGAGGTGAGTATGATACTTCAAGGTAAAAGAGCACTTGTTCTTGGTTTAGCCAATAATAAAAGCATTGCCTATGGCGTGGCTGAAGCTTTTAAAGCTCAAGGCGCGCGTATGGCTTTCTCCTATGTGGGCGATGCCATTAAAAAACGTGTGGAACCCATCAGCGAAGAAATGGGCGGAGAATTCACCGTGGCTTTGGATGTGTGTGACGATGCACAAATCGCCGCCGCCGTGGAAACTGTGAAAGAAAAATGGGGCGGCGTGGATATTCTCATTCACTCCGTGGCCTTTGCCAATCGTGAAGATTTGCAAGGTCGCTTCTTGGACACAGGCCGCGATGGCTATAAGCTTGCGCAAGATGTGTCTTCCTATTCCCTCACCGCCGTGTGTCAGGCTTTTGAGCCTTTACTCACCGATGGTGCTTCCGTCATCACCATGACTTATAACGGCTCACAGCGCGTGTTGCCAGGCTACAACGTCATGGGCGTTGCAAAAGCATCTTTAGAATGTTCCATGCGCTACTTGGCTGTGGATCTTGGTGCTAAAAATGTGCGTATCAATGCCATCAGTGCCGGCCCCATCAAGACCTTGGCAGCTTCTGCCGTGGCTAGCCTTAAAAATATCTTCACCCACATCGAAGAACACGCTCCTTTACGTCGCAATGTGACCACTGCCGACGTGGGCGGTGCCGCTGTGTTCCTTGGTTCTGACTTATCCTCGGCCGTGACCGGCCAAATCATCTATGTGGATGGTGGATATAATATTATGGGTATTTAATGCCATAATTGGCGTAAAAGCCGTATTTTCCCAATGAAAAATGACATTTGCCGCGGTAAATGTCATTTTTTTTGGGTATTTTTTTGTATTATAGTAGACAGTGTCACTGCAAGGATATATATGTAGCATAGTTTTTACGCATTTCTGTTTCCATGAATAACCATCACGAATAGCAACTTCTTTGCTATGTTTCCCTAGAAATTGTACCATTGAATATTTCATGTTGTGTAATGAACGAGCGGGAGGAGAGGAATCATATGAAATTGCAATTGAGACTCATGCTGCCCATCATCGCTTTGATAGTGGTGTTGCAAGCTGGCAGCGGCTATGTCACCTATAGTGACACGGAAAAGGCTTTGGGTGAAAACATCATCAAAACCTTTGAAAGAGAAACGGCGGCCTTGGTGGCTGCTGCGGATCAATTTGCCCAGCGCGCTCTGGAGGATGTGGAGCGTATTTCTCAGGACCCTGCCATTGCAGACTTTTTGAGCATGGATAATCCCACGCCAGAAGAGCTTGCTGTCATGACGCAAGACTTGCGTAAAGAACAGAGCCTCTACAAAGACGTGGACCGCATTGTACTTATGGATGAAAATGGCGTGGTGCGAGCGAACTCCATGGAAGGCTATGAAAAAATAGGTGCCTCGTTTAAGCAGCGCAGTTATTATACCGAAGCCATGGCCGGTCGTTCTTCTGTGTCTTCCATTTATGTGAGTAGTACTGATGGCGTGCATACCATTTCTGTGGGCGTTCCCATCAAAAAAGATGGTAAAATCATAGGCGTACTGCGCGCGGCATACTCCGTGGAATTTTTGGGTCAAGCATTACAGTCCCTCTCCTTACCAGCGGGCGGCGCGGCTTTTATCTTGAATGATAAAGGACTCATTGCCGTTTCTGATAACCCCGCGTGGCTTTTCAATGAATCCTTGGGCCCCATGCCTTACTTTAAACAATGGGTAAGGGAAAAAAATACCGAAACCGCAGAACTGCTCACCGACGCCGGTGAAGTGGCTCTCTTTCATCACGCTCCCACCAAGTACGGCGAAATGACCGCCGTGGTGCGCGCTGTAAAAAGCGATGCTTATGCCAGTCTGGATGAAATTTTTTATCATACCATCATGAGTCTTGTGGTGGCAGTGCTTCTGGGCATTGCGGTGGTGTATTTCTTACTCACACCCATAGTGCGTTCTTTAAAATTAGGTGTTAATTTTGCCGAAGAGATTGCCAAGGGTAATTTAAGCGGTGAGTTACATGTGAATCGTGGAGATGAAATTGGCGACTTGGCCAATGCATTACGTACCATTCCTGTTGCGCTGAAAGATGTCATGTTGGAATACAGACATTTGGAAAATCAAGTGGAGCAAGGGGATATTGCGGCCCGTGGTGATGCCAAGAAATTTGAAGGGGATTTTGCCAATCTTATCAATGGCACCAACGGTGTTCTAAGTCGTTTGTTGGCAATTATCCATGGCTTACCTTCGCCCGTGGTGGTGTTGGATAGTAATTTGCGCGCTCAATATATCAATGGCGTAGCATTAAGTGATTTAGGCCCAAATTTTAAGGGAAAAACGCCTCATGAGCTTTTCACTCTTGATGATGCCGGCACCGAATCCGATGCCATACAAGCGGCTTTACGTACGAAAAAACCTGCCAGCAATGAAACCGTGGCAAGGCCTGGTGGCGCGCATATAGATATTGCGTATACAGCCATGCCCATGTTGGCAAAAAATGGGGATTTGGTATCCATCGTGCTACTGGTGACCAATTTGACTTCCATTAAGCAAGCGCAGCGTACCATGCTAGACGTTGCCGCCACCGTCACCGATGTGGCCGATAGAGTGGCCACTGCTTCAGAGCAGCTTTCCGCTCAAGTGGATCACGTGACCAATGGTTGTAATGCCCAGCGTGACCGCACAGCTTCGGCTGCGGCGGCCATTGAAGAAATGAATGCCACCGTGCTTGAAGTGGCCAACAATGCCGAACAAGCCCGTGTGCAAGCAGGGGAGACGCAAGGTAAAGCCAGCGAAGGTGCGCAATTGGTATCACAAGTGGTCACAGCCATGGGTGATGTCAATGGTGTGGCTGTGCAATTGTCGAAAGACATTAGAGCGCTGGGCGAACAAGTGCAATCCATTGGCTCCGTCATGGGTGTCATCTCCGACATTGCAGATCAAACCAACTTGTTGGCACTCAATGCCGCCATCGAAGCCGCCAGAGCCGGTGATGCCGGTCGTGGATTTGCCGTGGTGGCCGATGAAGTGCGTAAATTGGCAGAAAAAACCATGTCTGCCACCACCGAGGTGGGATCCAGTATCACAGGCATTCAGCGTTCCACCGCCGCCAACATCGAGCAATTTGAAAAGGCCGTGAAAATCATCAATGATGCCACGGAACTTACCAATACCTCCGGCATTGCTTTGGAAGAAATTCAAACCCTTGCCGAACATAATGCATCTCTCATCACTGGTATTGCCACGGCGGCTGAACAGCAATCAGCCACTTCAGAGGAATTGAGCCAAGTGGCTGCCTCTGTGAGTGAAATTGCCGATGAAATCAGTGGCGGCATGGATGAAGCTTCCGCCGCTGTGCGCGATTTGGCTTATTTAGCTTCGGAGTTGAAAGAAAATTTACGCAAACTTCAAGCCTAGCATACGTTAGATAGTCTTTTAAAGGGAGTGCCTGCAAAGGTGCTCCCTTTATTTGTAAATAAATACGTCAATAAAACGGTTGATTATAAACAATATTCCAAAAAAGTGAAAATAGTGCTTGACCCGCGGGCCTCTTTCGTCCATATTGCGCTTCCGCCGTTTGGTGGGGTGCTGAGGCAAACAGCGCGGCTCGTGAGGGCAGAAGTTAAATGCGCTTTGAAAAAAGTTTTGAGAAAGTTGTTGACAAGGTCAGCGACTTGGGGCAGATTGCCTCTCCGCGCTTCGGAAAATGTTTCGGGCGCTGGCTGAGAAAACAGCCCAGAGTTTCGCAAGAGACGCTGAAAAAAACTTTGAAAAAATAAAAAAAAGTTGTTGACACGCCGAAGCGGTGAGCGTATAAAGACTCTCCGCGACACGGAAAGCCAAAGCGGCAACGTGAAGCAACAATAACCGTAAAATGTTACGGTTCAAAGGCAAAAGAGCGAAATGCTGGAAACAGCATGAGCCGATAAATTTGCAAGTAGCTTGAGCTTAGCTCAAGCGTTAAGCTTGAAATTTTCGTGCCTTTCCGCCCCACATAATGATGTGGTTGGCGGCACAAATCTGCAAAGCAGATTTGCTGATTACTTGACAAGTGAAGAGCGAAATTGGGAAGAAAAAAATGA
>CAYJHD010000017.1:0-40515 GCA_964370015.1 uncultured Desulfovibrionaceae bacterium | reverse complement strand
AGGCCACAATGCGCGCCAAAGCACCGCTTTCTGCCATGATGGTGACTTGCATGATGCTGGCGGCAATGACTAATCCCACCGGCAATGAGCCTATGACACCGGCAAAAAGAATCTGGGGAATAATGAAGGGTGATGTTTCAAAAAATCCCATGGCCAGCACAAGGGTGAGTATGAGCCCCCAAAGGCCGGCTAAGTCTGCAGCCATTTTGCGGCCCATGAGTAAAAAAAGAATCAAAGCCAAAGGAGCCAATGTGAGTAGGGGAGCAGTGAGCATAATCTTGCCTTTTTGTTGAAGTCTAGATATAAGCTAAGCGGTGGTGCAAAAAATGAATATGGCATAAGGCTACCGAAGCACCTATGCGAGTATTTTGCTAGTATATCAAGGTAGCTCTCTCGCGTAAAGAGCTTCTTTTTTTACGAAAAAATACATTTTAGAAGAAATATATTTATTTACAAGGATAGCATATGGAAGTGATACTTTTTTTAGTGGATTTTATTTTAAATATTGATAAACACTTGTTTGAATTGGTGGAAAACTATGGCTTATGGGTATATGCCATTTTATTTCTCATTGTATTTTGCGAAACGGGCCTTGTGGTAACGCCCTTTTTGCCGGGAGATTCCTTGTTATTTGCCACAGGTGTTGTGGCGGGAGCGGGACTCATAGGCTATGCTGAAGCCATGGGGGTTTTACTGGCCGCCGGTATCATAGGCGATGCCGTCAACTATAATATAGGCCGTTTTGTGGGACCTTCTATTTTTAAGCGTGATACGCGCTTTATTAAAAAGGAACATTTGCTCAAAGCCAATGCCTTTTATGAAAAACATGGCGGTAAGGCTATTATTTTGGCGCGTTTTATTCCCATAGTCCGTACCTTTGCTCCTTTTGTGGCAGGTATAGCTCTCATGCGCCCATCGGCCTTTTTATTCTATAATATCACCGGTTGTATCATTTGGGTGGGCTCTTTGGTGAGTGTTGGATATTTCTTGGGCAATACACCTTTTGCTCGCGATAATTTTGGCGCCATTGTATATGCCATTATCATCATATCTGTTTTACCCTTGGTCTATGAAATGGGTAAGGCGTGGCTTGAAAAAAGAAAACAAAAAGCTTAATGCGTAAAAAATCCCCTTTCGGCACATGCTGAAAGGGGATTTTTTTTATCTTGTGGAAGTTTCTTTTATAAAGGGGCTAGGCCCGAGTTGAGCAATTGTCCGTGACGAGCACACACATAATGCTTGGGGGCTTGGATGCCGCCTTTGGGGTGAGCTTCTTGGCATAATTCTGATAGCGCATGACAGCATGGTACCTCCATGCGCAAAACCTCAAGGGATTTTGGAGAAGCATGCTGGTATATTTGACGTAACTTATGCAAGATGGCACCGTGATCTTCAAACTTTGGGCAACAAGCAATTTTGACTTTGTGGGCAAAATCCGTATGAAAGTCTTTATGAACGGCTGGTGCGCAGTCTGCCACCAAAAGAATATCCGCATTTTTCAAAAAAGATGAATCTTCTGGGAGAATGCGTAATTTTAAAGGCCATGGAGCTTGGCTACCTTTGTTTCCCTGCGAGAGGGAAGGACAGCGAGGGCGTAAAGCTTCTATGTGTTGCTTGTGGGGAAGGCCTTGGCTCATGGATTTAAAAGAAGGGTGGGTTTGGGTAGCTTTTTTTTGTTGCGCAAAGACGGCCTCTTCATCAAAGGCTAAGGCTTCGCGCTCTATCACTGTGAGTGCATTTTGCGGACAGCCTTGTATGCAAGCACCCAAACCATCACACAGGTTGTCAGAAATTATTTTTGCTTTTCCATCCACAATGGCCAATGCGTGTTCGGCACAGTCAAGAATGCACTGGCCACAGCCATCACAGAGGTCTTCGTTGATTTCTAATATTTTACGTACAGGCATAAAAGTACTCGTTAAAATTAATATATAGTTTGAACGTGTAAAAACACCTTCAGTATATATATCACCAAAGCACAGTTGTCTAGTAGGAAAGAAGTTCATATATCATGCGGTGGTGTTTTTGTAAGAACACAGAAGAGATATTGCTAGACAAAAAGAGTTTTTTCTAGCAGTATTTTGCGGTATTTTTCACGAAATCCATAAAATCAACACAAGGAATGAATATGAAAAAAATATCTTTAGCAGCACTTTGCTTAGTGTTATGCGCTACTTTTATGGCAAGCCAAGCATGGGCACGTACCATGACAGTAATAAATAAAAGCGGCGCAGAACTTGTGGTGCTTAATGTGTCAAAAAGTGGTGGTGACAATACAAGCAATATGCTGAAAAAGCCTTTAGCCAATGGAAAAAGCGTAAAGCTGAGCCTTGATAGCGGAAGCGAAGGCTGGAATGTGCTTGGCATTGATGCAAAGAACGAAGCTCACGTGAACGAAGACTTAAGCTTTGCCGGTAAAAGTAAAATTATTGTGGGGGGGGGTACTGCAAAAGTTCAATAATGGGGAAGGGAGAGAACCTTTTTACAAAAGATTTTTCTCTCCCCGTAAAAATTACCTTGGTAATACTTAAGCTCTTCCCTTGGGAGGGGCTTTTTTGTGGCCTATTCGCTAATATATTCCATAAAATCTTTGATTAGACTCACTTGCTTTTCCATATCTGATGTTATTTCGGCATCGGCTAGTGGCATAAGAACATACAAGGTATTTTCTGTTATGTAGTATGATTGTGGCAGGGCGCATTCATTTTGCATATGCATGATGGCTTTTTGTATTTGTGGGCTAAGGCTTTGCTTGAGTGCGTCCATGTCCTTGGTGAAAATGGCATAGATTGCATTGAACTCTTCTTGCGCACTGGCTCCTTTTTGCCATACGCCGGCATAGGTGAGCAGCTGTGAGCAAGGAAAATCTCTATGAATAACAAAGAACTTATCTTTGAAAGAAACGGGAAAGGTGAAAACAATACTACGCCCTTGAAAATAATCGGGTAGGCAGATGTCGTATTGCTCAAAAGTAGCATCTTTGTATGTGCCCGTGATGTGCTGACTTTTGGTCATGTACATATCGTTACCAAGAGCTTGCATCTCTAAGGTATTTTTTTCTGCATAGGTGGAAGCAGGCGCATAGCTTATTTGTTCAAAATCCTTTCCCCATAGGGTGTAGATTTCTTGATGCTCTCCATGTTCTTGCGCGGAAAGCTCTTGGCAAGATGCGCGCGCACGGCGAATTTTTTCTGCCATGAAAAAACATGGTAAAGCTGCTGCAATGGGTAGATATAAAATAACCTCCCCAAGACCTAAGAACATTCCTGCGGTGAAAACGCCAATGGCCATGCTCACTCCACCAACGCACCATATGTATATACGCAAAGAATAGAGGCGTTTTGTGGTGGCGGGAGATGCGGGGGTGTTTTTTGTATGGAGTATTTTGCGCCAAAGCAAGGCCATCCATAGGAGTCCCATGGCCACGAGGGAACAACAAAGAAGAGTGAAAATAAATAATACTTGCATGAAAGCTCCTGATAACATTTGTCTTGTCCTACAATGGTTATGTTTTTTTGTAAATATATTTAGATAGTGTCGTTAAATGCGCCTTTTTGGTTTTTTCTGCGTCAGATTTCACGAGCTTTTTCGGTCATGTATGTTTCTATATACTCCCTTAAAGTTCGTTTATCTTTCTTGATGAAACTCAAAAATTCGCGATTTGACGACACTATCTAGCTGAAAGGAAATTTTGGGCATAAAAAAACCCGCCGTGAAGCGGGTTTTTATAAAGTCCGAGTTTAGGCTATTGGTGGCAGCCAGAACCCTTACAACTGGTCATTTTTTTCTTGTAGTCTTTGTCATCAGGTGCTTTTTCTTTTACTACGTTGGCGTGACAGCTTACGCATGTGTCGAACTTAGCTTTTTTGCTATGCATAACAAAGTAGTAGCTGTTAACGCCCTTTTTAGCCTTGAAGTCATCGTGACAGCCAGCAGTGCTACATTTTCTGTAATCTTCTTTACCGTCCACTGGGTGGTGACAGGTTACACAGGTCACTTCTTTGTGGGTGCTGTGATTGAAAACAACAGGTTTTTTAGTGGCGGACATCTTATAGCCGTCAGCAGGAACTTCAGGGGTTGCCATGGCAGGTGTTGCACAAGCAAGACCAAGAACCATAGCACACATTAAAAGTAAGTTTTTCATATGAACTCCTCAAAGGTTAGAATAAACTCATGGCTAATGTACTGGAATACGACTTAGGTGTCAATGTTACGACGGCTTTTTCTGCTCTGCAAATATGTGCCAAAAGCATCTATAATTCCTATTTTTAGGCAATAAAGGCCAAAAAAAATCCCCTTTCATTTTTTTGAAAAGGGATTTTTTTGATCAAAAGAGAAGCTTTTCTAGCTGACAAACCATTTTTTCTTAAACCACAAAGACACATGCACAAGGCCTATGAGCACGGGCACTTCCACGAGGGGCCCAATGACTGCCACAAAGGCTTCGCCGGAGTTTAAACCAAACACGGCAATGGCCACGGCAATGGCAAGCTCGAAGTTGTTGGAGGCTGCGGTGAAAGATAAGGTGGCCGATTGTTCGTAGTTGGCTCCCACCTTTTTGGAAAGGAAGAAGGAAATCACAAACATGAGCACAAAGTATATTAATAAAGGAATGGCAACTTTTACCACATCCATGGGTAATTGTACAATGATATCACCTTTTAAGGAGAACATAATTACGATGGTGAAAAGCAGCGCACGCAAAGCCCAAGGGCCCACTTTGGGGAGGAAAACAGTTTCATACCATTCTTCGCCCTTCACTTTAACGCCATAGAGACGAGAAATCATGCCGGCAAGGAAGGGGATGCCAAGGTAAATGAAAACAGACTCAGCAATTTGTCCCATGCCAATGTTCACCACTGCACCGGAAAAGCCCAAGGCTTGTGGGAGTAAGGTGATGAAAAAGTATGCGTATATGGGGAAGAAAATCACTTGGAATACGGAGTTGAAGGCCACAAGACCCGCGCAATATTCTCTGTCACCGCCGGCAAGGTCATTCCACAAAATAACCATGGCAATGCAGCGAGCTAAGCCTATGAGAATAAGGCCCACAAAATAGCTGTTATTGTCTGTTAAAAAGGCCAATGCCAAAAGGAACATGAGCACGGGGCCTATGACCCAGTTTTGCACAAGGGAGAGCAAGAGTACTTTTTTATTGCTAAAAACTTGGCTCAATTGTTCATATTTTACTTTTGCCAAGGGGGGGTACATCATTACAATGAGGCCGATGGCAATGGGGATATTGGTGGTTCCCACCTGGAAGAAGTTAATGCCGTCTTTGATGCTGGGCATGAGCCAACCAAGACCCACGCCAATGCCCATGGCTAAGAAAATCCATAGGGTGAGGTAACGATCTAAAAAGGAAAGTTTTTGTAAGGGTGATTGTGTCATGATGTTACTCTTTATATCTTACTTGTTGCAGCAACAACCGCTAGTTGCACCGGCGCTGGGACCACCGTCCACGCCATCTAACCACTGGGCCACTTCTGTTTGGGTGGGAACGCGCCCTGTGCATTTAAGAACGCCGTCCACCATGACAGCTGGAGTTGAAAAAACGCCTGCCGTCATCATTTCTTTAAGATCTGTCACTTTGTTCACACTGCTTTTGCAACCGCGAGCGGCCACAATGTCTTCAATCATTTTTGTAAGATCGTTGCAACGCGCACAACCTGTACCAAATACTTTAATGTCCATAGTTTTTCTCCTACATGTTTACTATAATATAAGGGCTTAAAAAGTTGAATAAAAAGCCCACGATGGTGAAGATAATCCAAAGGTAAGCCATGAAGACACCTTGGAGCTTGGCTGTCATTACTTGACGTAATAACATGAATTCCGGAATGGAGGCGGCAACGGCGCTCATGCAAAAGGCCATGGTCGTGCCCACGGGTAAGCCTTTGAGTAAGAGGCTTTCCATGATGGGAATAATACCTGTGACGCTGGAATATAAAGGAATACCCACTAAAACTGCGCTGGGCACTGTCCACCACTTACCGGAACCAAGATTTTCGGCAAACCAATTTTCTGGCACATAGCCATGTAAAATGGCGCCAATGCCCACGCCTATGATGACCCATTTCCAGACGCGCTTAAAGATGGCGTATGTTTCGTTGAAGGCAAAATCGTGACGCTGGCGAACTGTCCATTTTTCTTCGGGAGAATGTGAGGCGGCATTGGCCAGCTCTTGGCTTTCGGCCTGTTTCATGGCGTCCTTCATAAAAGGTTGCAACCAGCGTTCTGCCTTGATGCTATCCATGAAAAAACCACCAATGATACCGGCAAGCATACCCACGCTGACGTA
Organism: uncultured Desulfovibrionaceae bacterium; assembly: GCA_964370015.1. GTDB lineage: Bacteria > Desulfobacterota > Desulfovibrionia > Desulfovibrionales > Desulfovibrionaceae > CAYJAD01. The sequence goes on along the minus strand of CAYJHD010000017.1, from coordinate 34,214 downwards.
AATGAGGGTAAACTTCCACCCCAGCAATGACCACAATAACACCACGGCTATTTCATTGATGAGGGGCGAGGTAATAAGAAAGGACATGGTAATACCCATGGGAATGCGCGACATGGTAAAACCCAAGAAAAGCGGTATGCTAGAGCAAGAACAAAAGGGGGTTATGGAACCAAACATGGAGGCTAAAAAGTAGCCCACGCCGCGCCCTTTGCCGGCAAGGTACACGCGCACTCTATCCACATTCAAAGCAGCGCGCACAAAGGCCAACACATAGATGAGGGCCACCAGCAGTAAGAGAATTTTGACCACATCATATATGAAAAATTGTAAGGATGCGCCAAGGTGAGCTTTGGTATCAAGGCCAAAGCCTTGCCCCACAAGCCAATGGGAAGTGTCTGAAATGGTGCTGTAAATGCCTGTCCAAATGAGGGCGAGCACTGTTAATACTGCAAAGTATTTTACATTCCAATTTGATGAGGTGGTTTGCGTGGTGTCCATAATGCACTCGTTAATTTGATAGTTGTTGAATCGTTGATGTTAAAGGTGAAAAAAATTTCGCTCTGTTGGTGACATTTACTGGGGGAAAACCTTTTTAAAAAAAGGTTCTTCCCCCAGACCCCCATTCCAAAAAATTTTCATGGCGATGGAAGGTGAACGTGGAAAAGAAGCTTTTGCCGCAATGTAGGTTTTACTAGTATGGTTTAGTTTTAAAAGTTTAGCCCTTTCTTTCTGGTAAAAGGCTAGGTTCAATGTGAGCCTTAGCTCTAAATTGGCGGCAAACGGCAGGGTCGTTGTCGCAACATTTTTCGGTTAAGAAACCTACAATTTCAAGCATGAGCGGAATATTGGCCTTGTAGCGCATGAAGCGGCCTTCTCTTTCCACATGAGCCAAACCGCTTTGGACGATGGTCTTCAAATGAAAGGAGAGGTTGGTGGTGGGGATTTGCAAAATTTTGGCAATCTCTCCGGCCACTAAACCTTGAGGGGCGCTTTTTACCAATAAGCGGAAGATGTCCAAACGGTGTTCTGAGGACAGGGCTTCAAAAAGTGTGCTTGCGTGCTTTGTTTCCATAGATTGATAGTTCAACATTATTTGAAATAAGTCAAGGGAGAAAATACAGCTAAGTCAAAAAAACTTCTGCGTTTTGTATCCTGCAGAGGCTGTACCTTTTCTTATGCCTTGTGGAACTCATGTGGGGAGCGCGTTTTGAAAGGAGAAGGGGGCTTGGGGGAGGGGAGAGGAAAAACGCCTAGGCGTAGTATATCCCCTCCCCAAAGATTAAAACTAAAAATGATATTCCTACTCTTTTCCCCAGAGCATTTTCCATTCGATGATTTTTTGCAAAGCATCCATGGGGCTAAGATGTTCAGGATCGCAATCTTTAATGATACGAATGAGAGGATGTTCTTCGGGCTCGCCGCCTCCATCTATGTGCGGTAGTGGCGGCGGCGCATCCAACTCTTTTACAGGAAGCTCAAGGCCGGGTAGGGTGCTGGCTTGAATTTGGCGAATGGGTTCACTTTGCTGACTGGATTTTGTTTCCAATTGTTGCAAAATTTGACGCGCGCGTTGCACTACAGGCATGGGCACACCTGCCAGACGGGCCACTTCCACGCCGTAACTTCTATCGGAAGGGCCGGGCACAAGACGGTGTAGAAAAATTACTTCGCCGCCATGCTCGCAAATGGCAATATTCATGGTGAACACTGAGGGAAGTTGAGCTTCAAGGGCCGTGAGTTCATGGTAATGTGTGGCAAAAAGCGTACGGATGGTGCCTTGGCAACGCTTGGTGAGTTCTTCCACCACCGCCCAAGCCAGAGCAAGACCATCATAGGTGCTGGTGCCGCGACCGATTTCATCGAGAATGACCAAACTTTTCTTGGTGGATTGGCGTAAAATTCTGGCTGTTTCCATCATTTCCACCATGAAGGTACTTTGCCCTGCGGCAAGATTGTCGGAAGCACCCACACGAGAAAAAATCCTGTCCACAATGCCAAGGCGCACGTGAGAGGCCGGCACATAGGAGCCCATATGCGCCAATAGGGTGATGATGGCCGTTTGGCGTAACACTGTGGATTTACCTGCCATGTTGGGGCCAGTGAGTAAGCAAAGGCGGCGTCGCTCATCCATGGTAAGGTCATTGGCCACAAAATTTCCTGTGCCTATGATGGCTTCCACCACGGGGTGGCGTCCTTCTCGGATGGAAATATCTTGTGAGTTATCCAGCTCCGGCGCAGTCCAGTGATTTTGCCTTGCCACATGGGCCAGACTTTGCCAGTAGTCCAACTGAGCTATGCTGTGCGCGCTGAAGAGAATGCGACTGCGTTGTGCATTGATTTGTTCGCGAATGTCTTGGAAGAGGGTGTATTCTAAACTTTTGCGCTTTTGCGCCGCGTGCATGATGTCATCTTCCAATTCTTTCAAAGCGGTGGTGGTGAAGCGTTCGGCATTGGCAAGGGTTTGGCGGCGTACAAAGTGCTCAGGAATATCTCCTTGTCCAGCGGCGCGGGTGAGCTCGAAATAATACCCAAAGACGCGATTGTAGCCCAATTTTAATTTGCTAAGCTTAGAGTTTTCTTGCTCAAGGCGAAGCATTTCTTGAAGCTTTTGCTCGCCATGCTCGGCAAGGTCGATGAATTCGTCCAATTCTTTATGGTAGCCCACCTTAAAAAGACCACCGTCGGTGATGGTATTGGGAGGAGTATCCACCAAGGAGCGTTCAAGCAAATCGGTGATGTCTTCCAAATTGTCCCAATGGCTAAGTAAGCTTTCAAGACCCGCGGGTAGAGTTCGGGAGGATTTTTCCACAGCTTCTTTTAAGGCTGGTAATGCTGATAAAGAATGACGCAAAGCTATATAATCGCGGGGCATGGCCCTTTGTAAATGAATGCGCGTGGAAATGCGTTCAAGGTCAAAGACGTTTTTTAAGGCATCGCGCAATGGACGGCGCACTTCATGGTCATGATAAAAATGTGTGACGGCATCTTGCTGTTTGTTGATGCTTGCAAGCTCTCGCCAAGGGTGGCGCAAGCGTTCTTCCAATAGGCGTCCGCCCATGGGGGTGAGGGTGTGATCCAATATATGCCATAAAGTGCCAAGGCCCTTACGCCCGTTGAGGCGCACAAAAATTTCGAGATTACGCTCGGTGAGTTCATCCATGAGCAAATGTTTTTGCAAGTCCAAAGGCGCGAAGGGCTGCAAATGGCGGATGTCGCAGCGTTGTACTTGACTCAAATATACAAGTAAGGCACCGCAAGCTCTGGTGAGTTCGTTTTTGTTGTGCAGTCCAAGGGCCGCTAATTCTTTGACATTTTGGGCTTCTAAAAGCAGGCGCGTGTTATTGTTTAAATCAAAGTGACTGCGCGCGGCCACGCGTAAAAGCTGCATGCCTTCCAGCAATAGGCCGGCGGGGGCTTTTTCCGTGTCGGGTAAAAGAAGCTCGCGCGGCGCAAGCTTTTGTACCCATTGCCATAGTTCAGCTTTTTTGGCTCCATGTATACCGGACCACTGACCGGTGGAGGTGTCCACCCACGCCAAAGATCCTAGTGAATTTTTAGCATCGCTTTCTTTGGCGTCCATATAAAGAGCCGCAAGATAGTTATGGCTTTTGGCTTCTAAATTATCATCTTCAATGACGGTGCCGGGGGTAAGAACCTGCGTCACTTCGCGCTTCACAAGTCCCTTGGTGGCTTTGGGGTCTTCCACCTGTTCGCACACAGCCACATGATAGCCCTTGGCGATGAGCTGAGAAATATAACCTTTGGAAGCATGCCAAGGCACTCCGCACATGGGCACAGGAGAAGGGCTGTCTTTATGGCGCGCGGTGAGGGTTATTTGTAACTCTTTGGCGGCGGTGACGGCGTCTTCATAAAAAAGCTCATAAAAATCACCCATACGGTAAAAAAGTAAGCAGTTTTTATATTCTGCTTTTATTCGCAAATATTGCTCAAACATGGGGGTGAGCTTGGCAGGAGGCGTATCGGGTGCAGCAGAAGCAGACGTATCTGGCGTGCTTGAATTTTCTGAGGGAAGTATGGGCGATTGCTTCATGGTATTTGGGGGTAAGGGTTAAAAAAAAGGGGCAAATGTCTTTGCCCCTTGAAATGTGTCATATTTGCGTAAATTATGCAAAGTCTTCGGGAGTGGCCGTGGTGGTTCTTTGCTTGGGCTCTTCTTTAACTTCTTTTACTTCTTCAATAATTTTTTCTTCTTTTTTGCTTTCGATGGCAGGCACTTCTTTAAGAGCTTGCTGAGATTTTAAAGAAGCCACTTCTTTTTCTAAGGAACGCACGCGCCAGTTGGCTTTCATGAGGCGAGCAGAAAGGTTCATCTTATCCCAAACAAGTACTGTCATGGCCAAAAGAGCGCCCACTAAGAAAGCTGCCAAAACCAAGAAATAGAAAGGTAAGGAAATGGACTCCATGGGTTCGATGAAGAAAAGCTGTAACTGTAATTTCATCTCGGTGGAAAGCGTAGTTTGGTTTTGGAAGAAGAAAACCATGCTTACAAAGAAGATGAGTACAAAAAGTAAAACTTTTACATAACGCATTGAGAGGCCTCCTGACAGGTGGGGAAAGATTGTTCAAAAAGTGGTTTAAGCGCTTTATAACTGGCCTGAAGATGTTCCGGTACCATGCGCACTTCGTCCATAACAGCCATAAATGAAGAGTCGCCATTCCAGCGTGGCACCAGGTGAAAGTGTAAATGCTCTCGAATTCCTGCGCCAGCGGCTTCTCCAATATTAAGCCCGATATTGATGCCCTGACAATTAAAGCGTTGTTGCAAAATCTTTGTACATCGTTGAAGAAAATCCATGATTTCTCTATTCTCTTCAGGGGTTAGGGCTGTGAAGTCCATAAGATGTCTGTACGGTGTTACCATGAGATGCCCATTGTTATAGGGGAATTTATTCATGACAACAAAGCAATGCTTGCCTCTATGCAAGATAAGGCGTTCTTCATCTTCATCTGTATGCTCAGGTAAGCAAAAGACACAAGAATCAGGCTTGGGGCCCAAAATATACGATAGGCGCCACGGTGCCCATAATACCTTCATAGGTGCTCCTTTTACGTCAAGGTCTTTCCAAGCTATACACCTTTTAGTGAGTGTGGGCAAGCTTTTTGGCAAGTTCCAATTGCTGGTCACGGTTGCTTGCTTCACCATCAAGTTTAGCTGCTTTCACAAGGCGCAAAACTTCTCCCATGGGGGGGCCAGAGGCTATGCCAAGCTTAAGTAAATCCTTGCCGCCAATGTCGATTTTTTCTTGGCGCCATGTGGTGATATAGCGAGAAATAACCATGCGCAAATCTTCTGAATGGGTGCGCGCCATCATAAAAAGCAAAGCTTCCAAGGGAGCACTTTGCAAAAGTTGACACAGCTCGCTTACTTTTCCTTTGTTATGATGCCAGTGCTTAAGCTGTGGGCGCAGGATGCGTATGGTTTCACGCAGGCACAAGAGTTCTTCCCTGTGTGGAGGGGGAATGCCAAGACGCTCTAAGATGGAAGAACTTTCATTGTAATTATGTCTGTGACACAGACCAAGGAAGTAGATTTTCCAGCGTTCCGGTGCCGTTTCAAAATAGAGTAAATGGTACCAATCTAAAATATCTTTGAGCGCGTAGAGCAGTTCATGTTTGCGCGGCGTAAGATGCAAAAGAGGATGAATGGCCGGTAAAATGCCCAGCTCTTCCAAACGACATAGGGAGCTTATGGGGTTGAATTCTTGAAAAATACTGCGCATTTCATGGTAAAGTCGAGCGCCTTGGAGCTTGTCTATGAGCTTGAGGGTGAGGGCATTTTTTATGAGATGCTCCACCTTGGGGCCCAATTTGAAATTATAGCGTTGCTCAAAACGCACCGCACGCAAGCAACGGGAAGGGTCTTCCACAAAGCTTAAGGTGTGTAACACGCGAATGCGCTTGTCGTGTATGTCTCTTTGGCCGCCGAAAAAGTCCACCAATTGCCCGAAAACAGATTTTCCCAGATGTATGGCTAAAGCATTGATGGTGAAATCGCGGCGTAACAAATCCAGTTTAATGGAAGACATTTCCACCGTGGGCACGGCGGCGGGGTATTCGTAGTATTCTAAGCGCGCCGTGGCTATATCAATTTGTATGCTTTCCCCTTCAGGATTGGTGAAAATGACGATGGCTGTTAAAAATTTTGGGTGTTCGCGCACGCGTCCGCCTAAGCGACGGGCCAAGGCTTTGGCATAGGTAATGCCGTGGCCTTCCACCACAATATCAATGTCAAAATTTTTACGCTCTAGAAGAATATCGCGCACAAAGCCGCCCACCACATAGGCCGTCATGCCCAGTTCATCGGCAATATGTCCTGCTTTTTCCAGCAGCTCATACATGTTTTTGGGCAGGCGATCGCGTAATAATTTATGTAGGGAGCGCACCTTATTGCTTTTATTCATGGTGCTTGGGTGGGGTTCTGTCATGAAAATACCCACAAGATCTGCACGTGTTACCACACCAATAACCACATCATTTTGCACAATGGGCGCAAGGTATTGTCGACCATCCACAATGACTTCAATGAGGTCAGATAAGCTGGCTTCGGGGGGCAAGGTGCGTATGTCTTGTTGCATGTAGGTGTTGAACTCAGAAACATTATGATTGAGAGCCCGCCCTGCCGTTTGCACGTCAAAAATTCCCACGCAGCGTCTGCTTCCCTTGGCAAAAATAGGAACAGCTTTTAATCCAAAATGCGTCATGAAGTTATACGCATCTTCAATGCTGCTATCGTCTTCAATGCCTAAGGCTGGGGCCGACATGAAGTCTTTGGCGCATTTTTCCGGATGGGCTTGTCCATGCATGGCGTGTAAAATATGCTCGCGCACTTCATGCATGGTTTTATGGCGTACCGAAGCGGAAGCTGCATAGGCATGGCCGCCGCCTCCCAAGGATGTGCAGATGCTTCCCACATTAAAATCTTTACGGCGCGAGCGTGCCACCACGGTGACACGATCTCCCATGCGCCCAAGGGCAAAAAGCACTTCAAACTTTTCCATTTCCATGAGCTTGTGGGCAAGGTAGGCAAAGTCGCCCAAGTAATTTTCCATGGAAACTTCTGCCACCGCCACGGGAATGGAGCCGGCTTGATAGACTATGGTGGATTCCAGGAGGGAATGCAGCGCCTGCACATGGGCCGAGGTGAGCTCGTGGGCGGCAATGTCGGCGATGGCGTGTACGTCCATACCTTTTTCCAAAAGCCATGCGGCGGCTTCAAAGTCTTCGGGCTTGGTGGAGGTATATGTGAAAGACCCCGTATCGGCATAAAGACCGAGACCTAAAATGGTGGCCGTTTGGCAAGATATGGGCACATTTTGCGCTTTAAGTTCCCTCACAAGCAAAGTAACTGTGGAGCCCACCGTATCGTAAACGCAAAAATGCGCATCCATATCGTCGGGGGAAGTTGGGTGATGATCCCAAAGGTGCACTTCCACATCGCTGCGTTCTAAAAGAGGCTGAACATGTGGTACACGGCCTTTTTGTCTTGTATCCACCACCACCAGGCGTTGAATGTCTTCCCACACAATATCTTCTGTTTTTTGGAATTTATACATGAAAACAGCAGTTTCTGTGTAGAAATTTTGCAGGGATTTTTCTTGCGTTCCAGGGAAAAGTAAAATGGCATTGGGGTACAAACATTGCGCGGCTATGATGGATCCAAAGGCGTCAAAATCTGCATTGGCATGGCAAGTGATAAGAGTGCGCGGACTGTGCGCCGTATTTAAGCAGGTTAAGAGCTTATTTTGTTCATGGGCTGGGGTGTTTACACAGTACATGCGCCTGCTCCTTGACCTTGCTCTTGTAAGGTCACGCCGCTACGAGGATGATAGCGTTTGTGTATTTCTTGTAAGCGTCGAGTTTGAATGTGCGTATAGATTTCTGTGGCACTAATGTCGCTATGCCCTAACAAAATTTGCACCGTGCGTAAATCTGCACCCCCTTCCAAAAGATGCGTGGCAAAGGAATGCCTAAAAGTATGGGGCGAAATATTATGATGAATGCCCGCTTCCAAGGCATATTTTTTCACCATCTTCCAGATATATTGTCTTGTGAGTCCGCGTCCAGAGCGATTTAAGAAGACAAAATCTTCCTTGGGGGAAAAGAGCTTGCGCCATTGTTGTGTATAGCCTTGCAAAAAGTCCATGGCTTGCTCATGCATGGGCACAAGACGCTCTTTGGAGCCTTTACCAAATATGCGCAGAATACGGCGTTGGCTGTCTATGTCCAATAATTGTAGATTACATAATTCACTGACGCGTAGGCCAGAGGCGTACAGCAATTCCAATATGCAGCGATCGCGCACGCCCAAGCGATCATGTAGGGGAGGGGTATCAAGGAGGCGTTGCATTTCTTCACGGGTGAGGAATTCTGGAAGCAAAGAAGGAAGCTTGGGGCTTTCCAAAAGCTTGGCAGGGTTTTTCCGTATACTGCCTTGATCCAATAAGTGAGCAAAAAAACCGCGTAGGCTTGAAAGATGACGCGATAGGGTGCGCCCTGTGTGGCCTCGATTGCGTAGCCATGCCATGTAAAGGAAAAGCTCATGCTCTTGGAGTTCGCGTTTGTGCGCTTCTGCTTCAAGTCCGCTTTCTTGTAAAAAGATGAGGAAGTTTTTTAAGTCATGCCCATAGCCTGCCACGGTATGCGGCGAGAGACCTCGCTCGGCCAAAAGGCTGTCGAGCCATTCTTCCATGAGGGGGGACCAATGGGCATTGAAGGGGGTGTTTTCTGCTACGCTCATGGGGGTAGTCTATCTGCTTGGCAACTTGTGGGCAAGATAAATTACAGCCGTGAAGCTTAAGGAGAAAATTGTGAGTATATATTAGATAGTGTCGCCAAATGCGCCTTTTGGGTTTTCTCTGCGTCAGATTTCACGAGATTTTTCGGTCATGTATGTCTCTATACACTCCCTCAAAGCTCACTCATCTTCCTTGATAAAACTCAAAAATTCGCAATTTGACGACACTATCTAGCGTATTGAGAACAGGTGGAGGCAAAAAAAAGGAAGGGGTTTCCCCCTTCCTTTCAGAAAAAAGCGTCATATATTGCTTATTCTTGTGATTCTTTTTCAGCGGTTTTTTCTGAAGCTGTTTCGATGACTCTGCCGCCATTGTTAATTTTTTCCAAAAAGGCGTCGCGACAGTCATAGCTACAAAAACGGTGAATAACATCCCCATTTTTCACGGTGATGGAGCTGTCTTTATCGATATAGGTACCGCATTCTGGATCTTTGACCATTTCACCGGAAGCCACTTTGCGTTCCACTTCTTCGGCATCATTTTGCTTAGCCATTTTCTTTTTTATGTCGTTGGCAAAAAGGCGGTATAAAACATAACAGGCTAAAGCCAAGATAATCCATTTCCACATGATGTGCTCCTGTATTCAACAATCTTTTATTGGTAAATTTTTTGTCCATCTAGGGTGTACGTCAGGCTTTCGAGGGCCTTTTCCAGCTCCTGAGGCGCCAGTAGTGTACCTTGGCAAAGCACATGACGCAAGGGAATTAACACAAAGGCGCGCTCCAACATACGCGGATGCGGTAGGGTGCAAAAATCGTCTTGGCTTTGTTCTTGCCCAAAAAGCAATATGTCCAAATCAATGATGCGTGGCCCAAAACGCAAGGCAGGGTCTTGGCTGCGCTGTCTGCCAAGGTTTTCCTCTATGGAAAGGAGAAGACGCATGAGTCCGTGGCTGGTCCATGTGGCGTCACATTCAAGGCGTACCACTTGATTACAAAACCACGCTTGCTCCTTAAGCCCTTGTGGTTCGGTATAATATAAAGGTGATGCACTGCCAAGGCGTATACCTTGAGCTTGCAACATGCCTTCAAGGGCGTGCTGCAAATGCGCTTTGGTATCGCCTTCATTGGAGCCTAGGCAAACATAGGCTGAGGTGCTTAAACCTTGTGACATGGACTACTGACCCTTCATGCGATTGGTGATGTTGTTTTGAATCCATTGGGGGTCGAGCCATTCCAGCGGAGTCACCTCAATGCCGCCCACCAAAATACCAAAGTGCACATGGTCACCAAAAGCCATGCCGGTGACACCGGTGGTGCCCACCACATCGCCTTTTTTGAGCACAGCATCTTTTTGGGTCAATATTTCTGTGAGGTGAGAGTAGAGCGACATGAGCCCAAGGCCATGGTCAACCACCACTATATTTCCATAAATACCCAAGTCACCCACAAAAACTACTTTTCCCGCATTGGCCGCAGGAACTTTGGCTTGTTTCACCGAGGCTAGATCATAGCCCAAATGCCATTGATTATCGATGACTTTACCCTTGTATTCATAGGAACGATACTCACCATAACCGGCGCGAGAAGCAGAGCGCGGTAGGCCTGAAAAAGAACCTTCCCACAAGGCTGTGGGGGCTGACTGAGCGCCAAGGTGGCGCAAGAACTGCGTGTTGGCAAAACGGATGTCACTATTAATAATAAGGAATCTTTCCAAAGGCGTATTTGCATCGGGAGCAAGCTCCATGAGCTTTTTGCTGACGCGGTCTAAAAAGGCGTCGGTAATAATAATGGTATCTTCTTTAAATTTTCTATCTTGCGCGTGGAATCGTAAGTTTTGCTCGGTTATGTTACCGGCCAAATCTTGTGCTTTAATGGTGGGTTTAAATTCATCCACCTTGGTGCCATGAGGAAAAGCAAAAAAAGCAATATAGCTTCCATCGGCTTGTTTGTAACCGGGGAAAAGCTGCGCGCCCACCTGCACACCACTATTGAGCAAATCTTCATTGCCAGAATAACGCACCACGCCCGTGCCGCCGCGGCGTACGTTGGGTGGCAAGGAATGGATGTTCACTTGGGGGGCCTTTGCATCATATCGCACAGGGAGAATTTGACTGCTACTGTTGCCAAGGCCAAAAGATGCCAAAGAGGCGTCCATGGCTTTAAGCTCCAGTTCATACTCTCCTTCAGCCAAGGGGGTGTTTTTGAGAGAAAAGGTTACGCTGGCGTCTTCTGTGTACGGGTCAAAATGTTTGGAAAAAACAGGAATGCTTTCCTTTCCATTGCGTATGAACACATCCACGGAGCGAACTTTGGAAATGTCGTGCAAGGTAAGGGTGATTTGTGCTTGAGGAGAAATGGCTCCTGTATTGGGGGTCATTTGAATGCTGGGGCCTTGACGATCTTCAAAAAAAAGATAGCCAACATAACCTAAGCCGCCCAAAAAGGAAGTGAAAAAGAGTAGAGAGAAAAGTGTTTTTATGCGCATAAATAACCTATTAATGGTATGAGGGTAGATAAAATATGTAATGCCGAACCTTATATACATGCTATGGATGCTTTTGTCATTACGGAGCAGAGCCGGTGAAAAAATTTTAACTTTTAAGAGGGCTTTGTAAAATTTTCTATACCAATACAGGTACGGCGTGGGGAAAAAGCCCTTTTTGTGCCCATGAACCTTGGTGCATCATGGGGCAAAGGGAGGCTTTTATATTGACTTGCCCGAAGAAATTTGTTTTTACAGTGAAACGAATTTCAAAAAGTTTCGCCTTTTAGGCCATGAAGGATTTATGCAGCATTCACCCGTACGAAAAATTGACCCCAGAATATTACGCGCTTCCATGGTGCGCAACCTTCAAGAAAATGCCGGCATAACGGATACGCAAGTGTTGGCGGCCATGAATGCTGTGCCGCGACATGATTTTGTGCAAGAAGCTTTTCGCATGCAAGCTTACGAAGACCGCCCCTTGCCCATTGGCTATGGGCAAACCATCTCTCAGCCTTCAACGGTGGCCCTTATGACACAGCTTTTGCGGGTGGAAAAGGGTATGCGTGTGCTGGAAATTGGTACCGGGTCTGGCTATCAAGCGGCCATTTTGGCGTATTTGGGGTGTCGCGTGTACACGGTGGAGCGCATTGCCGAGCTGTATATGAGCACAAGAACCTTACTTATGCAGCATATGAAAATTAAAAATATTTATATGAAAAAGGATGACGGCACTCTGGGGATGCAAGAAGCCGCACCTTTTGATCGTATTCTTGTCACTGCCGGCGGACCGGAAATTCCTAAACCCCTTGTGCGCCAATTGGATGAAGGGGGCCTTATGCTGATACCTGTGGGCGAGCAAAAACGTTCGCAAAGACTTATGCAGGTGCGGCGCGAAAATGGTTCGGTGCTGGTGCGAGATATGGGTAGTGCCGTGTTTGTGGACTTGGTTGGCAGCCACGGCTGGTAATATTTTTTTGGGAGGGTAATATGTCTTCGTGTTCTTCGTGTTCTTCTTCATCTTCGTGTTCCTCGGGCGGCGGCGAAAAAAAAGCCAGCGCAGCCATGACTTTACAGGATAATCTCATTTCTTCTACCCTTGGTAAAATTCGCCATAAGCTTTTCATTATGAGCGGCAAGGGCGGCGTGGGTAAAAGCTCTGTGACGGTAAATATTGCGGCAGCTTTGGCCGCTCGCGGTTTTAAGGTGGGTATTTTAGATGTGGATATCCATGGACCCAGCGTACCCAATTTACTGGGTTTGAGCTGTGGCATTGAAATGGATGAGAGCGGCTCTTTGATGATTCCTGCTCCGTATAATGAAAATTTATCCGTCATTTCCATGGATTCTTTATTGAAAGAAAAAGATAGCGCCATTTTGTGGCGTGGTCCCAAAAAAACCGCTGCCATTCGTCAATTTGTGGCTGATGTGGCTTGGGGCGAGCTGGACTTTTTGCTCATCGACTCTCCTCCCGGAACGGGCGATGAACACATGACCATATTGCAAACCATTCCCGATGCTTTGTGTGTGGTGGTGACCACTCCGCAAGAAATATCCTTGGCTGACGTGCGTAAAGCGCTTAACTTTTTGCAACATGCCAAGGCCAATGTGTTGGGTGTTGTGGAAAATATGAGTGGACTTTTCTGTCCTCACTGTCACGAGGCCATCAATCTTTTCAAGAAAGGTGGCGGTAAAGAATTGGCAGAGCGCTATGGCTTAAAGTTTTTGGGAGATATTCCCCTTGATCCTGCCACGGTGGTGGCGGCTGACAGCGGCGTTCCGGTGGTCTTTTTAGAAGAAGAAACACCAGCAAAGCGCGGATTTTTATCCTTGGCTGATGCCATTAACCACGCGGCAAACAATAGTTTGGAAGCGTTGGCCAGTAGCCACGAATAAAATATTGGTGTGCAAGCGGCGCTTTTACCCTTATTCGTTACGTAGGATAGGGCCATGAAGTCGCCGCTTGTGGACTGAGAATAAAATAATACTAGCATACGTAGAATGCAATCTTAGCCAAGGCTAAGGGTGGATTTTTCTGGTTCATTGTGTCATTGTATGACAGATTGAATGCATATTTTGTAAATAAATTTATGATTACCGAAAGGTATGGGATTAAGGCATGCAGCTAAATCTAGCTACTAAAATAACGTTGTTTCGCATATTTATGACGCCGCTCATAGTTGTTTTTTTATACTTTGAGGGCCCTTTACTGTGTTTTTTAGCAGCTTTTGCCTTTATTCTTGCCTCACTTTCTGATTGGGCCGATGGTTATATTGCACGTCGAGAAAATATGGTAACGTCCTTGGGTAAATTTTTAGACCCTTTGGCCGATAAAGTACTCATATGCTCCATTTTAATAATGCTGGTGGGGCTTGATTGGATTCCCATATGGGTGGCCATTGTTATTGTATGCCGTGAATTGGTGGTGACGGGCCTGCGCGCCATCGCCATGGACGAAGGTATAGTGCTTGCTGCAGATGCTTATGGTAAAGCTAAAACTCTTTTGCAAACTGCGGCCCTTGTGCCTTTGCTTTTACACTATCCGGTACTCGGAGTGGATGTGCAGCCCCTTGGTATGGGCCTTTTGTATGCGGCAACACTTTTAGCAGTGTATTCTGGCTATAATTATGTTCATAGTTTTTATACAGAAAGCTTACGCCGCAAGGCTTAACGGATCTTTTCATGATCGTATTTTGGCGTACGTGTATCCTTGTTTTTTTGGGTATTCTTAATGTGGTTCTTTTTTATCGTATGATTTGGGGTGATGGTGGTATTTTAGCTTTTAATGCTTTACGCCAAGAACATACCTCCATGGAGCAAGAACTTGCTCGTGTAGAGGCCCAAAATATACAGTTAAGTAAGGAAATTCGTCTGCTTAAAACGGACGATGCCTATGTGGAGAAGATGATTAGACAGCGCCTTCATTATGTGCGCAAGAATGAAATATTATATCTGTTCACTCATGATGCAGATAGGTCTAAGCAAGGAGAAAATGATGCAGGAAAAAATTGATTGGTACCAAGAAGTCGTTGATTTGGAGCCGAGCTCAAAGCTGTTTTTTCCCTTGGCAAAAATGCTTGCTGAGCAAGATGTGTCTCGCGCTGTGGAAACCTTACAGCGAGGATTAGATCGCCATCCAGAATTCATTGAAGCTCGTTTCTACTTTGTGGAGCTTTTGCATAAAAATAGTACCACGGCTGATTATGCTGAACGCTTAAAAACCCAATTGGGCATTTTGTCCCCCATGCTTTCACGCTATGCAGGTTTCTGGCAGGCGTGGGGTAAAAATCTTTTGGCAGAACAAGAAGGCGAGTCCCAAGAAAAAGCTTTGGCTGTGTCCTTTCTTGGAGCCATGTGCGCCAATGAAAATATATCTTTAGCTGATATTTTTGCGGCGGGCTTGCAAAGCCTTAGTGCGCAACAAGTGAACGCACAAAACGAGCCTGCGCAGGTTGTGGCTGAAAAAGCCCAAGAGCAAGCTCCTGCCAGCGCAGAGCCAACCCCAGCTCTTGAAGAAGTAGAGTCCAGCGCAGAAGAGCCTAGCGTAGAAGCGCCTGCAAGTAAGTCTATGACAGTGTCAGGTCAGCTAAACCTGTCTACTACAACCAGCAAACCTACCGTTAAAGCAACAGCTGTTAAGCCTAAAATTGTCATTAAAGGCATAGAAAAGGTTCAGGTTGCACAAAAATCCATGCCAGCACCCGTCACCATGACGGAAGAAAATGGTGAAGATACCATTTCTTTACGCACGCGTTCCATGGCTGAAATTTTGGCAGAACAAGGCGATTACGCTGCGGCCCTTGAAATTTATCAAGAGCTTTTGCAGGGGGTTATGGATGACGATGAAAGACAGGATTTACAAGATAAGATTGCTCAATTACAAGAGGGTGGCAGTGCTGTAGAAACTGCACAAGAACAAGCGCCCACTGAAGGGAAAATTTCTTCACCTGGCAACGAACGTATGATATCAGTTTTGGGTGCGCTGGCCGACAGGTTAGACGCTCGCGCCCATTCATAATATTTAAAGGTAAGCCCGCATAGGGATTGTGATAACGCTTTTACTTTGTTTTTTTGCAAAAATAGAAGGCTTAAAGGACAAAAAACATGTCTATAAAGAAAAAATTGCTAGGAAGCATGCTTTGTCTTTGCATGCTAGGGACTGTGGGTTGTAGTTATAATCAAACCACAAAAAATGTATGGAAAGATACAAAAAGTTTTTGGTATAGCAATGTAAACGTGCCTGCTTCCATTGATTATGATGATACGGGCTCCTTGGATGAATACGAAGAAAAACTTTCCTTAAGCATGGTTGGCATGGATAGCCAATTGATTGCCTTGGAAAAAATTATGTCCAATGCCGATAAGCCACCGACGCAAGAATTTATAGCATCGCTTTTTTCGCGTTTCCCTTGGCTTTCTGGTTTTAGCGGTATTAAATCCGACGGTACTTTGTTAGGTCAAGTACCAGGGCCGCCCATTAAGGCTTTGGATTTTTATCCTCTCTTGGAAGAAGACAGCAAGCAAAGTTTGCGTGCATTGCGCGGTTATGTGCAAGACACTGCCATGGGTCCGGAAGTATTTTTAGCAACGCCTTTGTATGATGCTTTATCCTTCCTTGGTATTGTGACCGTGTACTTTGATATGCGCGCACTCTTGACCTATTCGGCTAACCCCGATGATTTGGTTATTATTGCCCCCAATGCTTTGTTATGGGCAGGTAAATATAATTTTGCCAGCACCCCCATGGCCGGCATAGAGTGGGATAATATCGTGCTTAAAGAGAGCAGTGGCACTGTGACCAATGAAAATGGTTCGTTCTACTGGTCTGTGCGTTATCTTGGCAATGTGCCGCTTATTTTCGCTGTGGCCATGGAAGGCAACTTTGGTGAAGAAGCCAACTTACGTACCGGCCCCACCAGCCAAGGGCCTTTCCCCACACCTAAGGCGTTGAAAATGCCACCTGAGCCAGAGCTTGAGCCCATTCCTGCAGCCAAGCCCAAGCCAAGACGTGTGGTGAGAAAACCTCTGCCCATGCCAGAGCCTTTCACGCCGCCTCCTGCTGAGCCTGTGGAACCAGTGCGTATGCCTTCACCCTTTGGTAATAGACCTGCCGCCGATGACGCTGCAGATACTCAAGAGCCAAAGCCTGCAGAAGCACCTGCGGAAAATAGTGCCCCAGAAGAAGCACCAGCCCCAACTCCGGAACGTGTGAGTCCCATTGGGCCTAAATAAAACTGTTACGCCTTGGGGCGCTTCTAGCCCTCAAGGATAAGCATATACAATTACATAAGGGCAAGGCTTAGGCTTTGCCCCTTATTTTATAAGGTAGGGCGAAATGTCTGAAATTACCGTCACCGAACATGTGCTTTTGCATCAAAAGCGTAGTCCCTATGCCACTGGGCAATTTACGGCACTGTTATATGATTTAATTTTATCCGGAAAAATTATTTCCCGCCGTGTGGGGAAGGCAGGTCTTCTTGACGTGCTGGGTGGCACAGGGCAGGTCAATGTGCAGGGTGAGCAAACCCAAAAGATGGATGAAATTGCCAATGACGTACTCATTTATCGCATGCAACGCTGTGGGCATTTATGCGCCATGGGCTCGGAAGAAGAAGAAGAACTCATTCGCGTGCCCAAGGAATTTCCCAGTGGTGATTATATCCTCATGTTTGACCCCTTGGACGGATCTTCCAATATTGATGTAAATATCAATGTGGGTACCATTTTTTCCATTTTACGCAGACCCAAGGGAAATAGTGGCCCCGTGACCATGGAAGAAGTTTTGCAACCTGGCATGGAGCAAGTGGCGGCAGGGTATATTTTATATGGCCCTTCCACCATGCTTGTGTTTTCCACGGGGCAAGGCGTGCATGGTTTTACTTTGGATCCCGGCGTGGGTGAGTTTTTATTGTCACATCCCAACATTACCATGCCAAAGCGCGGTAAAATATATTCTGCCAATGAAGCCTATTGGCATTATTGGGATGATGCCGCCAGAAAGAGCGTAGAGTGGTTTAGAAATCCTGAAGCGGCACATGGCACGCACTATACGGCGCGTTATGTGGGCTCTTTGGTGGCAGATTTTCACCGTACGCTAATGAAGGGTGGCATTTATATGTATCCCGGTGATACCAGAAACCCCGAGGGGAAATTACGCATGATGTATGAAGCAGCGCCCTTGGCCTTCTTGGTGGAGCAAGCCGGAGGCAAGGCCACCAATGGTGTCGATCGCATCATGGATATTACGCCCAAATCTTTACATCAACGCACACCACTTTTCATTGGCTCTGCCGCAGAAGTGGATGATGTGACAGGTTTTTATGGTGAGCATTATGCCTCATTGGTTCTTTAAGGCATAGGGGCCCCTGTGATTTGTCTTGGAATAGAAAGCTCTTGTGATGAAACGGCGCTGGCCCTTGTGCAAGATGGGAAGCTCTTGGCTTCGGTGTTATCCACGCAGGTGCAAATGCATGCATTATTTGGTGGCGTGGTGCCGGAATTGGCTTCCAGAGAACATTATCGTTATATGGGGCCTTTGTACGATGCCTTATTGGAAAAGGCCAACCTCACCTGGCAAGATGTGGATGTGTACGCTGTTTCGCGCGGTCCCGGCCTTTTGGGGGCTTTGCTTGTGGGTGTAAGCTTTGCCAAGGGCTTGGCTCTGGCCAGTGAAAAGCCTGTGGTGGGTGTGAATCATTTACATGCACACCTTTTGGCTGCAGGGCTTGAGCATGAATTATTGTATCCTGCCTTGGGCGTGCTGGTGTCGGGTGGGCATACGCATCTTTACCGTATGGACGGTCCCGATGTTTTTACTGTGCTTGGAAAAACATTGGACGATGCCGCCGGTGAAGCCTTTGATAAAGTGGGAAAGGTCTTAGGTTTGGCGTATCCGGCAGGGCGAGAATTTGATCTTTTGTCTCAACGTGGCACTGTGGCCACCAAGGGCAAAGCCCTTTTTCCACGCCCGTATACGGATAATGATAATTTGGACTTTTCCTTTAGCGGCTTAAAAACGGCGGCAACGCTGTATATTTCCAAGCATCCTGAAGTGCTGGAAAGCTATGATAGTGTAGACACAGCACCGCAAGCTTTGTGCGATATGTGCGCTGCTTTCACCGCCGCAGTGGTGGATACTTTGTGCATTAAAAGCCAGCGCGCTTTGGCGGCCCATGGGGATATAAAGAGTATTATTCTCGCCGGTGGCGTGGCGGCCAATTCGCATTTGCGGTATAAGATGCGGGAGCTGGCGCAAAGGCACGGTATATGCTTCATGGCTCCTTCGGCGGCTCTTTGCACAGACAATGCCGCCATGGTGGCCTATGCCGGATGGCTGTATGCGCAAAAGGGCTTGGCCCATGAGCTTGATTTTGAAGCCATAGCTCGCGGACAAACCATACCCAATGATTGGATTGTTACTGAAAAAAGGCTCCAGTTGTAGGCAGGGATAAGACGTATTCATAATGCTCAAATGGGTATTTATGTGTGCTAAGTTTGTGCTTTTGCGGTTCAACAGGGCTTGACAGCAAGGGTTTAGAAAATTACACTCTTGGCCTAAGCTGGTTGTGTTTTAAAATCTATATAACTGTTACAACAATAAGGAGAACCCTTATGGCTACCCAAGTTACCGATGCAAACTTTAATGATATTGTTTTAAAATCCGATATTCCTGTGCTTTTAGATTTTTGGGCACCTTGGTGCGGTCCTTGCCGCGCTGTTGGTCCCATTGTGGATGAACTTGCCACCGAATACGAAGGCAAAGTGCTTGTGGCTAAGATGAATGTGGATGAAAACCCCAATACTCCCGGAAAATTTGGCATCCGCGCCATTCCTACTTTGATTATTTTCAAGGGCGGCGAAGTGGTAGATCAAGCCACCGGTGCTGTAACTAAAGACGTTTTGAAAGAAAAATTAGATACAAAGGCTCTTGCATGAGTACCTATGACGCCATCATTGTAGGCACTGGTCCTGCGGGTATAACGGCGGCTTTGTATATGGTGCGCTCCGGTTGCACTGTGGCTTTGGTGGAAAAACTTACCCCCGGCGGGCAAGTATTACAAACCGAGTCCATCGAAAACTATCCGGGTTTTCCCAAAGGCATAAAAGGCTACGAATTGGCCGATGCCTTTGCGGCTCATTTGGATGAGCTAGAGCTTGATCGCTTCACCGAAGCGGTAACTGCCATGGAGCTAAGCCAAGATGGCAAGGCCATGCACAAAGTACAAGTGGGAGAAAAGTGGCTCGAGGCTCGTGCTGTGGTCATTTGCTCCGGTGCTGTGCATAGACATTTAGGCGTGGACAATGAGCTTAAGCTTAACGGCCGCGGTGTATCCTATTGTGCCATATGCGACGGCAATTTCTATCGCGGTCTTGAAGTGGCCGTGGTGGGCGGAGGAAATACAGCCCTTGAAGAAGCTGTGTATCTTTCAAAAATTGTAAAAAAAGTACATCTTGTTCACCGCAGAGAAGAATTCCGCGGTGCTAAAGTGTATGTTGACCGCCTTGAAGCGGCAGATAATGTGGAAATCATACGCAATACTGTGGTGAGCGCCATTCACGGTGATACGGCCTTAACCGGTCTTACCCTTGAAAACGTGAAAGACGGTAGCAAGTCAGAGTTAGCTGTGGACGGCTTCTTTGTATTTGTGGGTATTAAACCAAGCGTTGACTTTGTGCCTGATATGGTAGACAAAGACGCAGGCGGTTTTATTCATACCGACACGGAAATGCGTACGAATATTCCTGGGGTTTTTGCCGCAGGTGATATTCGCTCTAAACTTTGTAGGCAGGTAAGTACGGCTGTGGGCGACGGTGCCACTGCTGCTCAAGCTGCTTTCCTTTATGTGGAAGAACACAATGCGTAAAAAATCACTGCACATACTTTGTGCTTTCATGACGACGATGTGGCTATCTGGTTGTGGTATAATTGACCATTTTTATTTACCACCTCCAGAAGATACGGCTCAAGAACTGTTTGAAACTGCCAATGACTTCATGGCAGAAAAAGACTACTTAGCCGCGGCAGAGCGCTATAATAGATTGCGTGACGATTATCCTTTTAGTCCTTACACCTTGCAGGCAGAGCTTTCCTTGGGAGATGCGTATTTCCTTGATGGAGAATATGCTGCAGCTGTGGAGGCTTATAAGGATTTTGAATCACTGCATCCACGTCATGAGTCCATTCCTTATGTGCTGTACCAAATTGGTGCGGCGCGCTTGAAGGGTTTTATCTCCATTGATAGACCCACCAATGACTTGCAAGAGGGCTATGAATACTTTGACCGCTTGGTGCAAAGCTATCCTGGCACAGAATATGCCCAAACGGCCCCTGCTCATATGCAAGAATTGCGTAAGCTCATGGCTGAGCATGAAGTGTATATAGGTGATGTGTACTTTAATATGGATCAATACGGCCCAGCGTGGCGTCGTTTCACCTATGTGGTGGATAACTTTAAAGACGTACCCGATGTGGCTGAACATGCCCAAAAGAAAAGCCTAGCCGCTTATCATGAATACACCAAGGAAGAAAACCAAGAAAAGCGTGAAAAGCGCGAAGGTACTTGGAAAACATGGTTTGAGTGGCTCTAAGAGTCTTTCAAAAAATATGATATGAAAAAGCCCTGTATCAGTAATGATGCAGGGCTTTTTTTGTGAACGATGAAAAATGATATTCAATATTTTTGTGTGCCATACGATCTATTTTTATTCGTCGTCTTTTGCATCCTTTTCTAAATGCGTGAAGATGGTTTCCTTGGCGTGGTTGATATGCTCTTGCATGGCAAGGCTTGCCCCTTGAGCATCGCCTTTTTCAATGCTCTCTACTATGCGTATATGATCGGCATCGGACCATTCAGCTTCTATATGGGAAATGGTGGGGCGCAAAAGACGTTCCACCACACCGTCAAGCTCGGTTAAAAGCTGCGCAAGAAGGGGTGAGTGGGCCGCATCGCGTAGCATGCCATGAAAATCTTCATTCAATTGTACCAAGGTTGGGATATCTTGCGAAGACGTGGTGCTAAATTGCTCAAGGTTTTGCCGCAGAGCTTGTTTTTGTTCCTCGGTGCTACGCTTTGCAGCCAAGGATGTGGCATAGGATTCGAGCATGGAGCGAATGGCAATGGCGTCTTCTATTTCTGTGCGCTGTAAAGACCGTAAGATATAGCCCCCTGTACGTCTTTTTTCCAAAAGCCCTTCTTGGGCAAGACGGTGTAAGGCTTCGCGTAAAGGCGTGCGGCTTATGCCAAGTTCTGTGGCAATGCGATCTTCCACCAAACGTTCACCTTCGCTGAAATGCCCGTCCAGAACCATTTTGCGTAAGAGCTGGGTGGCCTCTTGGCCGAGAGAGCTTTTTTTAAGTTGCATGAATGCCTCCTCAGAAAAACTGCGCTGTATTTTGCATACAGTATAAAAGAATTTTGAGGAAAGTCTAGCGTAGAGAAGAGAATTTTTTTTTCTAAGGGAAGAAAAATATTACTGTGGTAAAAAAGGTCAAAAAAAGTGGAGAAGGTGCATGACCCTCTCCACTCAAATTGTTTTTACGGTTTAATTAAAAAATTTCTATTCTCGCATGCCATTTTCCACATCTACGCCCTTGGGCGGCGTAAAAGTGAAGGTGTTTTGTGAGAGTGTGTTGTTTAAGGCTATTTTCGTGAAGGCCAATGTGTTGCTGTTGCCATAAAAATCTATGATGCTGGCTTTACGAATGAGTTTGGCATCATCCACCCAAATGATGGCTTCCACCATGTCGGGGCTTGGGTCATGGGGGTAGAGGATAAGCTTGGTGTAGCCATCTTCTTTGCCAGCATTTTTCACGGCAAAGTCCTTGCTAAGCTGCGCTTGGCCGGTGATAACTTGCACCAAAGGGCGTGAGCCTTCCACAATTTCTGCGTCATAGGTGTAGGCCACTTCTTCTTCGGGCAAGTAGTTCCACACCATATCTTTGCCAATGAGTAAAAGCTCCGCATGGGGTTCTTTTGTTTCCCAGCGCACTAGAAAGGGTTTACTGAAAAATAGTTCCCCTTGGCGTTTTTGCACACTACCGCTTTCCTTATGGGCAAGGCTTTGTTCAAAGCTGGTGCTAATGGTATTGACCTCTTGATATTTCTTTTGGATTTCCGCTTCCAAAGAAGCCCCATGGGCAAAAGAAGTGAAGGAAACAAAAAGCATACAAGCAAGGCCTGTCATATGTTTTTTCATAGTATTCTCGTGTATAAGCGCTGTGTAAAAGGGCTAATGCATGGAGGGGGAGGGGCTCTTATGCGCTCGTAAGAGCTATCCCACCTTCATGAGCGTCACTATCTTATCGGTTGATAACACTGCGCGGCTTGCTGCCGTCGGCAGGGCCTATGATGCCATCGCGCTCCAATTGCTCCATGAGAACTGCGGCGCGGTTAAAACCAATGCGAAAACGTCTTTGCACCAAGGAGATGGAAGCCTTTCCTTGCTCTTCCACAAAGGCGCGTACTTGTGGATAGAGGGAATCATCGGTGGCATCTCCAAGGCCGGAGCCGGAAACTTCATTTTGCTCCGTGCCCCAAGCGGCAAAGTCCACTTTATACTTGGGCGGTGATTGTCTTTTCCAATGCGATACCACGGCTTGTACTTCTTCATCGGGCACAAAGGGGCCGTGCAAACGCATGAGGCGTCCACCACTGGGCTTATACAGCATATCGCCTTTCCCAAGAAGATGCTCAGCACCCACCATGTCTAAGATGGTGCGCGAGTCATGCTTACTGGTCACTTGGAAGGAAATACGGCAAGGGAAGTTGGCCTTAATGATACCCGTGACCACGTCCACAGAAGGTCGCTGTGTGGCTAAAATCATATGAATACCGGCGGCGCGTGCCAGCTGAGCCAAGCGCACAATGCTGGTTTCTACCTCACGGGCGGCGGTGAGCATAAGGTCTGCCAGCTCGTCAATGATGATAACAAGGTAAGGCAAGGGCTCCAGTTCAGAGAGTTCGGGAGGTCTGTTGTCCCCCAGGTCTTTGAGCTTTTGGTTGTAGCCTGTGATATTACGCACGCCAAGACGTGCCATGGCTTCATAGCGTTTATCCATTTCAGCCACGGCCCATTCTAGAGCTGTTTTGGCAAATTGCATTTCAGTGACCACAGGGTGCACCAAATGTGGTAAATCGGCATACACGGCCATTTCAATGCGTTTGGGGTCAATGAGTAATAATTGCATGTCATCGGGCTGCGTGGTGTAGAGTAAGCTCATGAGAATGGCGTTAAGCCCCACACTCTTACCGGCACCCGTGGCCCCTGCCACCAAAAGGTGTGGCATTTTAGACAGCTCTGCCACAAAGGGTTTGCCGGCAATATTTTTACCCAGCACCATATTCAAGGGGCCGCCGGCGTCGGTGAAGGCTTTGGATTCTAAAATTTCACGAAAGTTTACAATGTCGCGTTGCACATTGGGAATTTCAATGCCCACCGTGTCAGACCCGGGAATGGGCGCCTGAATGCGTATGGCCATGGCCTTGAGCGCCAAGGCAATATCGTCGGTGAGGTTGGCAATACGGTTCACGCGAATGCCGGCGGCAGGGCGAAACTCATACATGGTCACCACAGGGCCGGGAGTAATGCGCACCAGCTCCCCTTGAATGCCAAAGTCCGACAGGCAAGAAACGAGAGCTTGTCCTTTTTGTTCCATTTCACCGCGAGCAGTGGGGGAGGAAGGCGTGGCACTTTGTAAAAGCTCCAACGAAGGGAAGGCGTATTTGGTTCTTACGCCTGCTTTGGCCATGGAAGCTTGTTGAGGTCTCGCTTGTGGTTGAGGTGCAGGCTGCTCTTGCGCGGTACTCTCTTCTTTTGTTCCAAAGGAAAATAGGCCGCGTGATTTCTTTTCCGGCTGAGGCGCAGGTGTGGATTCTTCTTCGTACAGATCGTCCACATAATCATCTACGTAGTCTTGCACATCATCGGATAGATGATTTTCTTGGTTGTCATGGTCGTGATCGTGGTAATCTTGGTCGTCGTCGTAATCATCGTCTTCATCATAATACCTTTGATTGCCTGTGGAGCCATTTTGCTCATATTCGTCGTCATGGGCATCAGCTCTATCTTCATCGTAGTCATCATAGTCTGCATCGTGCTCTTTTGACTGAGATGCTTTTTCCTGCCTTTCTGTGTCAGCCGTTGCCGCAGAACGTGCTTTTTTAGGCTTTTTTCTGGGAACAACGCGTATATTGGGATCGTCCACGTCATGGCTCTCCACATCATAGACATCGGGCATGGGTGCATGAGCAGGCTTATTGGTGATTTTCTCCATGAGGCTTTTGGGGCTGGGTAAAGCTGGCATTTTTAGCTCTGGCAAAGCAGGCATATGCACGGCAGAAATGCGTGTTTGGCATAGTAATTTAATTTTGCGGCAAACATTAAGCCAAGAAATACCAAAGGTTAATTGCGTAGCCATGGTAAAGAGGAAGAACCATAAAATCACAGAACCCCAATGGCTGAGCATGGCTGAAGCGTGCTCATACAAGGTGGCACCCACCATGCCGCCGCTATAAATTTCACCTATTTGAATGTCAAAGGCCGCGCCAATGAACAGAAGGCAAATGGTGAGTAAAAAATAACCCAGCCAGCGCCACCATACCAATTCATAGGCCGGTACAATGCATGCCACACCCACGGCACCAAAGACCAAGGGCCAAACATAGGCGGCAATGCCAAAAAGATCACTCAAGCTTCCAGATATATAGGCGCCAAGCTTTCCGGCATAATTTTGCACCACGCTATCATCGCTGAGCACGTGATTAAGGCTTGGATCCACCTGAGAATGTGTGACCAAGCTGAGCAAGATGTAAAGACCCAAGAAGACAAGAAAATACCCTGTGAAATCACGGGCAAGGTTACGCGGTTCCGTATAAATATCCTCCTGTGCTCTCAGAAGAGTAATCTTTTGTGAGCACCTCTATGGTTATTATTAAGTTGAAGCATATTTTTTATGGGTGAGGGAAAAACATTTTTGGAAAAAGGTTATTTCCCTCCCCCATACCCCCTCCCTTTTTCTAAAACTTTTCACGGCTTCATTGCAGTGAAATTGAAATGCGTCTTAGGTAAAGTGGAGCTGATATAAGGGGATACTATTTCCATGAAGAGTTCATCTCCATGGTTGAAACAACTAGAGCCAATTTTTATGAGTGAAAATTAAGATTTTATGGCACTTTTGTAAAGGTGTGCTCTGTGTGAGAAGAGAGGAAATGAATGTGTGGCGTTTTTTTTGTTCCGCGGTCGGCTTGCTTAAAAGGAAAAAGACCTGTTCAAGCTCAAAGCCGACCGTGGAGATATTTTTTAAGATTCGCGGCCCAAGTATTCCTTGGTGCGTGTGTCAACTTTAACTCTGTTGCCTTCGTTCACAAACAAAGGCACTTGAATCACAAGGCCTGTTTCCAAAGTGGCAGGCTTGGTGACGTTAGACACGGTGTCGCCCTTGGCGCCGGGTTCTGTTTGTACCACTTCCAAGATAAGAGATACGGGGATTTCAATGTCGATGGGCATTTCATTGTAAAGAAGTACGCTACACTCTTGACCATCTTTCAAAAAGCCGGACTTGCCATCGGTGGAAGCGGCCTTGATTTGCAATTGTTCGTAGGTGGTCATATCCATGAAAATAAGATCTTCACCTTCATGATAGAGGAATTGCATATCGCGAGTTTCCAAATTGGGACGCTCAACCTTTTCACCGGAGCGGAAGGTGTTGTCCACCACGCGACCATTCAAAATATTGCGCAATTTGGTGCGCACCATGGCGCCGCCTTTGCCTGGCTTAAAGTGTTGAAATTCTACTATTTCGTAGGGAGTGCCGTCGATTTCGATTTTCAGGCCTCTTTTAAAGTCGGTGGTAGAATACATAATAACTCCTATTTAGTAATATATGACGCCAAGGCTTGTACACCAAGGGCGTAACTTTGAATGCCAAATCCGGCTATGACGCCGATAACATGGCGACCAATATAGCTTTTTTGGCGTATTTCTTCTTCACGAGCCAGTACGTTGCTAATGTGCACTTCCACGCACGGCACGTCAATCCAAGCAAGGCAATCTGCCAAGGCAAGGCTTGTGTGCGTAAAAGCACCGGCATTGAGCACCACGCCGTGGGTGCCGTCCTCTCTGGCTTGCTCTAGTCTGTCAATGAGTGCGCCTTCGTGATTTGATTGAAAAAATTCCAACTGAATGCTGTCTGCCAAATGGGGCATAAGCTTGTGTACGGCACCCGGTATGGCGTCAAGCCCCTCATGGCCGTAAATATCCGGCTGTCTTTGACCAAGGGCACGTAAATTGGGACCATTCATTATGAGAATTTTCAGCATATTTTCACCATTTGCATTTTATAAAAGACAGGGCTATAAGTACAGAGTACGAAAGCTCAGAATTTTTACTTATTCGTTTTTCCTTGTCAAGTTAAAGTCTTGTCATGGGCCCTTTATCTGAAAAAAATTCGTTTCCTACTTTGCCAGACAAAACAAGCGAGAATTATATGCAATCCCAACTTATTTTAGAAACCACAGCCTATACTTTTGAACAAATTATCACCCTTGATAGTGTGCAAATAGCCTTGGCGGGCCGTTCCAATGTGGGGAAATCTTCCCTGGTCAATGCTTTAGCCGGGCGTAAATCTTTAGCTAAAACCAGTGCCACTCCCGGCAAAACCCGTTCGGTGAATTTTTATCGCGTGGAGCCCGATGACTTTTATGTGGTGGATTTACCAGGCTATGGCTATGCCAAATGTAGCAAAACCGAACGTAATGCTTGGGGAAAACTCATGCAGCGTTACTTGGTGGGGTGTCAATCTTTGAAAGCCTTGGTTATTTTACTTGATTGCCGCTTGCCGCCGCAAAAGATTGACCTGCAATTGGTGGCCTTTGCCCAAGACAATGGCATTCCTTTACTCCCCATTTTGACCAAAGCTGATAAATGTAAGCAAAAAGAAAGGGCAGAAAAGCAAAAAATGTGGTCCAAGCATTTACATGGTGCCATGCCCCTTGTGACATCTTCTGCCAGCCGCATGGGCCTTGAGGCTCTATGGCAAGCTTTGCGTGATGTATCCAATAAAGCTAAGGCGGAGGGGGAGTTGGACTTGGCTGTGCTTGATGGTCATACCTTATTGCAAGAAGGGCAAGATACAGCTGAATAAGCAGTAGTTACATTACGCAGTACTTTCCACAAAAAAAGCCAAGGCAATGCCTTGGCTTTTTATTTTGTATATAGATGGTCCTAGTTGCCAGAACCGCAAGAGGAACTGCTGGAACAACCGCCGCAGCTACTACCACCGCTAGAGGGTAGGGGCTTGGTGGGGTTGATGGCAAAACCCATGTAACCAAAGTCGAGGGAAACGCCTTCAACTTGTTCTAAGAGTTCTTTGTTGATGCAAAATGTAAAACCATCTACGTCGAAAGAGCTATCTTCATCGGTTGGCTCATCCAGAGCCAATGCTAAGCGTGGGCCGCTTCAGCCACCGGGTGCAAGATAAACACGAATAGATCCTTTTTCTTTGTCAGCAAAGTAAGCTTCAAGCTCTTTGCGTGCGCCTTCTGTTAATTCAACCATGAATGGCCTCCTGAAATTAAGTACAGCTAAAGCTAAGCATAGCATGGGCATTTGTCAATGGAATAAATGTCCTTTTCTTGTGCGTATGCGAGTTATACATTGTAATACCTGATGTTGTTAAGGGGATAAAAAGGCTTTTGTGGCTCTTCACAAAGGAGAGGAATTTTCGTATGCTTATATTTCAAACCATGCCCCTTGGAGATGATATATGCATGAAAAGGTCATGGCTTTGATATCTTGGAGGTTTACGCATATGAAAAATAAAATAATCATGCAAGAAGAAGATGTGGCACGCACCTTGGAGCGTTTGGCTTTGCAAATGGTAGAACAGCATGGGCATTGCCATAATCTTATGTTGGTGGGTATTCAAAGACGCGGTGCAGATTTGGCCAAACGATTGCATGCTTTTTTGCAAGATCGCGTAAAGCACGATGTGGCCTTTGGCACATTAGATATTAATTTATACCGCGACGACTGGACAAGTCTTGATGCCAAGCCGCACATTGGGCAATCAGATATTCCACAACATGTGGATGGCATGAGTGTCATATTGGTGGATGATGTTCTGTATACGGGGCGTACCATTCGCGCGGCTTTGGAGGCTTTGCTTGATTATGGTCGTCCGCAAAAGGTGGAACTTTTGGTGCTTGTGGACAGAGGCCATAGAGAATTACCCATCGAAGCCAACTACGTGGGACGCACTGTGGATACTGAAATGTATGAGCAAGTTAATGTACTTGTGAAAGAACATGATGGGCGCGATGAGGTTTTTGTTTCTAAACCAGAGTAAAAACGCTTTATGATACATATATGAGGGAAAACTGTGTGTGGCGCAGTTTTTCCTTTGTTAATGGGTTATTAACGTCCGGATCTGGGCATTTTCTTATATAAAATATACAAAGCTACCAAAAAGGTGAGGCCTTCGCTGAGGGGCAGGGCCAAGGCTATGCCGTCTGCACCTAGGTAGGGTGGTAAGAGCCAAATGAAGAGCACAGGAAAAAGTAGGGTGCGCAATACGGCTATGAGGGCGGAAGCACCGGCGGCTAATATGCCTGTAAAGAAAGACGTGATAATTATATTCACTCCGCAGAAGAAGAACATGAAGCGGCTTATGTGCATGAAGTTTTCGGCAAAGGCTACGGTTTGGCTTTGCTCTGTCACAAAGGCGGCAATGAGATACTCAGGGTAAAAGGTCATGGCTAAAAAACAAAGCAGGCAAATGCTGAATACCGACCCTGCACCGGCCATAAGGAGAGAGCGTGTGCGTCTGTGTAGCCTGCAGGCATGATTGGCACTCACAAGTGGACTGAGTGAATCGCTAAATCCATAGGCCAGCATGAGGCAAAACCAGTTAACATAGGATATGATGGTAAAAGCCGCCACACCCATGGGGCCCAGTAATCGCATGACGCTAATATTAATGAGAATAATAACAAAGCCCGTGGATATTTCATTGATCATTTCTGAAATGCCATTCCAAATACTTTGAAATATTTCCACCCAAGAGCCTTTTTGGCGAGTGAAGTATAATTGTCTTGGAGTATTAGCGAAAATATAGCCAGCAATGTAGACCACAAGGCATAGGGTATTACTTATGCCCGTGGCCAAAGCTGCGCCGCGAATCCCCATGGAAAAATGCGCCACCAAAAAATAATCCAAGATGACATTGGCAATGGCCGCCAGCACAAATCCCCCCGATGCCAGATTGGGGCGTTCATCCACGCGTAAAAAGTAGGACATCACATAAGCCATAATCATGGCCGGAAAAAAGTAGCTGATGGTTTTCAGGTAAAGCACACTGTTGTGCATGAGCGTGTCATTGGCACCCAGTGCACGGCTTATTTGCTCAGCAAAAAGATAGCAACACAAGGAAATACTTAGGGCAAAAACAACACCAGCCAGCATGACCTTGGTATAAATACCTTGCGCCGCTTGAATATTCCCCTTACCTAGATAGGCCGCACAACGTACCCCGCCGCCCGAAGCCAAAGCAATGGTCACCCCCACCACCACGGAAAACACGGGCCAAATAATATTGAGCGAGGCCAAGGCAAGCTCTCCCACATATTGCCCCACAAAAATACCATCCACCACGCCTGCCGAAGAAATGAGCATGAAAGAAAGGGTCCATGGGATGCTGTAGCGATAAAACATGCGTACCACGGGGGCGTGCAACATGTCGGTGCTTTGGTGTGCAGAGCTCATAAAGGGCCTTTAAGGGGTAAGAGTGTTTTTTATGGAAGTAGACTTTGCAAAGCGCAACAAAGAATAAGGCAAAGTTTTGCCTTGTACGGCGGTGTAAAAGTGTTGTGTGTTTATTCTAAAATATAAATACTTTTTGGGCTGGAGCAAGGGGAATGTGCATAAAAAAAGGGGTGCTAAGCACCCCTTTCACAAAGCTATGCAGCTGCTCTTAATATACTTTTATATATTCGTCCAAAGACTCTACGGAGCAGTTTTTGCTCACCCAAAAAGCTGAAGCCCATACCATGAGGGCAGTGGCTTGTGTGTCGTCAAGGCGTTTAATCTTGGCCTCAAGAGGAGCTTTGGCGGCTCCATGCTTTAGGTGAGCATTGCCCACATCGCAAGCATCCATAACGCGCAAGTGCAAATACGACAAGCGAGTATGGTCTGGTAACAACTTTAAATCTTTATGAGATTCAATGATGGTCTTAAGCTCAGCAGGAGTGAAGGTGGATTTTATGCTGGAAATAGCTCTAAAGAATGTATCCACAGCCCAAGGCAGAATAAATTCTGCTCCTGCGCTTTTTGTACGGAAATAATCTTTTAGCCAACGCTCTTGATCGTTGCTGATGCGAGCTGCTACTTGCGGCATATTTTACCTCATTATTTAAAAGCATGTCGTCATGACACGGATACACAAAAAATATTTATTCCATGAAAAAGGCATGGATTAAAAACCATTTACAAGACGCTTAGAAAAAACATCATGGTGTAAAAAACACTGTTCTTTGCATATCTTATACAAAAGAAAAAGATATTTCAAGAAAAAATCTAGAAAATATCTTGCATGGTGTACAGCTTGCCCATGGGCTGCGTATGCAACCATTTGGCCGCGCGAACGGCACCTTGTGCAAAGGTTTCGCGCGAATGTGCTTGGTGCGTCACTTCAATGCGCTCGCCAGCTCCCATGAAATACATGGTGTGTACGCCCACCACATCGCCGCCGCGAATGGTTTGAATGCCCATTTCTTTTTTGGGACGCTCGCCAATGATACCTTCGCGGTGATAACAAGCCACGTCGTCTAAAGCCCATTGTCTGGCTTCGGCTAAGCACTCTGCAAGTTTGAGGGCTGTGCCGCTGGGGGAGTCTTTTTTACGGTTGTGGTGCAATTCCACCATTTCCATATCATAATCTTCGCCAAGCATTTGCACCAATTGCGGCAATACTTTTAATAAAACGTTAACGCCAATGCTCATATTGGGTGCCCAAAATAAACGTGTTTGTGTGGCAAGTTCATTTAAAGTATTTTTTTGCTCTTCGTTCAAGCCCGTGGTGCCAATGATGACAGAATTACCGTATTTGGCGGCCACCTTACAAAGCTCCACCGTGGCTTCTGGTGCGGTAAAATCGATGATGACCGCTGTGGGGTGTTGCGCCAAAAGCTCTTCTGCATTGCTGCCAATGGCACAAGGGGCATTGGGATTGAGGTGAGCAAAGTCTTTATGCTCTAAAAGGCCCACCAAGGTGCATTGAGGGTCTGCTTGAATCAATTCCACAAGGGTTTTACCCATGCGCCCACAAGCGCCGGTAATGATGATGGGAGTTGTCATGGTATATTCCTTACTTTTTAAGGTGTTAATAAAAATATATATGGGTGCAAGTACGCCCTAAAGGGCATAACACTAGCTGTTTTACCTTCACTTGGCAACATGCTCTTTTCTGGGGGGCATGCTTTGCCTTGTGTTTATTTAACCGAAAAGCGAACCTTGCTTTGGTGGTGTTTTCTCTGCAATTTTTTTGGAAGCAGGCGGTGATTTTTTTTCCTCTGCCTCTTTGATATGCTTTTCTTGCTCGATCGGCGATGTTTCTGAGGTGCTCGGGAGGGAATCTTGTTGTATATCTTCCTTCATAGGCATCTCTTCTTCTGTTGCCTCTAGCGCAAGTTCATCTTTTTGGCATAGGGTTAAGAATTCTTCTTCGCTTAGGATAGTAATGCCCAATTTTAGTGCTTTTTCCAGCTTGGATCCGGCATTTTCTCCTGCCACCAAATAATCCAATTTTTTGCTAATACTTCCCATGATTTCAGCACCGACTTCCTCGGCCTTGGCGGCGGCTTCGTGGCGCGCCATGCTGAGGGTTCCGGTGAAGAGCATTTTTTTTCCGGCAAGGGGAGAAGCCGCGGTGGTTACCTCTGTACCTGCTTGTGTGGCTGAGGCGAACGCGACTGCCTGTGGATTAAGCCCCAATTCTTTAAGGCGGTTGAGCAAGTGTTTATTACTTTCGCTTTGAAAATAGTCTTCCAATGAGGCAGCCATTTCTGGCCCAATGTCCGGCAATTGCATGAACTCTTCTGCCTTTACCATGGCGAGGGCATCCATATTGGGATAATTTTTTGCCAGAAGTTTAGCCGTTTGCGCACCCACATGACGTATGCCAAGAGCATTGATGAATTTTGCCAATGTGGCTTTTTCTTTGGCTTCAGCAAAGGCCGCCACAAATTTTTCTGCCAGCACTTCGCCCATGCGATCAAATTTGAGCAAAATATCTTCTTGTAAGGTGAAGAGGTCGGCAGGGCTTTTCACAAGGCCTTTTTTGACGAGCTGCTCAATCCATTTTTGCCCAATTCCTTGTACGTCCAGTCCTGTTTTGCTCACAAAGTGCTTGATGCTTTGTAACAGCACGGCAGGGCAAGAACTATTGTTGCATCGCCATGCCGCTTGACCTTCCTCGCGCGTGGCAGGTTCTTGGCACATGGGGCAGGTATGCGGAAAATCGTAAGGCAGAGCTTGCTCGGGGCGCAGTTCCAACACAGGGCCCAGTACTTCGGGGATAACGTCGCCGGCACGTTGAATGAACACGGTATCACCTATGCGCACGTCCTTGGCTTTTATTTCGTCTTCATTATGTAAGGTGGCGCGACTGACCATGACCCCGCCCACATTGGTAGGCTCTAGTACGGCCACGGGAGTGAGTACACCTGTGCGCCCCACTTGGATTTCTATGTCTAAAAGCTTGGTTTGTACTTTTTCTGCGGGAAATTTAAAAGCCACGGCAAAACGCGGTGCTCTGGCGGTGAAGCCCAGAGCCTCTTGAGCCTCCAGGCTATTGACCTTCACCACGGCGCCGTCTATGTCCATGGGGTAAGCTGCGCGGTGCTGATGGATGTTTTGCGTCATGCGCAACACATCTGCACTTCCATGGCAAAGTCTTCCTTGCGGTGGCGTGGCAAAGCCCCATGCTTTAAGCGTTTGCATGAGTCTTTCATGATTTTTCCAAGGGGAGATATTTTCCCAAATCATGAGCCCCACCCCATAGGCAAAAAAACGCAAAGGACGCTTGGCAGTAACTTTGCTATCCAATTGGCGCACAGAGCCCGCCGCCGCATTTCTCGGATTGGCAAAAATTTTACCGCCGGCTTCTTCTTGGGTGGCGTTAAGCTTGGCAAAGTCTTTTTTGTAGATGACCACTTCGCCGCGCACCTCCACGCGTGGAGGCACAGGAAATTCTTCTGAAGTCTGCAAACGCAGGGGCACATTTTTAATGGTACGCACTTGTTCTGTCACCACCTCGCCCACTTCACCATCTCCTCGTGTGAGTGCCATGGAAAGTTGTCCATGCTCGTAAACAAGTTCCATGGCAAGGCCGTCTAATTTTGGGTCGCACCAAAAAGTATCCAGCGCGTGAAGGTCATTTCCTTGTACTTCCGGTAATGCTTTATGCATGCGTGAAAGCCAGTCTTGCCACTGCTCATCATGGAAAACATTGTCAAGGCTATACATGGTTAGGCTGTGTTTTTGTTTCTCAAGCCAAGGCAACACGGCTCCACCCACACGGGTTGTGGGGGAGTGGGGCAAGCGTAAATGGGGATATTGCTCTTCTAAGACGACTAATTCATTAAATAATGCGTCGTACTCTGCATCGCTGATGCTTGGTGCGTCAAGGCTATGGTATTGATAATTATACTTTTCAAGGTTTTGTGTGAGCTCTTGAATTCTTGCCTTGGCCATGTCTGGATTGGGTTGTTTCATGATGATTTAGTAATGTATAATGGTGTGTTATGGGGGTGTTGTTCGTTCTGTATAAAATGGCAGTGTACTTTTGCTGCATAAAAAATGCAATACGTGCAGTAGAGCAAAAAAAGCATAAAACTAGGAAATAAAGAGCGTGTAGAGACAATAAGATGAAGAAAATATGAAAATGAACTTGACAGTTGTTTTCAAAATACATAAATTGAA